>NZ_JBVVPT010000040.1:34655-54300 GCF_055811715.1 Bradyrhizobium sp. WSM4872 | reverse complement strand
CGCCTTGGCCGGTGGCCACCGGCCAAGGCGCTAAGTCACTTCCATCGCACAAATGCTGGCCGTGCAGATACAAGGGGCAGGGCAACCTGCGAACCGGATCAAAGATCCCTCCGAGTCCCCACGCGTTGCACCCTCCAATTCAAAATCGAATTCGTGGATGCAGCCCCTCACCCCACCCTCTCCCCGTAAGAACGGGGCGAGGGAGTGAGAGAGCGATTCCTCCCTGACACCCGCGTCAGAATCTGGCGCGTTTGTAAGTTGAAGGTGCTGGTCCCTTGCTTTCATCTGAGCCTCCTCGCGCGGCAGGTATCGCTGCGCAGCACGGAGGACGCTTCGATGGACAACAGGATTCTCAAAGGCCTCACTGCGGTGTCGATCGCCGCGGTGATGGCGCTCGCTTCGCCTGTGCTCGCCCGTGGCGGCGGTGGCGGAGGTCACGGCGGTGGCGGCTTTGGCGGTGGCGGGCATTTCGGTGGCGGCGGCATGCACGCCGGTGGCTTTGGTGGTATGCACGTTGGCGGCATCGGCGGCGCCCGTTTCGCCCATGTCGGCGGCCCGGGCTTCGGCGGCGCCGGCTTCGCGCATGCGGCGATCGGGCCGCGCTTCGCTGGCTCCGGCTGGCACGGCAGGCCCTTCGTCGGCCGCCACGCCTTCTTCCGGTACCACCATCGCTTCTTCTTCGGAGCACCTTTCATCTATGCCGGTTACAATGACGGCTGTTGGCGCAGGAGCTGGACGCCCTATGGGTGGCAATGGGTCAATGTGTGCGGAGACTCTTGGTACTAGCATCGCCGTACCGCACCATTGTCGCGATCGTCATCGGACGGTTCCGCTCAGCCCCGGAACGGGATAGTCTGGTGGCGATCGTCGCGCGGAGTTTGTCATGACCGGAGGTCACCGCCGCATTCTGGTCGTCGAGGACGATGCGGAAACCGCAGGCCAGCTCGTCGAGGAGCTGACGATTTCCGGCTACGACGTCGATCTCGCCGCCACCGGGCGCGAGGCCCTCAGCCACGGCGCCGCCCGCGACTATGCCGTGATCACCATCGACCGCATGCTGCCCGACATCGACGGCATCAGCGTGATGCGCCAGTTGCGCGACGACGGCATCGCCGCGCCGTTCCTTATCATCTCCGCACTTGGCGAAGTCGACGACCGCGTGCGCGGCTTGCGGGCCGGCGGAGACGATTATCTCGTCAAGCCGTTCTCCTTCACCGAATTGCTGGCGCGGCTGGAGGCACTGGGCCGGCGCAGCGACACTGTTGCCAAGGAGACGATCCTGCGGGTCGGCGATCTCGCCATCGACCTGATCGCGCGCAGCGCGAGCCGCCGCGGCCGGAAGATTCCGCTGTTGCCGCGGGAATTCCAATTGCTCGAATATCTCGTCCGCAACGAGGGCCGCGTCGTCTCGCGTGCGATGCTGCTCCAGCATGTCTGGGATCTGCACTTCGATCCCTCCACCAACATCATCGATGTCTATGTCGGGCGCGTCCGTCGCAAGGTCGATGATGCCCAGGCCTATCCGCTGATCCACACCATCCGCGGCATCGGATATTGTCTCCGTGCTCCTGGCTAAAACGCTCCGCTCCTCGACCTTTCGCCTTGCGCTGATCGCGATCGCGGCATTCGGGCTGATCGTCGCGGCGATCATGGCCTATGTCTATTTCGGCACGATCGCCTACGTGCGGAGCCGTGTCGGCGATGCTGGCGATCACGGCGGCTTCACCGCGATGATCGAGCTCGCAATGGCCGCTGTCGCCGTGCTGATGCTGGTGCTCGCCGGGCTCGCCGCGGTGCTGGTGACGCGCCGCACGGTCGGGCGAATCGAGGAGATCAACGCCACCAGCCGCGCCATCATGATGTCGGGCCTCGACCAGCGCATTCCCTTGCGCGGCAGTCACGACGAGTGGGACCGCGTCGCCGAAAACCTCAACCAGATGCTCGACCGCATCGAGACTTTGATGGGCGAGGTCAAGCAGGTCAGCGACAATGTCGCCCATGATTTGCGCACGCCGCTGACGCGCATGCGGGGTCGGCTGGAAAAAGCTTATCACGCCTCGCGCAATGGCGAGGCCGACGCGGCGCTGATTGGTGACACTATCGCCGATCTCGACGCGGTGCTCGGCATGTTTGCCTCCATCACCCGCATCTCGGAGATCGAGACCCGCGCCCGGCGCAGCGCCTTTCGCACCCTCAACCTCGCCGAAATTGCTGGCGAGGTCGTCGAGCTCTACGATGCCGCCGCCGAACAGGTTGCGACGCGGCTCAGCCTCGGCGGCGACCGCGAGGTGGCGATTATTGGCGATCGCGACCTGCTGTTCGACGCCATCGCCAATCTCGTCGACAACGCGATCAAGCACGGCTGCAAAGGCGGGCAGGTGATCGTCACCTGCCGTAGCACCGACGGCGGTGCGACGATCGCGATCGCCGACGATGGTCCGGGCATTCCCACTGATGAGCGCGATCATGTGTTCAAGCGCTTCTACCGGCTCGAACAGAGCCGCTACACCCCGGGTAACGGCCTTGGTTTAAGCCTGGTCGCCGCGGTCGCCCGCCTCCATGGTGCCGAGATTGCCCTGCACGACAACGCGCCGGGCCTGACGGTCCAGCTCAGTTTCCCGCCGCATCCGCCCTAGAGTTCGATCACGCCGCGGCGTGCTGCATGTGCCACCGCATCGGTTCGGCCGGTGGCGTCGAGTTTGTCGAGCAGCGAGCCGACATGGAATTTCACGGTGTGGACGGAAATGCCGAGCTGACGCGCGATCATCTTGTTGGAGCCACCTTCCGCCATCAACGCCAGCACATCGAGCTCGCGCTGTGTCAGCGCGATGTCCTCAGGCATGATGCGCGGATCGCGGGTGACGATCGCCGCTGCCGCCTTCTCGCCGGGTTCGGCGAGGCGAAGCCCGGCGATATTGCCGAGCAGGGCCGCCAGTCGGTCGGCGAGGACCGGATCGTCGATCTCCAGGGACAGCACGATCTCGGGCGCGATGTCCTCGCTCACGCCGCCGGCCTCTCGCCGATCGTGACCTTGAAGCTGACCGGCTCGCCGCCGCGGCGCGCCGCGATATCGACCACCGCGCCCACACTCGCCGGACCCAGCGTCCGCGACAGTGCACGCACGCCGGACAGTTTCTGGTCGTTGACGGCGACGATGACGTCGCCCTGGCGGATGCCGGCCGCCGCCGAAGGGCCGGCCTTGTCGACATTCATCACCATCGCGCCGACACCGTCGTCGAGCCGGACCGGCTGGAGCCCGAGGCCGAGATATCCGCGTGCGATGCGGCCGCGCGCCTCTAACTGTGCCGCGACCCGCTCGATTGTGGCCGTCGGGATCACCAGCACACGCCTCGGGCCGAGCACGGCCATGCCGAAGGCTTCGCCCGATGCATCGAGCGCGAGGCCGCCCTGCTGGCTGGAGCGCAAGCGGACGTCGAGTTCGATCCGCGCGTCGATGTCGCCGCCGCGCAAGGAGCGCCAGCTCTTGCCGGACAGCGACACCATGCCGAGCGCGGCGCTCGGCGTATCGCGGTCGGTGGCGACGACGACCGACAAAGTGCCGAGGGGCGGGATCGTTGTGGCCAGCTTGACCGGGGCAATCGCCGTATCGGCGCGCAGCAATGCGATATCGGTCGTATGGTCGCGGCCTGCGATCGTGGCGGCCGCGGTGCTGCCGTCGGGGAGGCCGATCTCGACGCCCCCCTCGTCGGCCAGCGCCTCGTCGGCGGTGACGATCAGGCCGGGCTTCCAGACGAAGCCGGTGGCGCGGGAGCGATGCGAATGCACGGCGACGACGGACGGCGCGGTGCGCGCCACGATGTCTGCGAGCGCGGACGACAGTGAGGACAGGGGAGTGGGTTCGGTCATGGGAGGCTCCTGTAAGCTGTCCTCAATCTGGGATGTCGCGGGCGATCGCGTAACTGGCCGCATGGCCAGGAAATAGGCAGCGAAGCTGGTCCGTAAGACCACGGCCGACGAACATGTGATTGGGAGCCGCTCACGGCAACGTGTAGCAATCGCGAAATTGCGCCGCCTTCACGATTTCAGCGAGCCTGACCGATGACCATCGACCTCACCCGCCGCACCCTGCTTCAACTCGCCAGCGCCAGCTCGCTCGCAACGGCGGCCGCGGGCGCGGCGCGCGCCGAGGGTGCACCGCAGGGCGGCGGGCCGACCTATGCCAGCCGCACCCCGATGCGGGTCGGCATGGTGACGTTGCGCGTGAAAAATCTAGACAAGGTTGCGGACTACTACCGGGACGTCATCGGGCTCACCGTGATGGAGCGCTCGGCAACTGCCGCAATGCTCGGCACGGCCGGTATCACCCTGCTGGTGCTGGAGGCCCGTCCTGATGCCGAGATCGAGCCGCGCAACGCCGCCGGCCTCTATCACACCGCCTTCCTGATGCCCACGCGCAAGGACCTCGCGCGCTGGCTGGTAGCAGCCGCCTCGCATCGCGTGCCGCTGTCGGGCTTTGCCGATCATCTCGTCAGCGAGTCCGTCTATCTCGACGACCCCGAAGGCAACGGCATCGAGGTCTATGCCGACCGCGATCCCTCGCAATGGCAGTGGAGCGAGGGCAGCGTCAAGATGGCGGCCGACGAGCTCAACATTCCCGACCTGCTGTCGCTGACCAATACGCGCGTGCCTGATTATGCCAAGGCGCCGGACGGAATGCGCATCGGCCACATGCATCTGCGCGTCGGCGACCTCGCGCAGGCCGAGCGCTTCTATCACGGTGCCATCGGCCTGGACCCGACCCGCAGCCGCAACGGTGCCGCGTTCCTGTCGTCGGGGCGCTATCATCATCACCTCGGCATGAATGTCTGGCAGAGCCAGGGCGCCGGCCAGCGCGACGATCAGGCAACCGGGCTCGCCTGGTTCTCGCTGGTGACGGAGAAGCCGGACCTGCTTGCCGCGCAGGACGAGCGCCTGCGCAAGGGCGGCGCGAAAGTCACCGCGCTTGCCAATGGCGTGGAGGCGATCGATCCCTGGGGCACCCGGGTGCGGCTGATCAGGGTTTGATCGCCGGCGCCAGCGTTGGTAAGACCGGTCAGGCGCTGGCCAGTTTCCGGGATTCACACCTGACATGTCCGATTTTCGCGGCGTCTTCCCCTATCTCGTCTCGCCCATCGCTGCCGATGGCGCGGTGCGGACGAACGTGCTCGCAAAGCTCTGCGACGATCTGATCGGCGCCGGCGTCCACGGTCTGACCCCGCTCGGCTCGACCGGCGAGTTCGCCTATCTCAACGCCGCCCAACGCACCGCGGTGGTGCAGACCACGATCGAGGCGGCCAAGGGACGTGTGCCTGTGGTTGCGGGCGTCGCCTCCACCTCGACGGCGGACGCGGTGGCGCAGGCGAAAGCGTATCAGAAGCTCGGCGCCGACGGCATTCTGGCGATCCTGGAAGCGTATTTCCCGCTCGCCGATGCCCAAATCGAAGCCTATTTCCGCGCCATCGCCGATGCCGTGGACATCCCGGTCGTCATCTATACCAATCCGCAATTCCAGCGCTCTGATCTGACGCTCGACGTCATCGCGCGCCTCGCCGAGCATCCGCGCATCGGCTACATCAAGGACGCCTCGACCAACACCGGCCGGCTGCTCTCGATCATGAACCGCTGCGGCGATGCCTTGCGGGTGTTCTCGGCCTCCGCCCACATCCCGGCCGCGGTGATGCTGATCGGCGGGCTCGGCTGGATGGCGGGCCCGGCCTGCATCATCCCGCGCCAGAGCGTCGCGCTGTACGACCTCTGCAAGGCCGGTCGCTGGGACGAGGCGATGGCGCTCCAGCGCAGGCTGTGGCGCATCAACGAGGCTTTTGCCCGTTTCAACCTGGCCGCCTGCATCAAGGCCGGATTGGCCTTCCAGGGCTACGACGTCGGCGATCCCGTGCCGCCGCAAGCCGCACTCACCGCCGATGCGCGCAAGGTCGTGGAAGCGGCCCTGCGGGAGCTGGGCTAGGAGCCGATAGGACGGCTTCGCTTCCGCTCGCCTATGCCCCGGCATGACGAAATCGTGGATATAGCGCCCAAAACCGCGGCTGGCCTCGCATGCCTCGATCCGCTAAAAGGCGGCCGCATTTGAGAGATTAAGGGACCCCACGGAATGAACATTCTTCCCGGCAATTTGCGTTTCGGAGCGGGGCAACCCGTCAAGCGTTTGGAAGATCAGCGACTGCTCACCGGGAAGGGGCAGTTCATCGACGACAAGCCGGAAGACGGCGCGCTGTGGTTGTACCTGCTGCGCTCGCCGCATGCGCACGCGAAGATCGTCTCGATCGATACGGCCGCCGCCACTGCGATGCCCGGCGTGACCGCGGTCTACACTGGCGCCGACCTCGTCAAGGACGACATCGGCGTCATCCCGACCTTGAGCATCTTCAAGCGCCCTGACGGCAAGCCGATGACGGTGCCGCCACGCCGCCTGCTGGCGCACGACATCGTGCGCTATGCCGGCGAGGCCGTGGCCGCCGTGGTGGCCTCCTCGCGCGCCGACGCGCAGAGCGCGGCCGAAGCGATCGTGGTCGAATATGACGTGCAGCCGGCCGTGGTCGATCCGGTCGAGGCGGTCAAGCCCGGCGCGCCATTGGTGTGGCCGGAGGCGCCCGACAACATCGTGGGCGCGATGAGCTACGGCGATGCCGCCAAGGTGGACGAGGCTTTTGCCAAGGCGGCGCATACCGTCGAGCTCGATCTCGTCAGCCAGCGCCTGGTGCCGTCGGCCATGGAGCCGCGCTCGACCATTGCCGAGATCGACAAGAAATCCGGCCGCCTTCTGCTGCATGTGCAGTCGCAGACGCCTGCCTCGACTCGCGACGTGCTGGCCGAGGCCGTGCTGAAGCGTCCGAAGGACAGCGTTCGCGTGCTGGTCGGCGATATCGGCGGCGGCTTTGGCCAGAAGACCAACCTCTATCCCGAGGACGGCATCGTCGCCTATGCCGCAACCAAGCTGAACAGGAAGATCCGCTGGCGCGGCGATCGCACCGATGAGTTCGTCGGCGGCACTCATGGCCGCGATCTCACCTCGACCGCGTCCTTCGCGCTCGACGACAAGGGCAAGGTGCTGGCCTATCGCGTCAGCTCGATCGGCTGCACCGGCGCGTATTCCTCGGGCGCGGCCAACATTATTCCGCTGGTGCTGGGGCCATTCGTGCAGACCGGCGTCTACGATTTGCCGCTGGTGCATTTCGAGGTGAAGTCGGTGATGACCCACACCGCGCCGGTCGGTGCCTATCGTGGTGCGGGCCGGCCCGAGGCCGTGTTCATCGTCGAGCGCCTGTTCGACGCGGCCGCGCGAAAAATCGGCATGGATCCGCGCGCGATCCGGAAAGCCAACTACATCAAGCCGGCGCAATTGCCCTACACGAATGCAGCGGGGCAGGTTTACGATTCCGGCGCCTTCGCGCACATGCTCGATCGTGCCGTGAAGCTCGCCGACTGGGACGGCTTTGCCGCGCGCAAGAAGGCGGCGAAGAGGAAGGGCCTGCTCTATGGCCGCGGGCTCACTTCCTATATCGAATGGACCGGCGGCCGCGCCCACACCGAAAAGGTCAGCCTGCACGCGACTTCGGAAGGCCGCGTCGTCCTGCATTCCGGCACCATGGCGATGGGACAGGGGCTGCAGACCACCTACACCCAGATGATTTCCGACACGCTCGGCATCCCCATGGACAAGATCGATGTCGTGCAAGGCGACACCGATCTCGCCATGGGCTTCGGCAGCGTCGGATCGCGTTCGCTGTTCGTCGGCGGTACGGCGGTCGCTGTCTCCTCCAACGATCTGATCCAGAAGGCGCGCGAGAAGGCGGCGAACGTGCTGGAGACCTCGGTCGAGGACATCGAATACCAGGGCGGCATGCTCACCGTGGTCGGCACCGACCGCCGCATCAGCCTGTTCGATATTGCAGAGAAGGAGAGCGGCGCAAAACTCAGCGTCGATTCCGAGGGCGAGGTCGATGGTCCGAGCTGGCCGAACGGCACGCATATTTGCGAGGTCGAGATCGACCCCGAGACCGGCGTCTCCAAGGTCGTGCGCTATACCACCGTCGACGACGTCGGTGTCGCCGTGAACCCGATGCTGGTCACCGGCCAGATCCATGGCGGCGTCGCGCAGGGTATCGGCCAGGCGCTGTATGAGGGCGTGTCCTACGATGCCGATGGCCAGCTGCTCACCGCGAGCTACCAGGACTATTGCATCCCGCGCGCGGACGACGTTCCGCCGATCGTGGTGACGCTGGACGATTCCGCGCCCTGCCGCACCAATCCGCTCGGCGCCAAGGGCTGCGGCGAATCCGGCGCCATCGGCGGTCCCCCCTGCGTCACCAACGGCGTGATGGATGCGCTCGCCGAACTCGGCATCACCCAGCTCAACACGCCCCTGACGCCGCAGAAGATCTGGCAGGCGATCCGGGATGCGAAGGTGGGGTAGGCGTAGCCCGCGCTGTGGCGGCGATCTCCGCCGTCGTCCCGGCGAAGGCAGGGACCCATAGCCACCGAGTCTAATTTGGCGAAAGTACGTAGTTGCCAGCTTCGCGCCAAAACCTCTCCCTGGGGTAATGGGTCCCGGCCTTCGCCGGGACGACACCGAGAGTGAGGAAAAAGTTCGCGCTAAATCCCCAACATCATCTTCGCAATGATATCGCGTTGGATCTCCGAGGTGCCGCCGAAGATCGTATACGCGCGGCCGTTGAGATATTCCGGCATCACCGTCAGCATCTCCTCCGGCATCGCCGGCTCGTGGTTGAGCCTGTAGAGCGGACGCATCGGCTCGACCGCGAGGGCGTCATGGCCGATCACGTCGGCGCCAAGCCGGGTCACGGCCTGCCGGATCTCGCTGTTGCGCAGCTTCAGGATCGACGACACCGCACCGGGATTCTGTCCGGTCTGCAGTGCCGACAGCACGCGCAGCTCGGTCATCTCCAGCGCGTCGATGTCGATTTCGACCTCGGAGATGCGCGTCGCGATGTCGGGACTGTCGATCGCGCGCCCCGTCAGGTCGGACTCGGCGAGCTCCGCGATCGCCTTCAGCCCTTCGCGCAATTTTGCCGACGCAATGCCGGAGCCGCGCTCGAACTCGAGCAGATACTTGCCGTAGGTCCAGCCCTTGCCTTCCTCGCCGACGCGGTTCGCCACGGGAACGCGTACGTCGTCGAAGAACACCTGGTTGACCTCGTGGTCGCCGCCGATGGTGAGGATGGGGCGCGTCGTGATGCCCGGCGTCTTCATGTCGATCAGGATGAAGCTGATGCCGTCTTGCTGCCGCGGGCCGTCGCTGGTGCGCACCAGCGCGAACATGCGGTTGGCGTGGTGGGCATGCGTGGTCCAGATCTTTGTGCCGTTGATGATGTAGTCGTCGCCATCGCGCACCGCGCGGGTCTTCAGCGAGGAGAGATCGGAGCCGGAGCCCGGCTCGGAATAGCCCTGGCACCAATAATCCTCGCCGGACAGAATGCGCGGCAGATAAAAATTCTTCTGCTCAGGCGAGCCGAAACCGATGATGACGGGCCCGACCATCTTCACGCCCATCACGTTGACATTGGGCACGCCGGCCCGCGCGCTTTCGGTCTCGAAGATCCAGCGCTGCGCCGGCGTCCAATCCGGACCGCCATGCTCGATCGGCCAGCCCGGCGCGCCCCAGCCGCGGCTGTGCAGCGTGCGCTGCCAGGCCATGCCGATATCGGGGTCGGAGAACACCGACGGCGTCAGCGCGGTCGCGCGCTTCATCTCCTCGGTGAGATTTTTGGCAATGAAGCCGCGCACCTGATCCTGAAAGGCGCGCTCTTCGGCATTGAAGGACAGGTCCATGAGGCTCTCCCAGTGTCAGGCCGGCACGGTGGTGCGGCCAAGCCCAGCGTGGCGGCCATAATGGTGCGCGCTGCTGCCGAACAGCGTGTCGAACGCGACCAGCCGCTTGAAATAGGCGCCGACCTCGAGCTCCTCGGTGACGCCCATGCCGCCGTGAAGCTGGATCGACTGCTCGCCGACGAAACGGGCGGATCTGCCGATCTTCGCCTTCGCGCCCGACGCCGCCCGCGCGCGCTCGACCGGATCGGCGTCGACCTTCAGCGCGGCGCGCAACGCCATCGAGCGCGCTTCGTCGACCTGCACCGCCATGTCGGCGAGGCGGTGGCGGATCACCTGGTTGGCCGAGAGCGGCCGGCCGAATTGCTTTCGAATTTTTGTGTATTCCAGCGTGGTGTCCAGGAGCACCTGCATGATGCCGACGGCCTCGGCGCCGAGTGCGGCCATGGCGCGATCAACAGCCCATTCGATGGCCGGCAGCGCGTCATGCCCATTGCCGAGCAAGGCATCCTCCGGCAGCTGCGCATCCGATAGCACGATATTGCAGGCCCGCCCGCCGCCGAGGCGCTCGTAGTCGGAGATCGCAACATTCGGAGTCGTCGCCGGCACCAGGAACAGGCCGATCCGCGCCGATGGCCCCTGATGATCATGGATATGCGCGGAGACGATGATCTCGTCCGCGGCGTGGCCGTCGAGCACCGCAATCTTGCTGCCGGCAAGACGCCAGCCCTGCGCCGTCTTGTGGGCGGCGGTTGCGACCTTGGCAAGATCGAACCGCGCCGCGCGTTCGGAATGCGCGAACGCGAGCTTCAACGATCCGTCCGCGATCTTCGGCAGGATGGCCTGCTTCTGCGCCGTGCTGCCGCATCGTTCGATCAACGCAGCGCCAAGCACGATTGTTGCGATATACGGCTCCGACACCAGCCCGCGGCCGAAGGCTTCCATCAAAATGCCGATCTCGACCGCGCTGCCGCCGAGCCCGCCAAACTCTTCCGCGATCGGCAACGCCAGCCAGCCGAGTTCGGCGAATTGCGTCCACACCGCCGGGCTGAAGCCGAGGGCATCGTTCGCCATCTTGCGGCGGTGATCCGCATCGTAGCTTTCCGCCACGAAGCGCTCCGCGCTTTCGCGCAGCAGGCGTTGCTCGTCGGTGAGATTGAGATCCATCCTGTCTACTCCGCGGCCGCCGGCGGCTTGCGCACGGAGGGGTGCAGGCCGGATGGATCGACCACCATGCCGAATTCCTGAAGATTATGCGCGTGACAGAGCTGATGCAGCGCAAAGGCCTGGTCGATTGCGGCCGGTTGGCCCATCACGTCAACCGAACGGTTCACGGCTTCCTTGGTCAGCTTCAGCGCAAAGGACGGCTTTGACGCGATTTTGCGCGCCAGCGTGAGCACGGCGGAGGAAAGCTCTGCGCGCGGCACGACCCGGTTGACCATGCCGAGCTGGTGCGCCTCCTGCGCGCTCCAGCTGTCGGCCGTGAACAGAAATTCCTTGGCCTTGCGCGGCCCGAGCTCCCAGGGATGCACGAACCATTCGACGCCGCAGACACCCATGGTGACCACGGGATCGCAGAACTGCGCATCGTCGCTGGCGACGATGAGATCGCAGGCCCAGGCCAGCATCAGGCCGCCGGCGATGCACTTGCCGTGCACCTCCGCAATGGTCGGCTTGGCGAGGTTGCGCCAGCGCCGCGTGATCTGGAGGTAGATCTCCTGCTCGCGCGCGAAGCGGCCATGAGCGTTTGGTTCAGCGAAGCCGCCCCAATTTCCGATCGGCGGAAAATCCACGCCCGCTTCATTCTTGCTGCCGGGCCGCAGGTCATGGCCCGAGGAGAAGTGCGGACCGTTGCCGGAGAGAATGATCACCTTGACCGCATCGTCCTGCACCGCCTCATCGAAGGCGGCGTTGAGATCGTAGGTCATTTGCAGGTTCTGCGCGTTGCGCGCCTCGGGCCGGTTCATCACGATCCGGGCAATCGCCGGCTCCGGCCTCTCCACGAGGATGGTCTCGAACGAACTCATCGCGTTCCCCTGGCGTTTCCGACCCGGTATTATTGTTCCCTCAAGTTGACTATTACAGCCGGGATTAAGCAAGAGGCTTGCGTAAATCGGCTGCTTTTCGCGGACCTCGGCCCGGACTCAAGATGTCTGGCATCTCGCGGATGCAATCTGGTAGCTTGCGCCCGATTCCACCGGGAGAAATTTGATGCGCAAGATCCTGACCGTGCTGGCGGCGCTGGCCTCGTTGAGCCTCACCAATTGCGGCTATAACGCGATCCAGAGCGAGGACGAGCAGATCAAGGCCAACTGGTCCGAGGTCGTGAACCAGTATCAGCGCCGCGCCGATCTCGTGCCCAACCTCGTCAACTCGGTGAAGGGTTTTGCGCAGCAGGAGAAGGACGTACTGCTCGGGGTCACCAATGCCCGCGCCAAGGTCGGCAGCATCCAGGCGACGCCCGAGGTGCTGAACGATCCCGCCGCATTCCAGAAATTCCAGGCCGCCCAAGGCGAGCTTTCCGGCGCGCTGTCGCGGCTGCTCGTGGTCACCGAGAACTACCCGCAGCTCAAGTCGGATGCGCTGTTCAAGGATCTGATGTCGCAGCTCGAGGGCACCGAGAACCGCATCACGGTGGCGCGCAATCGCTACATCAAGGCGGTGCAGGACTATAACGTCACCATCCGCTCGTTCCCGAGCAACGTCACCGCGATGATGTTCGGCTACAAGGAGAAGCCGAACTTCACGGTCGCGAACGAGAAGGAAATCTCGACCGCACCGAAGGTCGATTTCAATCCGGCACCCGCGCCGTCGAAGTAAGTGCGCGCTATCTTGCGCATGCGCCTAGCCCCACCCACCACTGTCATTCTCCGCGAAAGCGGGGAATCCAGTACGCCGCGGCTTCACCGTATCCCGCTGGCGTCTCTGGAATACTGGATCGCCCGGTCGAGCCGGGCGATGACAGCGCATGTGTGGCGAGCGATAGTCGCCGTCGCATTCTCATTCTTTCTAACCTTTGCGCTTCCCGCCTCGGCCGACGTCGCCGTACCCCAGCTCACCGGCCGCGTGGTCGATCAGACCGGCACGCTCTCCAGCGGCAACATCGCCGCGCTGTCGCAAAAGCTGCAGGACTTCGAGACCCGCAAGGGCAGCCAGATCGCCGTCCTGATCGTGCCGACGACGGATCCGGAGACGATCGAGCAATTCGCGATCCGCGTTGCGGAGGCCTGGAAGATCGGGCGCAAGAAGGTCGACGACGGCGCCATCCTCGTGGTGGCCAAGAACGACCGGCATTTGCGCATCGAGGTCGGTTACGGCCTCGAGGGTGCGCTCACCGACGTCACGTCGCGGCGCATCATCGATGAAGCCATCACGCCGAAATTCAGGAGTGGCGATTTCGCCGGCGGCATCACGGCGGGCGTCGATCGCATGATCCGCATCATCGACGGCGAGCCGTTGCCGACGCCATCGCGCAGCGTGAACTTCGGCGATTGGAACGACGTCGAGCCGCTTTTCTACTTCCTGCTGTTCGGCCCGCTGGTCATCGGCGGCATCCTGCGCTCGATGTTCGGGCGGCTGTTCGGTTCGGGAATAACCGGGGCGATCGTTGGTGTCCTCGCCTGGTTCGTGATCGGCTCCGCGGCCATTGGACTGGGCGTCGGTGTGCTCGGCGCTGTGCTGACGTTTATCGCCGATCTGTTTGGGGCGGGATCGGGCACGGGATCCTCGCGCGGCCGATCGTGGTCGAGCGGTTCGTCATCCGGCGGCTGGAGCAGCGGGTCGTCGTCGAGCGGCGGCTTCAGTGGCGGTGGCGGCAGTTTTGGCGGCGGCGGTGCCTCGGGGAGCTGGTAGGTCATGAGCATCAGGCGCATCACCCGGCATCTGCTCCAGCACCATTGGCGTGCCAAGCAGGTGTTCCCGAAAGACGTGCTTGACCGCATCGAGCAGGCGATCAAGCGCGGCGAAGCCAGCCATTCCGGCCAGGTGCGGTTCGTGGTCGAAGGCGCGCTCGACGGTGGCCCGCTGTTTCGTGACCAGCCGGCGCGCGAGCGCGCGCTCGACGTGTTCTCGCAAATGCGCATCTGGGACACCGCGCACAACAACGGCGTCCTGATCTATCTCCTGCTCGCCGACCGCGATGTCGAGATCATCGCCGACCGCGGTATCGATGCGAAGGTTGGTGGCGAGCGTTGGGAACGCATCTGCCGCGCCATGGAAGTCGAGTTCAGGTCGGGGCAGTTCGAGCGCGGCGTGATCGGCGGGATCGAGGCGGTGTCCCGGGAGCTGGCAAAGCACTTTCCGCCAAGCGGCCCGCATCCCAACGAGCTGCCGGATGCACCGGTGGTGATGTAGCCGCTGCAAGCATGCGGTAATGGAGTCCCGATGTCGTCCTGGCGAAAGCCAGGACCCCAGCGCGAGCGCCCTTGCGCTCGTCGCGATATGCCAGTGAGGAGTTTGGCGAAAATCAAATATTCGGTACGCCTGCTGCGTACGACCGATGGACCTCGCGGTATGGGTCCTGGCTTTCGCCAGGATTGTGGGGACATCGGTGCTTTGCCTTGCGGACCAACGCCCGCCAGCCCACCTAATCGTCCAGCTTGTTCAGATCCCGCACCGACTGCATGATCGGCTCGAAGTTCGAGCGCGCATCCAGCGCGTCGAACAATTGCGCGGTGTCGTCCAATAGACCGTGCGACCGCGCGATGGCGATACGCACGTCCTCCTGCGGCGTGTCCGATAGCCGGCCGTGGCCTGAAAGCAAGATCTTCGCGTTCAATCCCTTGAGCCGCTCCAGCGATTCGATGTAGTCGGCGATGCTGCCCGAGCCGAACACGCCGCCCATCACGCCGCCAGGCATGAGCGTATCGGCGGCGAACAGCAGGCCCTTGTCCTGATCGAACAGCGTGATGCAGGCCGAGGTGTGTCCCGGCGTGTGCATGACGTTGAGACGGAAATTGCCGAGGTCGATCAGATTGCCCTCCTCGAGCCAGATGTCGATATTCACAGGTACGTTCGGCTCGTTGAACATCTTTCGCAGCATCGAGAAGTCGTCGCGCAGCATGATCTTGTTGGCGGCGAGGCGATGGGCGGCGACGAAGGTGCGGCGCTCGTTGAAGTGCCAGGCCGCGCCGATGTGGTCGAGATGCTCGTGGCTGAGCACCACCATGTCGATCTTCTCCGGCGGGCAGCCGACAAAGTCCAGGCATTCGACCATCGCCGCATAGTTCGAGGACAGCCCGGTATCGATCAGGATGGTCCGCGCCGAGCCGCGCACGAGATAGACGTTGGCGGCGCGATTGGAGAAACGGATCTGGTAGACGTCGTCCGCTGCCTGGATCAGCGAGCAGGTGTCGTTCTTCATCAGGACCGGAAAGGCCGTCGGCTTGCGGTCGTTCATGATTGGGCCGCCCGGTAGCTGACCGCGTTGGCGGCGCGCAGGCGTTTCGACAGCGCGTCCATCACCATCAGCGCAAACGCCGGCTGCTGGCTGACGAGATAGACGAAGCGGGCGTGGTTGACCCTCATCACCCTGGTGTTCGGTGCCGCCGCGATCGCGGTCGCCGAACGTGCGGAGCCGTCGATCACGGCCATCTCGCCGAAGAATTCGCCCTTGCCGAGTTTGATGATGCTGGTCTTGCTGGCGCCGCTGAACTTGGCGATCTCGACCTCGCCGTCAAGGACAACGTATAGCTCGCGGCCGGTCGAGCCCTCCTCGAAGATGATGTCATTGACGCCAAACTCGTTGATGCACTTCTCGATCGTCATGACACCCCCAAGGGCCGTCTGCAGCCGTTCTGGCTGACAGGCAGTCATGTTAGCGGGGTAACACGGGCGGGCAACAGCCCGTTCGGCGGGAGCGTGGCCTACCGCAGGGCAGCATCGGCTGACGATTTGTTGCACAGCGCCACACCGGTTCCACTTTCCCGGCCCAATTCGGCCCCGGAAGACTTCCTAAAATTTCGGTAAGCGGGTCCGGAGGTAAGGAATTCGCAAGCAATGAAAGTTACCAAAAGGTCAACCGAGACTGGAGTATTTGAGCCGTGAGCGAACCAATGCCCGAGCAGGCCGCCCAGGATACTGGCGTCGTCGAAGCCGCAGCGACCGTGCCGCAGGCCATCGAGGCTGCTGCCGGCATCGAGGCCCCGTCGATTGCCCCCGACCACGAGGCGCCGCCCAAGCCTGATCCAGTGAAGCCCGACCCCGTCAAGATCGAGCCGCCAAAAATCGAGGCATCGAGGATCGAGATGCCAAAGTTCGAAGCCAAAGCCGAAACCAGGCCCGAGCCAAAGCCCGGCAAGCTCATCGTCATGGCACCCGCGGAGCGGTCCTGGGACCATGAGGAGTTTGCGCCGCATGTAAGGGCGGACGAGCCACGCGAGACCGGCGGCAAGCGCCGTCTGTCGGCGATGGCCGCGGTGGTGGCGATTGCGGCCAGTGTTGGCGCCATCAGCGGCGCGCTCGCGACCGCAGGGATGATGCACTTCGCAAGCCCCGCGCCGGCACAGGTCGCCGACACCAGCGCGCTGGAATCTTCGGTCGCCCGGATCGATGCCGATGTCGTCGCGCTCAAGGCCAACGTCGAGCACACCTCCAAGACCGGCCTCGGCCAGTTCAACCGGACCAACGACCGCCTCGACAAGCTCGAGAAGGCGCAGGCCGAACCGATGGCCAAAATCGCGAAGCTGTCCGAGACCGTCGACAAGCTCCGTGCCACCCCGCCCGCGGCGCCCGCACAGGCCGCAGCCGCCGTGCCCGCCAGGGAGACCACCGGCTCGATCGCACCGACCCAGGTTGCGACCGCGGCAGCTGCGCCGGCTCCCGCCGCACCCAAGACCGAGGTCGGCCGGCTGCCGACGGTCGAAGGCTGGGTGCTGCGCGACGTTTCCAACGGCGGCGCGCTGATCGAGGGCCGCAATGGCCTCTATGAGGTCTATGCCGGCGACCCCATCCCCGGCGTCGGCCGTGTCGATGCGATCCGCCGCCAGGACGGCCGCTGGGTGGTCGTCACCAGCAAGGGGCTGATCGTCGCGCGCTGAGCGGCTCCTATCCGATTTCCGAAGAGGCGCTTCACCTCCATGTGAAGCGCCTTTTTGCTTGAATAGCCGTCCCGGCGCGGTGTTACCTAGGGCATGAACCGCGCGTTGCGAAGTCTCGTTGCCGCCGCCGTATTTTTCGGCGGCATCGTGTCGTTGTTGGCCGCGGAGAACGCGCAGCTGGCGCGCGGCACGGCGATTACCGATCCCGATCTCCTGCGCGAGCTCGACCAGCACGATGCGCTCACGATCTCGCGCCTGTTGTGGCCGGAGCGGAACGCGAACTTTCGGCTGACGACCGATCTGATGTTTTCGTGGCTGTCGCAGCTCAAGGAAATTCGCCCCGCTATCGACGCCGAGATCGATCGCTACGTCGCGCGGCAGAAGGCGGCATATCCGACCGAGACCATCGGCGTCGGCGAGGGCTTCGACGTGCAATTGTTCGACCGCGCCAATCTGAAATCCCGCGACACCCGTTTCGTGCTGGCCGGCATCGTCAACCGTATGGACCGAGCCTATGTCTCGGAAGACTCTTGCGGCGAGATCAGGCTGATCTATCGTCTTGCGCGTTTCGAGACTAAGCCGGACGGTAGCAAGACCGCGACACGGCTGCCGATGACACTCAATCTGGTGATGAAGGCGCGCGATGCGCGGCAGACGGATGCGAGCGGTAAGCCGATCACCTGCGCCGAGGTCGCGCGACGCTGGCTCGGCAATGGCGACTGGCAGGAGCTGATCGGCAGTAGCTTCTATCCTTACGATGCGATGCTCGATCGCATCGAAACCAACATTCAGATCTCGGTTGCAGCGAAATCAGCGCTGCACGATTTCCGCACCGACTATCTGCTCAAGGTGTTCAAGTACGACGCCGTCTCGAAGGCGTTCGAGGAATCGACGCTGGAGAACCAGATCGACCGTGACCGCATCCTCGCCGACAATGATCTCCGGCGCGACTTCAGGGATTGGCTGCTCGCGCCCGATCATCTTCGCGACTTCGACCGCGGCACGGTGCTGATCCCGGAAAAATTCCTGGCCAAAGCCGCAATCGTGCCGACACCAGCCGGCCTCGATGCGTCTCCGTTGCAGCCAGAGTTCGGGATGATGCAAGGGGAGGGCAACGGAGAAGGGCGAGGCGAGCCGGTCTTCTCGGACACCGACGTGGTTGGTGCGCTGAAGCAGGCGGCGGCGCGCGGGGACATGCAGAACGTCCGCTCGATCGCGGGTTTCCAGCGCCGCCTCAACGACGTCACCTGTGCCGGCTGCCACCAGACCCGCGGCATCGGCGGCTTTCATTTCCCGGGCGTCGATTGGCTTGCGGACAAGCCGTCCAACTCGACCATCGTGCCGGCCTCGCCGCATTTTCTTGGCGACCAGGTCCGCCGCCGCGACATCCTGACCGCGATGGCCGCAGGCAAACGTCCTGATTTCTCACGCGGATTTGCCGGCCGGCCGCAGACCCGCGGCAGCACTGAGCTGGCCGGGACCGAATATCAGGATGGATGGGGTGCGCATTGTTCCCTGGAAAATGCGGGATCGGGATCGGCCGACAGGAGTTTTACGTCATGGAGCTGTGCTAAAGGGCTGACCTGTCAGGCTGCCGCGGCCTCGCGCCGCATCGGCATGTGCTTCATCAAGACGCGTTAGGCTGTCTCGAACCGGTTTGGATGACCCCATGACGGAATCCAGCGAAGCCAACAAGGAGCGCAATCGCGAGATCGCGCAGAATGAAGAGGCCAAGCAGGTCACCGGCAGCGTTCGCGTCAGCATCTCGGCCATCGTAGCGGTCGTCATCATCGGTGGAATCTTGTTTACGCTCGGCTGGCTGGCGCTGAAGTAGCTTTCTTTCGTCATGCCCGGGTTTGTCCCGGACATCCACGTTCTGGTGTCCCCGCTCAAGATCGTGGATGGCCGGGACAAGCCCGGCCATGACGGCCGAGACGACGTGGCGCGAGCGCACTCACTTCGCGTAATTCGTCATCCGCTTGCCGGGCAGCAGCTCGTAGGCCGGCTTCCACCCGGGCAGTGTGGCCATACGGCCAAGCCAGGCGTGGATGGCGGGATAGCTTTCCGCGAAATCGAAGCCGTGCTCGTCGCTCGGATAGTGCAGATAGGCCATCATCGAGATATCGGCGACGGTCGGCCTGGTGCCGATCGCGAATTCATTGTGCTGGAGATGGCCGTCGAGAATGCCGAGGAAGTCTTCGAGCCGCCGGCGAAAATGTTTCAGCACCTGCGGATCGTTGTTTTGCGTGAAGGCGCGCATGAAGCGGTACGTCGCCATGTAGCCGGTGAGCTTGTGGTTGTCCCAGAACAGCCAGCGCAGCAGCTCGAACTTTTCCTCCTCGGTCTCGGCACCGAAACGCCCGTACTGGTCGGCAAGCTTGAGCAGGAGAGGCGCGGTCTGCGTCATCTTCACACCGTCCACCTCGAGCACGGGAATCTCGCCCATCTCGTTCACGCTCTTGCGCCATTCCGGCGTGCGCGTGACGCCGCCGCCAAAGTCGGTCCAGACCGGCTCGAACCTCTCGCCGCAAAGCGTCAGCATCAGCGCCAGCTTGTAGCTGTTGCCGGATTCGGGGAAGTAGTGCAGGCGGTAGCCGGGCATGGGACCTCGCGAGGACGGTGATTGTTGAAGCAAGCTATTCCCTTACGGTCGTCCCGGCGAAGGCCGGGACCCATAACCACCGAACGTGGTTTGGCGAAGACTTGGAGTTATCAGCTTCGTCCGCCAACTTCCTCTCTGGGATATGGGTCCCGGCCCCCGTGGGCCAATGGGCCCTAGGCCCGGACGCCAGCCGGAATGTTTA
>NZ_JBVVPT010000040.1:8468-34645 GCF_055811715.1 Bradyrhizobium sp. WSM4872 | reverse complement strand
CCCTGGCCACCGCCCCCCCCCCACCGCGGGTCCTACCGGGTGGGGGGGGGGCGGCCCACCCCCCCCCCACTCGGCCCCCAACCCCCCCCGGGGGTTTTGGCTACTTGTTGTTTTAACCTGCGCCGCCCCCCACCTCCGGCTGGGTCATGGGGGCCGCGCCCCGGGGGCCATTTGGCCAAGTGGGCGGGCACGACAGCGTGAATGTATCACCGCCAGCGCCCCTACCCCACCGCCCCCTGCGACCGCAGCTGCTTGATCGCCGCCTCGTCGTATCCCGCGCCGCGCAAAATCTCGTCACTGTGCTCGCCGACGCCGGGCGGCTTGCGCGGCTGCACTTTCTTGGCGCCGTCGATCCAGATCGGGCTGGAGATGGTGAGCATGGTGTCGTTCTCGAACGGCACCAGAATCTCGTTGTCGAGCATCTGCTTGTCGTTCGGGATGTCGTCCAAAATGCCGACGATGCCGAACACCAGCCCGTTGCCGTCGAGGATCTTGCGCCATTCGGCGAGATCCCTGGTCGCAAAGGTCTCGTCAAAGATCTTGATCAGTTCGACGGAGCGGGCGTGACGGTCGGGTTTGGTGGCAAAGCGCGGATCGGTGATGAGGTCTTCGCGGCCGAGACACCTGGCCAGCGTCGGAAACTGCTTCTCCTCGCTCAGCAACGACAGGATCAGCCAGCGGCCGTCCTTGCACTGATAGTGGTTGGCGACCGCGTTCAACGCGCGTTCGCGCGGTCGCCGCTCGGCGAATTTGGCGCCGCAGAGCTTTGCCTGCGCCAGCACGCTCGCAGCCCACACGCCGTTCGCCATCAGATTGGAGGCGACATGCGAGCCCTTGCCGGTCTTCTCGCGCTGGTACAGCGCGGTGACGATGGCGCCATAGAACGCCATGGCGCAGGGATGGTCGCCCATGCCGGCGACCGAGCGGGCCGGCGTCGTGTTGGTGTCGGCGCGGACGAGGTCCATCAGGCCGGAGCGCGCCCAATAGGCGTTGCTGTCGAAGCCGGGCTTGTTGGCCTCTTCGCCCTTTTCGCCATAGCCGGTGAAGGAGGCGTAGATCAGCCGGTCGTTGAGATGGGCGAGGTGGTCGTAGGTGATGCCGAGCTTGGCGCGCACCGGCGGCGGCATGTTGGTGATGAAGACGTCGGCCTCTTCCACGAGCTTGTAGAGCACGGCCTGCGCCTCAGGCTTTGCGAGGTCGAGCGCGATGCTCTTCTTGTTGCGGGCCTCCAGCAGCCAGGCGAAATTGTGCTCGCTGGTCGGATAGCCCGGAATGTTGGGCAGATTGCGGTAGGGATCGCCGGCACCGGGCGGCTCGATCTTGACGACATCGGCGCCGAAATCCGACAGCACGGTCGCGGCCGCCGGCGCTGCGATGAAACTCGCGCAATCCAGCACCTTGAGCCCTGCAAAAATGCCCTTTTCCATCGCCGCGTTGCTCCCTCGCTCGTGTTGTTTCCCGCGCGCTGGAATTGGCGAGGGCCACGTCACCGGCAGCATTAGACCGATGTTTCGCCGGGATGCAACGCTCCTCGCCCCGCCTCACTCATCCCCTGCGAGCAGGGCAGCGTTGCCGCCGGCTGCTGCGGTGTTGATCGTCACGGTCTGCTCGATGGCGAAGCGCGCGAGGTAGTGCGGGCCGCCGGCTTTCGGGCCGGTTCCGGACAGGCCGTTGCCGCCGAACGGCTGCACGCCGACCACGGCGCCGATCATGTTGCGATTGACGTAGATGTTGCCGATCTGGACGCGGTCGACGATCGCCTCGATCGTATCGTCGATGCGGGAATGGATGCCGAGCGTCAGCCCGTAGCCGGTGCGCTCGATGGCTTGCAGGACGCGTTCGAGATGTTCCGCACGATAGCGCACGACGTGGAGGATCGGGCCGAACACCTCCTCGGTCAGCTGGCCGGCATCCCCAAGCTCGAAAATATGTGGCGCGACGAAGCAGCCCTCCGGCGCGGTGCCGGCAAAGTGCGGCCGTGCCTCTCTCTTCATCCGTGCGATATGCGCATCGAGGCGCTGCTTGGCCTCGATATCGATCACCGGACCGACATGGGTCGCGACGTCGCTTGGATCGCCGATCTTCAACTCGCGCGCCGCGCCCGCGATCATCTCGATCATGCGGTCGGCGACGTCCTCCTGCACGAACAGCAGCCGCAGCGCCGAGCAGCGCTGGCCGGCGGAACGAAACGCCGAAGTGACGACGTCGTCTGCGACCTGCTCGGGCAACGCAGTCGCATCCGCGATCATGGTGTTGATGCCGCCGGTCTCCGCGATCAGCGGCACGATCGGCCCGTCCTTGGCTGCCAGCGCCCGGTTGATGCTGCGAGCGACCTCGGTCGAGCCGGTGAAGACGATTCCGCCGACATCGGGGTGCGCCGCCAGCGCGGCGCCGATGCGGCCGTCGCCGATGACGAGGTGCAGCGCGCTTATGGGAATGCCGGCCTCGTGCAGCAGCCGCACTGCCTCGACCGCGACGCGCGGGGTCTGCTCCGCGGGCTTGGCCACCACGCTGTTGCCGGCCATCAGCGCCGCCGTGACCTGGCCGAGGAAGATCGCCAGCGGAAAATTCCACGGTGAGATCGCCACGAAGACGCCACGGCCGCGCATGGCCAGCGCATTGCTCTCGCCGGTCGGGCCCGGCATCGCCACATCGTTGCCGAACAGCTTGCGGCCCTGCGCGGCATAATAGCGGCAGAAATCGGCGGCCTCGCGCAGCTCCGACAGCGCATCGTCGAGCGTCTTGCCGCCCTCGCGTTGCAGCAGCGCGATGAAATGGGGCGCGCGGTTCTCCAGAAGATGCGCCGCCTGCTCGAGCGCTGCCGCGCGCGTGGCTGCCGGAGTCCGGCTCCAGGCGGCAAAGCCCGCGCGCGCAGCAGTCACTGCCGCATTGGCCCGATCCGGCGTTGCGTCCGCGATCGGCACGAGGTCGATCGTCTCGGCCTTGACGTCGGTCAGCAACCGGTCGAGCGCGGCACGCGCGCCGAATTCGACACCGCGTGAATTGCGCCGTTCCGGCGCGAACAGATCGCCCGGCAGCGGAATCTTGGGATGGGCCGCCTGCTGCGGCCGGACGATGGCATCCGCCGGACGTTGCAGCAGCGCCGCAACAGGCACGCGATAATCGGACGCCTGCGCCACGAAGGAGGAGTTGGCACCATTCTCCAGCAGTCGCCGCACCAGATAGGCGAGCAGGTCGCGATGGCTGCCGACCGGGGCGTAGGTGCGGTAGGCGATTTCGGGGTGATCCTTGGCGAGCTGCTCGTAGAGCGCCTCGCCCATGCCATGCAGGCGCTGGAATTCGAAGCCGCCGTTGGCACCGGCAAGCTCCAGCACGGTCGCGACGCTCAGTGCGTTGTGGGTGGCGAATTGCGGGAAGATGCGTGGCCGCAAGCTCAACAGCTTTTGAGCACAGGCGACGTAGTTCAGATCCGTCATCGCCTTGCGGGTGAAGACGGGATAGCCGTCGAGCCCGCGCTCCTGCGCGCGCTTGATCTCGGTGTCCCAATAGGCGCCCTTGACCAGCCGCACCATTAGCTTGCGGTCATGCGCGCGGGCGAGCGCATCGACATAGTCGATCACGTCGCCGGCGCGCTTCTGATAGGCCTGGATCGCGAGGCCAAATCCGTCCCAGCCGGCGAGCGAGGGATCGGCGAGCGTTGCCGCGATCACGTCGAGGGACAATTCCAGCCGGTCGGCTTCCTCGGCATCGACGGTAAAATTGAGATCATGGGCCTTGGCGCGCTGCGCCAGGTCCAGCAGTTGCGGCACCAGCTCCGCCATCACACGGTTGCGGCTGGTCGCCTCGAAGCGCGGATGCAGCGCCGAGAGCTTGACGGAGATGCCGGGCCGGTCGGGCAGGGGATGGTGACCCGCCGCCTTGCCGATGGTCAGAATCGCGCTGGCATAGGCGTCGAAATAGCGCCTGGCATCAGTGGCCGTGCGCGCGCCTTCGCCAAGCATGTCGAAGGAATAGCGCGCCCTCTCGCCGGAGCGCGGCCGGGCCCGCTCCAGCGCCTGCGCGATGGTCTCGCCCAGGACGAAATGATTGCCCATCAGCCGCATCGCCTGGCGCGTGGCGGTGCGCACCGCCGGTGCGCCCAGCCGCTTCACCAGCCGGCCGATGGTGCCGTCGGGCGTCTCGCCGGGCTGGATCACCCGCGCCGAGAGGCCGAGCGCCCAGGCCGAGGCGTTGACCAGGAAGGCCGTGGACTTGGTCTCGTGGTGGATGAAGTCGCCCTCGCCGAGCTTGTCCTCGATGAACTGGTCGGCGGTGCGCGCGTCCGGCACGCGCAGCAGCGCCTCGGCCAGCACCATCAAGGCCAGCCCTTCCTTGGTCGAGAGCGCGAACTCCCGCAGCATGTCCTCGACTCCACCAAGCCGGTCATCGCGCTTGCGGATGGCTTCGATCAGCCGCGTCGCGGTGCGATCGATCCGCGCCTCCTGCGCGGGGCCGAGATGCGCAGACGGCAAACGGCGCGCGGCGACAACGGCATCATCGGGCGCGTAGGCGGCGGAGAAGGGAGGCGGAACGTTCGGCATGGCGTGTCCTGTGGCTCCAATCCAGGATAATGCTCACGCGACCTTAGCTCGATAGACAATTTAGCTCATTCGGCTTAGAAAATTAAGCTATTAAGCAATTTGGCCTTATGAAATATGGAACTAGATCGAACCGACCGGAAAATCCTCTCGATTTTGCAGCAGGACGGGCGAATCGCCAATGTTGAGCTCGCGGAGCGCATCGGGCTGTCGCCGACCTCGATCGGCGAGCGGCTGAAGCGTTTGCAGCGAGAGGGGTTTATCGAGGGCTATGGCGCGCGGCTCAACCCGCACCGGCTCGGCCTCGGGCTCCTGGTGTTCGTCGAGGTGCTGCTCGACAAGACCACGCCCGACAATTTCGAGCGTTTTGCCCGCGCAGTGAAACTCGCGCCCGAAGTGCTGGAGTGTCACATGGTTGCTGGCGGCTTCGACTATCTTGTGAAGGCGCGGCTGGCAGACATGACTGCATATCGGCGCTTCCTTGGCGAGACCCTGCTGTCGATGCCGGGCGTGCGCGAAACGCGAACCTATGCGGTGATGGAAGAGATCAAGCGCGACGCACCATTGCCGGTGGACTAACGAAATGCGGTCGCGATTGTCGTTGCTGTGGCGTCGAACGGGCGGTCTTCACGGGCAAATAGTTCTCCGTGTGCAATCGCAACGCCTGTCGTCGAATGCACTGACCGTCTTCTGAAATTTTCTTGGCCCGGCTCCCGGATTGATCCGGGAGTTAGCAAAAGCCGGCGGGCTTATACTTTGAGGTTCTCTGCGGAGCTTTTGCCTCGGTTTGCGATCTCTTCATACTCCACCGTCTGTCCTTCGTTCAGGGACGACAGACCGGCTTTCTGCACTGCCGAGATATGCACGAACACATCCTTGCCGCCCGACGCCGGCTGGATAAATCCATAACCCTTCGTCGGGTTGAACCACTTGACCGTACCTTTAGCCATCACGACTTCTCCGCGGGTCTTCCTCCGAGATCTCGAACCGCCAGTCCCCGCCAACCGGCCGGTTCGGTCCTAATACGATACGCGGAATGTGGCTGGCTTGGTAGCTCAATCCACATCGGCATTTCGCCGAATTCCGCTCAACTTCGCGGCGTTTTTGCCGGATTTGCCCGTTTCGCGGTCAATTGGTCCGCGCGTCGCGCGCCATCCGTCAATAAGTCGCGGCCAGATAATCGACGATCTTGCCGACATCGGCATCGTCGATGGGGGCGCCATAGACCTTGATCATCTTGGTCACCTCGGCCTGCCAGAAACCTTTCTTGTCCTTCATCGGCGGCTGCGTGTTGATGTAATCGGCGGAGTGGCAGGCGCTGCAATTGCCCTGCACGACTTCGAGATTGGGCCCGGGCTTGAACGCCGCGACCTCATCGGGGGTCTTGTAATTGACCGGTGCTGCAAGTGCCGAACCCACCACGGCGGCGAGGGCGAGCGTGATGGCGAGGAAAACGGTGCGCTGCATGATCATTCCCCTCAAGCCACGGTGACGCGGACGGTTTCGACGACGTTGCGCAAGTAACCCGCCGGATTCCAGCGCGGCGTATCCGGCTGGGTTTCGCCGCCATTGCCGGTGGCGCGCACCTTGAGCTCGTGGGAGCCCGCCGCGAGCTTCACCGGCAGCGTCCATTCGCGGAATGAGTATTTGCCAAGATCCTTGCCGAGCCTGGCGCCGGTCCAGGTTTTGCCGCCGTCGGTGGAGACCGCGACCTCCTTGATGCCCTTGCCGCCGTCGAAGGCGATGCCGCGCAGCGTGGTGCCGCCTGCTTTCAGCTTGGCTCCGTCGGGAACGCTGGTGATGAAGGAACGGATGGTGAAGCGGTTGATCGGGATCGTCGCCTTCGGCGCAGTGCCCGGCTCGATCGCATTGTTCGGGGTGTCCGGAATACGATAGGCCGACTTCATCCAGAAGCCGTCATAGACATTGTCGACGACGGTGATCTCGTTGAGGTGCTTGACCCAGTAGGTCCCGTAATAGCCGGGCACGATCAGGCGCAGCGGAAAGCCGTTGAGGAACGGCAGGTCCTCGCCGTTCATGCCATAGGCCAGCATCACCTCGCCGTCGCTGGCGTGATCGATATCGAGCGCCTTGACGAAGTCGGGCGTCTTGTCGCTGACCGGACCGTCCATGCCGTTGAAGGTGACCTGCTTGGCGCCGCTCTGCACGCCCGCCATCGCCAGCACGGTCTTCAGCGGCACGCCGCGCCAGCGCGCATTGCCCATCGCGCCGTTGGCGAGCTGGCCGCCGGCCACGCGCGGATCCAGGAAGCCGCGGCTGTTGCCGGAGCACTGGTTGACGGCGACGATCTCGGTCGCCTTCATCTTCCTGATGTCCTTCAGCGACAGCTTGAGCGGCTTGTCGACCTTGCCCTTGACCTCGAGGGTGAACTTGTCGGGGTCGAGACTGTAGGGCAGGTCGGACAGGTGATAGCGCACGAAGAACGCGTTATTCGGCGTGATCGGGCCGTCATTGAACACTGCGAAGGGCGTCTCGAGCTGCGGCGGGCGGCTGGTCAGGCCGATCATCGGCCGCTTCTGCGGATATTTCACCAAAGGCCGTTCGCCATTGGCAAAGGGAAGGGTGACGGTGTCGAGTGCCAGCGCTTTGGTCGGGTTCAGGGCAGTCGCAACAGCGGCAAGGCCCGCTCCTTTGAGCAGGTCGCGTCGATCGAACATGTGGTCTCCTCCCGGAGCTTTTCGTTGATCGCGGTCATCACCGCGATCTAGCACTCATGTGTCGCAACGACTCAGTTGAAGTCAATTCGTGCTTTCGCAGCAGGCCCATGCCGCTGCGTTGCAGCAAGCCGGTGTTACGCCGCGACGCGTTCGCCGTGGTCGACGAGCGCCGACAGAGTCCTGGCGTCCGCGACGACGCGCACGGCCATGGGTTCGTCGCGGCCGCGGATCGCGACCTCCTGCTGCGGCAGCGCATCGTCGGCAAGGCCGGCGGTGCGGCGGACTTCCTCCGAGACGATCGCTTCGCAGGCCAGTGTCTTGGTCATGTCCTGGAGCCGGGCCGCGACGTTGACGGCATCGCCCAGCGCCGTGAACACGATGTGATCGCGATAGCCGATGTCGCCGATGATGACCTCGCCGCCATGGATGCCGATGCCGAAGCGGATCGGCTGGCGCAGATCGTGGGACAGGAGCTCGTTGAGCTCGTCGATTTGCCTGGCGGTTCCGGCGGCGGCCTTCAGCGCCTGCCGGCACGCCTCTTGCGGATCGGCGCTCAGTCCGAACAGCGCCAGCATGCCGTCGCCGACGAACTGGTTCGGCTGGCCGCCATTCTCGATCACGGCCTGCGAGACGGCGCCGAGGAAGCGGTTGACGATGAACACGGTGTCGAACGGCAGCCGCTTCTCGGCCAGCTGCGTCGAGCCGCGCATGTCCACGAACAGGCTGACGAGATAGCGCTCCTGGCCGATTCTGGCGGGCGTCGAGGCCTGCGCGCTCGCCGACAGGGTATGCGCTGTGAAGAGCTGGAAGAAGGAGAGATCCGATGTCGGCCGCAGCTGGCAGGCCAGCCTGATCGAGGGATCGCTGGTGCCGACACGGGTGAGCACGAACGCCTCGCGCTGCGACGGCTCGGGCAGGGCGCCATGATCGCCGATGATGCGGATGCGGCAGGTCGAGCAGCGGGCGCGGCCGCCGCAGACGCTGGCATGCGGCACATTGTGGCGCAGGCTCGCTTCCAGCACGGAGAGGCCCTTGGGGACGCGCACCGTCTTGCCGTTGCCGTAGGACAGCGCGATCATGCCACCGCGTCGTTCGCGCAGGGCGCGCACGCCGCGCGCCAGCAGCGCCAAAGCGAGCAGTCCGAGATAACCGGCGGTGAGGCCACCGGTGATGCGGTCGAGCGTCGTGGCCTCGGCAGCCGTGCCGACCTGGCGGCGTGTGAGATTATGCGTCCGCCATTCCCCGTCGTCGGCCTCGATCTCGACGCTGCGGCCACCCTGGTAGACACCCAACAGCGACAGCGTCGGAATCAGCACGGCCGCCGCGAGCAGATAGGGCGCCGCGCGCGTGAAGAACGGTTTGAGGCGAAGCCAGAAATAGATGCCGATGCAGCCGTGAACCCAGGCGATCAGAAGCAGGACCGTCATGGTCCAGATACGGTTCGATGCGACGAAGAACAGATAGAGTTCCTGCGGATAGAGTTTTTGGTGTCCGTAAAGCGCCTGGCCGAGCCGCACCCCGATCACATGCGCCATGACCAGCGCGGGGATGCTCAAGCCCAGCACGAGTTGCAGCGGCTCGACCGTCCGCCAGCGGAACTGCCGGCGCTGATAGAGCGCGTAGATGCCGAGCCCCATATGCGTGAGGGCCGCCGTGTAGAACGTGATCGCAACCGGCAGGAACTGCCAGAACAGTGTGTGATAGTAGACCCCGATCTCCATGGCATCGACCGAGATGTTGCCGAGCGCATGGTTGAGGAAATGGCTAACGACATAGGCGAACAAAATGACGCCGCAGACCAGCCGCACCTGGCGCAAGCTGATGGCGCGGGAAAGCTCGGACAATCGTGTGGATGCGGTGGCGGCCATGATTCCGTTGTATCAGTTCATGAAGGAGAACAGCCAGCGCCGCGTTTAATTCCGGGGGTGGACAGCTTGCGGGATCACATCCGCGGCAGGAATTACTCCATTGTCGTCCCGGACAAGCGCCGCATGGCGGCGCGCAGATCCGGGACCCATAGCCACAGGGAGTCGTTGTGGCACGGGCTGGTAGCTACGGGTCTTCGCCAAACCCTCCCTGTGGTTATGGGTCCCGGATCAGCGCTTCGCTTGTCCGGGACGACAGCGCAACAGGCCGATCCACCCCCGACATTGACTCCCCCTCCCAGGTTGGCGAAAAGCGCCGCCGTGGCGACAGCTCCCGACATCACGATGCCCCCCCTAGGCGCGGCGCGCCGGCCGCTCGTCATGGCCGCGGCGATCGTCGCCGCGATGACGCTGCTGCGCATGGTCTACGCCTCGGCCATCGAGCTGCGCACGGACGAGGCCTATTACTGGACCTGGTCGCAGGAGACGGCGCTCAGCTTCCTGGATCATCCCCCCGGCATCGCCTGGCTGATCCGGTTCGGCACTGCGATCTTCGGCGACACAACGCTCGGTGTGCGCTTCGGCGGTATCGTCGCGATGGTGGTGACGCAGCTCCTGCTCGCCGATATCGTTCGCCGCCTCACCCATGACGTGCGCGCGGTCGTGCTCGCGGTGCTGATGCCGGAGGCCGCGCTCTATTACGGGCTGCTGATGGCCAAGGTCGCGCCCGATGCCGCCATGATCCCGTTTGCGGTGGCGATGATGTGGTCCCTGGTGCGCCTTGCGCAGGGCGGCGACGGCCGCTGGTGGCTTGCGGCCGGCCTGTTCGCCGGGCTCGCGATGCTGTCGAAATTCACCGTGATCATGTTCGCGCCGGCGGTTGCCGCCTTTCTGCTGGTGCCGGATTGGCGCTGGCGCTGGCTGCGCAGCCCCTATCCATATCTCGCGGTGCTGATCGCAATCGTCGTATTCTCGCCCGTCCTGATCTGGAACGTGCAGCACGACTGGGCCGCGATCCGCTTCCAGGGTGTGCGTGCCACCACCAGCTACGGCATCTCGCTCCGCACCTTCGGCGATTACATCGGCCTGCAATTCGGACTGGTCGGCTTCGTCATGCTGCCGGTGGTGCTGACGGGGGTGGTGCTGACGGCGTGGCGCGGCTATCGCACGCGCGAGCCGGTCGCGATTTTGTTGTCGACCGCGGTCCTGGTGCCGTTTCTCTATTTCTTGGTGAAATCGCTGACCCTCCGCGTCGGTGACACCTGGCCGATGTTCATGTGGCCGGTCGGCTTCGCCGCCGCCGCTGTCAACCTCACCATGCTGTCGCGCGAAGGAAGATCGGCGCGGATGATCAGGGCATCGCTGTTCTGGGCCAACACAGCGGTGGTCTCCGGCATCGCCTTTGTCATCATCGTGTTCCTCTATTACGTCGCCGCGCCTTGGAATTTTCTCGGGAAGATCGATCCGATCGGCGCCGAGTCCGGTTACGAGCAGGTCGCCGCGCGCGCACAGGCCGCATTGGACGAGACCGGCGCGACCTGGATCGCAACCACGGACTACCGCACCTATGCCATGATGCGCTGGCTGTTCAGGGGCCGCGTGCCCGTGATCGAGATCAACGAGCGCGGCCGCTTCCAGGATTTTCGTGATCCCGGCTTGGATCGGATCAAGGGCCATGCCGGCATTTATGTTGGGCGCGAGCCGGACAATCGCTCATCGCTGTGGGAGAACATCCCCGCCAAACGCGAGCCGCTCGGTCAGATCGAGCGCCGCTGGCGCGGACTCGTGATGGACACGTATACGCTGGAAAAGCTCACCGGCTGGACTCCGGAGCTTTCACCACCGAAGGACTCGCCGCTGTTCCAGTGGCGCGTGCTGGCGGGAGAATTCGAGCGACGTACGCTCGCCTAGCAAGGCGGCCTTCTTCCTTCTCCCCTTGTGGGAGAACGTGGCGCGAAGCGCCGGATGAGGGGGCTCTATCAGCTAAGACAACTGCGAGAGGCGCGCGCGGAGAGAGACCCTCACCCGTCTCGCCACTTCGCGTCGAGCCACCCTCTCCCACAAGGGGAGAGGGGAAAACGAGCGCGTCGGGCGAACGGAGCGCTACTCCTCGTCGTCCTTCTTCCGCAGCAGATCCGTCGCGAGATCCGATAGCTTCGGCGGCGGCAGGGCCGCGAACGGCAGCGGCCGTGTGACGTCGATTGCGGCGAGGCCCAGCCGCGCCGTCAGCAATCCATTCAGCATGCCTTCGCCCAGCCGCTGCGACAGCTTCGCCGCAATGCCGTGGCCGAGCATCTGCTGCACCAGGCTGTCGCTCGCCGCCATACCGCCGGTGATGGCGAGATGGGCTATGACGTGGCGGAGCAGGCGGATCATGCCGAGCGCGCCGGGGCGGCCGCCGTAGAGAAAAGCGAGCTGGCGGATCAATCTGAGCGACGCCACGAACACGAACAACACATCGATCAGCGCGCGGGGCGAAACCGCTGTCACGATCGAGACCTTTTGCGCGGCTGACGACACCAGCCGCCGCGCCTCGATGTCCAGCGGCGACATCAATTCACGCTCGGCGAGCCGGATCATGTCGGCGCCGTCGATGATCTCGCCGGCATGGCTTTCCAGCGTGGCGCGGGCGCGCGCGAGCTGCGGGTTCTGGTGCGCGATCTTGAGCAGATCCTGCACGATGATGCGGCTCTCCTTACGATCGTCGCTGGCAAGGACAGCGGCTGCGCGCTGATGCAGCTTTTCGATCGTTGCCAGCCGCGCCAGCCCGAACGCCTCGCGTCCGGTCACCACCGCGAGCGCAAGCGCGGTAACTGAGGCAAGCGCCAGTCCGACGAAGCCGAGGCTGTCGCTACGCGCAAACAGATCCTCGATCAGACGGACGACGCCTAGCCCGACCCCGAGCAGCGTCAGCCCGGCAACGCCGGACCAGAACAATGCGCCCCAGGGAAAGCCGCGCCGCGCCGGAAGCGTCGCTGCGATCGGCACCGGCAAGTTCGCCGGATCGGGCTCCGGCGTGATCTGGATGGTGGTGCGGCCGAGCCGGGCCGTTTCGTCGGCCTCGGTAACGACGACGCCGGGGTCGTCGAGCCGGAACGTTGCCGGTCGCCGCGACTTCGATCGGTCGTTCATGACAATTTGTCTCCGAGCAGGAACTGCAGGGCACGGTCGAGGCGGATGTGAGGCAGCGCCGCCTGGTCGGCCCCCTCGCGTTCGATCTTTGGCGGACGGAAACGCAGGAAGCGAAAATCGCTCTTCCCGGCGGCCTCGGTCGAGAGCCCGCGGAACGCATCGGTGCCGTTGAACAGCAGTTCGGGATCGAGCGGGAGGTCGCCCGGAAAGGTCGCCACCTCGGTGTTGCCGTCGAAGAATTCGCCACCGGCGCTTTCGCCCGCGGCCGGCGTTCCCAAAATCGACGGCAATTTGTCGCGGCCATGCGCGACCTGCGCCTCGCGCGTGGCGCGGACGGCGGCGAACGCGATGACGTCGATCTCCGCGCCGGTAGTTTCCGCGCGCGCCACGGCGCGGGTGACCGCGCGGCGCAGCACGGCCTCGAGCCGGTCGTGGCTGGAATGATGCAGATGGTCCGCCTTGGTCGCCGCGAACAGCACGCGGTCGATCCGCGGCCGGAACAGGCCGGAGAGGATCGTGCTGCGGCCGATGTTGAAGCAGTCCAGAATGCCCGCGAGTGCGGCTTCGAGATCGTGCAGCGCTTCAGGGCCGGCGTTGAACGCGGCGAGCGCGTCGGCCAGCACGATCTGGCGATCGAGCCGGGCAAAATGATCACGGAAGAACGGCCGCACCACGACGTCCTTGTAGGCTTCATAGCGGCGCACCATCATGGCCCACAGCGATCCCTCCGGCGCCTGGCCGCCCGCGGGCACGTCGAGCGGAGCAAAGGTCAGCGCCGGTGTGTCGGCGAGATTGCCCGGCATCAGGAAGCGGCCGGGTGGCAGCAGGCTCATCGCAAACCGCTCGTCGCGGCAACCTTGCAGATAGCCTCTGAAGAGCTTTGCGGCCGTCAGCGTCGCCTGCTCGTCCTCGCGCGCCTCGGGCTTGAGCGTTGCGAGATGCGCGTGCCAGTCCGCGGCAAGATGGACGCGAGGCGCCTCGCGCGACAGGGCGAGACTTTCGGCCGACCATTGCTCAAAACTCTTCTGGAGCAGCGGCAGGTCGAGCAGCCACTCGCCGGGATAGTCGACAATGTCGAGCGTCAGCGTGCGGTCGGCGCCGTTCTGGCGCTGGTAGTCGATGACGAGCCTGAGCTCGCTGATGTCGACAGTCGAGCTCGGCCAGCGCCGCTCCTCGATCAGCGCGCGCAGATGGCTCTCATAGGCGAAGCGCGGCACGGCGTCGTCCGGCTGCGGCGCCAGATGCGCCCGCGCGATCCGCCCGGATGAATAGGCCTCGAATACCGGAAAACGGCCGCCACGGGTGAGGCCGTGGATCAGCGCGGTGATGAACACCGTCTTGCCTGCCCGCGACAGGCCGGTGACCCCGAGCCGCACGGTCGGGTTGAAGAAGTGCTCGCCATAGTCGATCAGCGCCCTCGCCGACAGCCGCGCTTCTTCGACGATATCCTGGAAACTGAATGCCATTTGAACGTTAAGTGATCTCGGCGGGAGAAAATGTGTGACCGATCACAAAAGTGGCAATTGCGTGCGGAAAATCAAGCTTCATACTTCCACCTCCTTTGTCGGCAAATCAGCCGTTTGCAAATCACCCGTTTGAACGACGCGCCGGTCCCGAAACACCCATACAAGAGGGTATTGTCTCACTTTGCGGATTGCCATGACCGTCTTTCAACTGAAACAGCTCGCATCCTCCTCCGTCCACGCAGCGGCCGACGCGGTCGGCTGGCATTACGACCGCGCCGAGCTGATCGCCGACGGCGTGATCCACGCGATCGGCGTGCTCTGCGGCCTCATTGCCGCGACCGTGCTGGTGGTGCTGACGGTGCTCTTTGCCGACGCGACCGACATCGTCGGCGTCTCGATCTACGTCGCCGGCCTGCTCTCGATGCTGGTGTTGTCGGCGACCTATAATCTCTGGCCGGTCTCGCCGGCCAAATGGCTGCTGCGGCGCTTCGACCATTCGGCGATCTATCTCCTGATCGCGGCGACCTACACGCCGTTCATCCTGGAGGTGAAGGACAGTGCCTTCGCGCTGGTGCTGCTCGCCGGTGTCTGGTGCGTGGCGCTCCTCGGCATCGTGCTGAAACTTCTCTACCCCGGCCGGTTCGACCGCGTCGCGGTCGGCATCTATCTCGCCATGGGCTGGAGCGGCATCATGCTCTATGATTCCGTGGTCAAGGCGCTGCCCGCGCTGGTGCTGGGCTTCATCCTTGCGGGCGGACTGCTCTACAGCTTTGGCGTGATCTTCCATGCCTGGCGGCGGCTGCGCTTCCAGAATGCGATCTGGCACGGCTTTGTCTTGGCCGGTGCGGCGTGCCATTATACCGCGGTGCTCGACCTCGTGTTGAGCTGAGCAAGCTCCGCCAAGCGGAATAAGCCAAAACGGTATAAGACAAGAGGAGACGTCGCATGCAGGTGACCGGCAAGGTCGTGGTCGTCACGGGCGGCGCCAACGGCATCGGTAAGGCGCTATGCGAGGCGTTTCACAAGGTGGGTGCGGCCAAGGTCGTCGTCGCCGACATGGACGCGGACAATGCGCGGACGGTCGCTGCCACGGTGGATGGCGCGGCCTTCAAATGCGATGTCGCGCAGGAAAAGGATATTTCCCACGTCATCGAGGAGACCGAGCGGCAGTTCGGCCCGATCGAGTTGTTTTGCTCCAATGCCGGCATCGGCGGCGGTTTCGATCCGATGTCGGTCAATGCCGGCGGCGCCTCGGATGAGCCGTGGCAGCGCAGCTGGGCGATTCACGTCATGGCGCATGTCTATGCGGCGCGGCATCTGATCCCGCGTATGAAGGCGCGCGGCGGCGGCTATTTCCTCAACACCATCTCGGCTGCGGGCCTGCTGTCGCAGGTCGGCAGTCCGGCTTATTCCACCACCAAGCATGCCGCGGTCGGCTTTGCCGAAAATCTCGCGATCTCGCACAAGGCGCACAACATCCGCGTCTCGATCCTCTGCCCGCAGGGCGTCGACACCAACATGCTGCGTTCGATTCCGAAGGGCCCGCAATCCGGCGACGGTGACCTCTCGCCCGAGCAGGTCGCGAACGACGTGCTCGCCGGGCTCGAGCAGGAGACGTTCCTCATCCTGCCGCACCCGCAGGTGCTCGGCTACATGCGCAAGAAGACCGAGAACTACGACCGCTGGATCGGCGGCATGGCCAAGATCCAGGCCAGGATGCGGGAAGATTTCGGGACGTAGGCTGGGCTACAATTTCGGTGTCGTCCTGGCGAAGGTCAGGACCCCATACCGCGAGGTCTACCGATCTTGCCGTGGTAGCAGTACCGAATGACAAGTCTTCGCCAAACTACTTCCTGGGGTAATGGGTCCTGGCTTTCGCCAGGACGACGCTGGTAGCTACGCCGCCGACTCCACCTCGCCCTCCACCCGGCTCTGCCGCAAAGCCCGCGCATAGAGCATCATCCCTTCCCGGACCGTGCGCTGCTCGGCCTCTGTCAGTGCGGCCAGTGCACCACTCACCTGCTGCCGTCCGAACGCGTGCAGCGCCTCCAGCGTGCGGCGGCCCTTCGCCGTCAGCGACAACAGCTTGCTGCGCGCATCGGCTTCATCCGGCGTCTCCCGCAGCTCGCCGCAGTCGATCAGCTTGCGCACCAGGCGGCTGACGCTCGATTTCTCCAGCCGCAGGAAATCGCCGAGCTCGCCAGAATTCATCGGCCCGCGGATACCGATCTCCAGGATCGTGTGCACGGCCGACGGCGGATAGTCCGATGCCGCCACCGTCGCGTCCATGAAGCCGAGCTCGCGCACCATCAGGCGCGAGGCCGCGCGAATGTCGTCGATCAGCGAAAGCCCGGTCATGCTTGACTCCGTGCATATAGTTGTATCATACAACTATATGCGCGCAACGGCGCGCGCAAGCGTTTTGGAGTGAGCCATGAGCGGAACTTTGCCGACGGGTGCGCGGATGAGGGGCAAGGTCTGCGTGGTGACGGGCGGCGGCAGCGGCATCGGCCGTGCCACGGCGTTGCGAATGGCGTCCGAAGGCGCGGAGGCGATCGTCGTGGCGGGCCGGCGCGAAGCCGAGATCGATGCCGCCGCCGCGGCGTGCCGCGAACTCGGTGCGGACGCCATCGCGATCAAGACCGACATCACGCGCGAGGACGATGTCGCGCGGCTCGTCAGCACCGCCATCGATCGCTGCGGCCGGCTCGACGTCGCCTTCAACAATGCCGGCTTCCAGGAGCGGCGCGCGCCGCTGGAAGAGCAGGGCATGGATGTCTACGACAGCGTGTTCGACACCAATGTCCGCGCGCTGTTCCTGTGCCTGCGCCATCAATTGCCGGTCATGCTCGCGCAAGGCCGCGGCAGCATCGTCGTCAACGCCTCCGTCAGCGGCGTGCGCAACCCCAATCCCGGCTTCTCGCTCTACTCGGCATCCAAGGCTGCGGCGATCTCGCTGACACGTTCTGCCGCGATGGAGAACGCTCCACGCGGCATCCGCATCAACGCCATCGCCCCCGGCCGCGTCGTCACCGACATGATGCTGCGCGCCGGTGTCGGCGATGTCGCAACCGTCAGCGCGGGCCTGCCGCTGCGGCGGATGGGGAGCCCGGAGGAGGTGGCCGAGGCGGTGGTGTGGCTATCGTCCGACGCGTCGTCCTATGTCGTCGGGCATGTGCTGGCGGCGGACGGAGGATTTTTGGCGTCGTAGATTTGGCGGTCGCGCCAAACATTCGCTGTCGTCCCGGCGAAGGCCGGGACTCATAACCCCAGGGAGACGTTTGGTGAAGATTGGTTGTTCGGGATTGGCGCCGCGCACAATCGATGAATCGCGCGGTATGGGTCCCGGCCCCCGTGCGCAATTGCGCACTAGGCCGGGACGACGCCGTCAATGCTTCTGCCCGTACAGCACCGGCACCGCCGAATCCACGATGACCTCGACGAGGCTGGTCGCTTCGAATGCCATCCCGCGCTTCAGCGCTTCCCGGAGCTCCGCCGCCTTCGTTACCCGCACCGCATGGCAACCCATGCCCTCGGCGAGCCGGACGAAATCGATCCCCGGCAGCTCGAGCCCCGGCACGTTCCTCACCTGCATCACCTGGCTGAACGAGCGCATCGCGCCGTAACCGGAATTGTTGATGACGACGATGGTGAGCGGCAGCTTGCGCTGCGCGGCGGTCCACAGCGCCTGGATCGAATACATCGCCGAGCCGTCGCCGATCAGACACACCGTGCGGCTCTTTGGTTTGCCGAGCGCCATGCCGACCGCGGCGGGCAGCGAGTAACCGAGGCCGCCGCTCGCCATGGTGTAAAAACTGTCCTGGCCGCGCATCGGCATGAACTTTTGCATCGCCGGCCGGTGCGAGGGAATTTCCTCGACCAGCGACGCGCCGTCCGGCATGGCCTGCGACAGCGAATGCAGCAGGAATTCGACCGGCAGTGGATCCGCGGCCTGCGGGGCCGGCGGCAGCGTTCGCCCCTTCGGTGCCGCGCGCTTGCTCTCCGGCAGGAGGTCGAGCAGCATTGCGAGCGCCGGCTTCATCGTCGCGATGATGCTGGTTCCGACCGGCGTCACCGCCGCAGCATCCGGGTCATCGGTGATCTGGAAGAGCGTCGCGCCGCCGTCGAAGATCGCGGCGTGGCCTTCGACATGGAAGGTGAACACGGGCGCGCCGATCACGACGACGAGGTCGTGCTCGCGCAGCGCGTCCGACAATTGCGCCGGCGAGGCATGCAGGAAGCCCGCGAATTGCGGATGGCGTTCCGGGAACGAGCAGCGCGCCGAAAACGGGCTGACCCAGACGCTGGCCCTGGCCTTCTCGGCCACGCGCACCATCAAATCGACCGCGCCGGCGCGATCGACGCCGGGGCCGACGACGAGGGCAGGGTGCTTGGCCGAACTGAGTGCGGCGACCAGCGCGGTCATCGCGTCAGCCTCGGGCCCGATCTCGCGGCTGACCTTGCGGGCTTCGACGGGAGCTGCCGCATGCGCCCAGTCGTCGACCGGGATCGAGACGAAGGTCGGCCCGCATGGCGGCTGCATCGCGGTGTAATAGGCGCGCGCAATCGCGGCCGGCACGTCCTCGGGCCGCGCCGGCTCCACGCTGTACTTCACATAAGGCCGTGGGAATTCGGATGCACGCTCCGCATAGAGGAACGCCTGCAACGGGAGGATCGAGCGCGCCTGCTGGCCGGCGGTGATCACCAGCGGCGTCTGGTTGCGATGCGCGGTATAGATGTTGCCGAGCGCGTTGCCGACGCCGGCGGCCGAATGCAGATTGACGAAGCCGGCATTGCGCGTCGCCTGCGCGTAACCGTCGGCCATGCCGACCGCGCTCGCTTCCTGCAGCGCCAGCACGTAGTCGATATCGTCGGGCCAGTCGCTCAGGAACGGCAGCTCGGTCGAGCCGGGATTGCCGAAGACGCGTCTGATGCCGAAGGAGCGCAGCAGGTCGAGCGTCGCCTGCTTGACGGTGACGGATTTGCTGCCGCTCTTGCCGTTCTTCGCCATGATTTCCGTTCCCTGATGTTTATCGGCTATCAGCCCCACCGTCATTGCGAGGGGCCGACGAAGCAATCCAGACTGTTACCGCCGAGGGACTCTGGATTGCTTCGCTACGCTCGCAATGACGAGGAGGAAGCAGCAGTGTATCACCACACCGCCGTCCCCTTCATGGTCGGCTGCCCCTCCGCGTTCGCGGTCCACAGCTCCATGCCATCAGCGGTCTCGTTGGCGTTGATGGAGAACTCGCTGCCTTCGAACAGCGGCTGCACCCCGCGATACGAAAACTTCTTCGGAGCCTTGCCGCCGCTCAGCTTCGCGGCCATCTCGATGATGAACGTCGCCTGCAACGGTCCGTGGAAGATCAGGCCCGGATAGCCCTCGACCTTGGTGACGTAGTCGCGGTCGTAATGGATGCGGTGGCCGTTGAAGGTCAGCGCGGAATATCGAAACAGCAGCACGGGATCGGAGACATGGGTCTCGCGATGCTGCGCCTTCGGTGGCGGAGGCGGGGCCTTTGCCGGCGCGGACGTCGTCGTCATCTCGCGATAGACGATGTCCTGCCGCTCGCGGATGGCGATGCCGCGCGGCGAGGAGATGCTGTGCTCGACCGAGACGAAGCACAGCGTGCCGGTCGAGCCTGATTTCACCTGTACGTCGGCAATGCGCGAGGTCCGCGTCGATTCATCGCCGACGCGCAGCGGCTGCAGGAACTCGATCTCGCCGCCGGCCCACATCCGGCGCGGCAGCGGCACCGGCGGCAGGAAGCCGCCGCGGGTGGGGTGGCCGTCGGGCCCGAGCATCGACATCGGAAACACCGGCTGCGCCAGGCACCAATGCACCGTGAACGGCGCTGCATCGCCGGCCTTGGGCGAACCGACCTCCTGGAACAGCGTCGCGCGCAGACCCTTCACGAGCTGCGCGGTGACGGTGTCGGTGGCCTCTTCGCTGCGGCCGATCCACTGCCTGAGATGATCGATGTCGAGCTTCTCGGTCATGATGCCTCGCTCTTGCTGTTACGATTTTTTGGCCGGTCGTTCGCCGATCCCTGGCACCGCGCCATAGCTGCGCGTCTCACCGACAATGATCGGCGCCGGCGCGGGATAGCTGACACGTCCTTGCGGGGTGTCGACCTCGATGCGGCGCAGATGCGGATGCTTGGTGAGGTCGGCCATGGTGTTGACCTCGGCAAAGGCGATGTCGGCGTCGGACAGCCGCCTCAGCAACTCGTCGCGCGTCATCCTGGCGAAGGCATCCGCGACCGTCTTGTCGGTGAAGTCGCGGTTGCGCACGCGCTCGACCATGTTGGCAACGCGCGCGTCTGCGGGCAGATCCGGCTGGTCCAGCACCTTTGCGCAGAGCGTCTTCCACTCGCGCTCGCTCTGGATCGAGATCAGAATGTCCTTGCCATCGCTGGACGTGAACACGCCATAGGGCGCGATCGAGGGATGGCGAAGCCCCATGCGCTTGGGCGGGTTACCGGCTTCCGAGTTGAGCAGCGGAACGGTGCACCAGTCCGCCATCACGTCGAACATGGAGATGCGGATGTCGGCGCCCTTTCCGGTACGCCCGCGTCCGATCAGGGCTTCCAAAATTGCCGCATGCGCGGTCGCGCCGGTCGCGACGTCGACGATGGACATGCCGACCCGCGAGGCGCCGTCGGGATTGCCGGTGATCGAGGCAAGGCCGCTCTCGGCCTGGATCAGCAGATCGTAGGCCTTGCGGTGCGCATAGGGGCCCTCGTCGCCATAGCCGGTGATCGTGCACGAGATCAGCCTGGGATAATCCTTCAGCAGCCGCTCGCGCGAAAAGCCGAGCTTGTCCATCGAGCCCGGCTTGAGATTCTGGATCAGCACGTCGGCGCTCGCGATCAGCCTCTCCAGCTCGGCGCAGCCTTCCTTGGTGGCGAGATCGACCACCGCCGATTGCTTGCCGCGGTTGAGCCAGACGAAGTAGCTGCTCTGGCCCTTGGCCGCCGCGTCATAGCCGCGGGCGAAGTCGCCTTCGGGCCGCTCGATCTTGATGACTTCCGCGCCGGCATCCGCCAGCCGCGACGAGCAGAACGGCGCCGCCACCGCCTGCTCGACCGCAATCACCCTGATCCCGTCAAGTGCTCCCATGATGGCGGCCTCAGTACGAGCGGGGCATGCCGAGGACGTGCTCGGCGATGAAGGACAGCACGAGATTGGTCGAGATCGGCGCCACCTGATAGAGCCGCGTCTCGCGGAATTTGCGCTCGACGTCGTACTCCTCGGCGAAGCCGAAGCCGCCATGGGTCTGGACGCAGGCATTCGCTGCTTCCCAGGACGCATCGGCCGCCAGCATCTTGGCCATGTTGGCCTCCGCGCCGCAGTCGAGCCCGGCCTCGTATTTGCGCGTGGCTTCCTTCACCATCAGCTCGGCCGCACGCATCGCGGCGTAGGCCTTGGCGATCGGGAACTGGATGCCTTGATTTTGGCCGATCGGCCGGCCGAAAACGCTGCGCTCCTTGGCGTAGTTGGTGGCTTTCGCGATGAACCATTTGGCGTCGCCGACGCATTCGGCTGCGATCAGGATGCGCTCGGCATTCATGCCGGAGAGAATGTAGCGAAAGCCCTTGCCCTCTTCGCCAATCAGATTCTCCGCCGGCACCTTCATGTCGGTAAAGAACACTTCGGTGGTGGCGTGGTTCATCATCGTGCGGATCGGGCGGATCTCGAGGCCCTTGTTCTTGGCCTCGCGCATGTCGACGATGAACACCGAAAGACCATCCGTGCGCTTCTTGACCTGGTCCTTCGGCGTGGTGCGCGCCAGCAGCAGCATCAGGTCGGAATGCTCAGCGCGGCTGGTCCAGATTTTCTGGCCGTTGACGATGTAGCCGGCATTGCCGTCCTTGCGTGCGAAGGTCTTCAGCGAGGTCGTGTCGGTGCCGCTGGTCGGCTCGGTGACGCCGAAGGCCTGCAGCCGCAATTCGCCGCTCGCGACCTTCGGCAGATATTTTGCCTTCTGCTCGTCATTGCCGTGCCGCAGCACGGTGCCCATCGTGTACATCTGGGCGTGGCAGCCGCCGCCGTTGCAGCCCGCGCGCTGGATCTCTTCGAGGATCGCCGCGGCCGCTGAAAGCTTCAAGCCCGCGCCGCCATACTCCTCGGGGATCAGCACCGAGAGATAACCGGCCTCGGTCAGCGCGTCGACGAAGGCCTTGGGGTAGGCCATCTCACGGTCGAGCTTGCGCCAGTATTCGCCGGGAAACTGCGCGCACAGCTTTGCGACGGCTTCGCGGATGTCGGCGTGATCTTCGGTGTGGTGGTCTTCACTCATGGGGTTTCCCGTATGTGCGGCAGTTAGGATAACGCCGGCCGATCCTCTGGCGTTGTGAAAACAATGCCAGCCCCCTATGCTCATTTGCTATAGCGTATGGAGCAGCCTTCCAGGATTGGCAAGCATGGATTTCCGTCAGCTCAGGACCTTCAGTTGCGTGGCGGAGCTCGGCAGCCTCTCCAAGGCGTCCGATACGTTGCGTGTGGCGCAGCCGGCGCTCTCCAGGCAGATCAAGCTGCTGGAACACGAGCTGCGCACGGAATTGTTCACCCGCAATGGCCGCGGCATGGTGCTCACGGATGCCGGCCGCCTCTTGCTGGCGCGCACCTCGGGCATCGTGCGGCAGATCGACCAGATCCGCGACGACATCCAGTCCTCCAAGGGGCCGCCATCGGGCCAGGTCGTGCTCGGCCTGGTCCCGACCGTGAGCTGCGTGCTGTCGGCGCGCTTTGCGCGGCGCTGCGTCGAAAAATTCCCCGGCATTTCGCTGCGCATCGTCGAGAGCTACAGTGGCCATCTGGTCGAATGGCTGCATCGCGGCGAGATGGATCTCGCCATCCTCTACGGCCGCTCCGCCGATCTGCATCTCAACGTCGAGAGCTTGGGGCGCGACAACATCGTCGCGGTGGGTCCGCGCGGTTGTGGCTTGGCGCGCAAGAAGAGCGTCGATGTCGGCTGGCTGCTGCGGCAACGGCTGGTGCTGCCGAGTCATTCCCACGGTCTCCGTGCGCTGATCGAGCACGCGGCGGCGCAACGCAAGATCAAGCTCAACGTCCAGCTCGAGGCGGATTCGTTCCGCGTGCTCACGAGCCTCGTCGAGGAAGGCCTCGGCTTCGCGCTGCTGCCGCCCTCGTCGGTCCACGCCGAGGTCGCGGACGGGCGGCTGGAAACGGCTCTCGTCTCGAAGCCGATGACGCGCGAGCTCATATTTGCCTCTCCGATCGACCGTCCGGTCTCGACGGCCTCGGTCGCCGTCACCGCCCTCCTGCGCGAGGAAGTCGCCGCCTGCCGCAAGGAAGGCGTGTGGGACATCAAGTTGAGCTAGATGTGCCGGTGTCGTAGACCAGTCGCGCGCGATCTCGCCTTCGCATCTCGCGCGAGCTGTCATGCCGAAATTTTATAGCTGGGGAGGAGTCGCCCGCTCTTAATCCACCCTCGGTGTCATTGCCCGCGAAGGCGGGCAATCCAGTATTCCAGAGGCCGCAGTGCTTGAGCCGAGAAGCCGCGGCTTACTGGATGCCCCGCCTGCGCGGGGCATGACAGTGGGGCCTACCCCGGAATCCTCACCGGCAGTGACTCATACCCCTTGATGAAGCTCGAATAGATCCGCTTGGGCTCGCCGACCACTTCGATGCGGTCGAAGCGCTTCAGCATCTCTTCCCAGACGATCTTGAGCTGGAGCTCGGCGAGGCGCATGCCGACGCAGCGGTGGATGCCGAAGCCGAAGGAGAGGTGGGTGCGCGGCCGCGGCCGGTCGATGATGAACTCGTTCGGCTTCTCGAACATCTCCTCGTCGCGGTTGCCCGAGACGTACCACATCACGACGCGGTCGCCCTTCTTGATGTGCTTGCCGCCAACTTCAGTGTCCTGCAGCGCGGTGCGGCGCATATGCGCGAGCGGGGTCTGCCAGCGGATCACTTCGGGCACCATGGAATCGATCAGTTCCGGGTTGGCGCGCAGCCTGTCGTATTGCTCCGGGTTCTCGTTCAGCGCCAGCACCGAGCCCGTCATGGTGTTGCGCGTGGTGTCGTTGCCGCCGACGATGAGCAGGATGATGTTGCCCATGAGATTGTCGGGGTCCATGAACCGCGTGGCGTCGTTATGCGCCATCAGCGACAGCAAATCGTTGCGCGGCGCGGAGTTGACACGCTCGTTCCAGAGCTTGGACATGTAGGCATAGCATTCGTCCATCTCGCGGCGGCGCTCTTCGGCGGAAGCAACAATGCCGCTCTTGGGCAGCGCGGTCGCGACATCGGACCAGCGCGTCAGCTTGCGCCGTTCTTCCCAGGGGAAGTCGAACAGGGTGGCCAGCATCTGCGTCGTCAGCTCGATCGAGACGCGCTCGACGAAATTGAAGGTCTCGTTGCGCGGCAGATTGTCGAGCACGGTCTGCGAGCGCTGGCGAATCAGTTTTGCCAGTTCGTCCAGATGCGTCGGCGTGAACATCGGCGACACCGTCTTGCGCTGCGACGAATGACGCGGCTGGTCCATGGCGATGAAGCTCGGCCAGTCGTAACCTTCCGGCACGTCGCGGATTCCGATGCCGCCGAGCGTCGAATCGGAGGAGAACAGGCCGTGGTTGGTGTCGACATGCATGATGTCGTTGTACTTCACCACCGACCAATACGGCTCGATCGGCGCGTTGGTGCAGTAATGCACCGGCTCTTCCTTGCGCAGCCGCTCGAACCACGGCCACAGGGTGTCGTCCTGGAACAGCCTGGGCGCGCCGGGGTGGAATTGCGCCAGCGGTGTCGCATAGGCCTCCTCGCGGGCCCGGCGCATGCGTTCGGCCTTGTCCACTTGAACCGGCGCTTGGATGTTCATGGTGGTTTGCTCCAGTTGATTTTCTAACCTATCCCGCTTGCGGGAGAGGTCGGCGCGCAGCCCCGGGTGAGGGCTTTTTCCTCTTGGGGGCTCTCGATTGGGGAGGCACCCTCTCCCCAACCCTCCCCCGCAAGCGGGGGAGGGGGCGTAGCTTCCCCGTGGATTTCACTCTGGCTCATCGCCCTAAGCCGCGATCTTCACCGGCAAGCTTTCGAGACCCTTCACGAAACTCGAATAGACCCGCTTGGGTTCGCCGACCACCTCGATATGGTCGAAGCGCTTGAGGATCTCTTCCCAGATAATCTTGAGCTGGAGTTCGGCAAGCCGCAAGCCGACGCAGCGGTGGATGCCGAAACCGAACGAGAGATGCGTGCGCGGCCGCGCGCGGTCAATGATGAATTCGTAGGGCTTTTCGATCGCGTCGGCGTCGCGGTTGCCCGAGACGTACCACATCACGACCTTGTCACCTTTCTTGATCTGCTTGCCGCGGAACTCGAAGTCCGCAAGCGCGGTGCGCCGCATATGGGCCAGCGGTGTCTGCCAGCGGATCACTTCCGGCACGAAGCTATCGAGCAGCGCGGGGTTTTCGCGCAGCTTGCGATATTGCTCCGGATGCTGGCTCAGCGCGTCGAGCGAACCGGACATGGTGTTGCGGGTGGTGTCGTTGCCGCCGACGATCAGAAGGATCAGATTGCCGAGGAAGTTCTTCGCGTCCATGTCGCGCGTCGCGGCACCATGCGCCATCATCGACAACAGGTCGCTCTTCGGCGGCTGCTCGATCCGTTCCTTCCACAATCGCGTGAAATAGCCGGCGCATTCCGTCAGCTCGGCTTGACGCTCGTCTTCGGTGGCGACGAGGCCGTCGGGTCCGGGAATGGTGGTCGCGATGTCCGACCAGCGCGTCAGCTTGCGGCGGTCCTCCCAGGGAAAGTCGAACAGCACGGCGAGCATCTGCGTGGTGAGCTCGATCGAGACGCGGTCGACCCAGTCGAACACCTCGCCACGCGGCAGATTGTCCAGGCACTCGGCCGAACGCTTGCGGATGCTCAGCGCCAGATTGTCCAGATGCGTCGGCGTGAACATCGGCGCCACGGTCTTGCGCTGCGCCGCGTGGCGCGGTGGGTCCATCGAGATGAAGCTCTCGCGGCGCAGTTCCGGATCGATGTCGCGGATGGTGATGCCGCCGAGCGAGGAGGCCGAGGAGAACACCGAATGGTTGGTCTCGATCTCCATGATGTCGTTGTAGCGCGTCACCGACCAATACGGCCCGAACATCGAGTCCTTGCAATAGTGCACGGGATCTTCGCGGCGCAGGCGATCGAAATAGGGCCAGAACGTATCGGTTCTGAACAGCTCGGGATCGCCCGGATCGAACTGCTCCAGCGGCAGTGATGTGGCGCGTGCGCGTAACGCGTCGAGCTTCGCCGCGCTTTCGATGGTCCCATGCATGACCGCTCTCCCTGAGCTGACCGCGCGTTCTCGTTGAATTCTGCGCTGCGGTATTTGATTTGCAATTACAGCCGGTTGTCTGCGCCGGAGCAAGGGCGAGTTTTGCCACATGGGTGTGTTGTAGCCCGGATGGAGCGAAGCGTAATCCGGGATTCAGGCGGCCATTGCCGCTGTCCCGGATTACGCTGCGCTCCATCCGGGCT
>NZ_JBVVPT010000040.1:0-8458 GCF_055811715.1 Bradyrhizobium sp. WSM4872 | reverse complement strand
TTTGCCCACCTGGGGGTGGTGACGCCGGGTGCCCGCCACGCTTAACCCGGGATTCAGCGGGCCTTGGCGGGGGGCCGGGATACCGCGGGGCTCCTGCCGGGCTACGGGACATTCGCGAACGTGATCTCGCGCACGCCCTCGACAGCGGAATCGTGCCAGAAATCGACCGGAATCGAGCCAAATCGAACCCGCCGATCTTGGGGATCGACTAATCCCTGATCTATAAGTTTGATCGAACCAGGTCCGCACCCCGAGGTTGCCGCCGTGAACGACATGCAATGGGCCCCCATCGGGTCAGAACCCTTACCCCCGCCGCTGCCGCCCACGCGGGTCGATTTCACCGGCAACCGCACCGAGTTTCGCAAATTGGTCACCAAGGGTGCCATGCTCGAACTCGTCACCTTCGGCTTCTACCGGTTCTGGCTCGTCACCGACATCCGCCGTCATCTGTGGGCGAACACCGCGGTCGATGGCGACGCCGCCGAATATACCGGGCGGGCCAAGGAGCTTCTGGTCGGCTTCCTGTTCGCGCTCGCGATCCTGGTGCCGATCTACCTCGCTTACTTCCTTGTCGGTATTGAGTTCGAGCGCTGGCAGGGCTTTGCCTCGACGCCGTTGTTCATCAGCTTCTACGCCTTCGGCCAGTTCGCGATCTTTCGCGCGCGGCGCTATCGCCTGGCGCGCACGGTCTGGCGCGGCGTGCGGTTCTGGATGGACGGATCGGGCTGGGCCTATTCGTTCCGCGCCATGCTGTGGGGCTTGCTGGTGTTCCTGACGCTTGGGCTCGCATTGCCGTGGCGCGAGGCCTCGCTCGAACGGTACAAGATGCGGCACACCCATTACGGCGATTTGCGCGGCGATTTCGCGGGCGACGGTTGGACGTTCTTCAAGCGCGGCTGGTGGCTGTGGCTGCTGAGCCCGATCGCAATGGTTATCTTTCCGCTCGCGCCGTTCTTCTATGCCGAGTTCAAGGCGCGCGAGTGGCGCTGGTGGCTCGACGGTATCCGCATCGGCGATGTCAGCGTGTCCTCGCAACTGCCGCACAACGCATTTTACAGCCTGTACTGGAAGGTGATCGGCTGGTGGATGCTGCTCTCGCTCATGTTCGCCGCCTATGTCGGCGGAGCCACCATGCTCGTCGTCAAGCTGAGCGGGCTTTCGGTCGAGCAGGCGTTGGGGCCCGGCAATGCCGCCAAGAGCATCCCGACACTGGTGATGATGGTCGTCGGCTACCTCGCACTCGCCCTGGCCCTCAACATTGTCATGCGGGTCTATCTCCAGCGCGATCTCTGGGCCAAGGTGTTGGAAACGGTGGATGTGTACAATATCGCGGCCGCGGCTGACGTGCGCGGCAGCGCCGAGCTTGCCAGCGCGCTCGGCGAAGGCTTTGCCGACGGACTCGATGTCGCGGGATTCTGAGCTGTGAGTGAGTTGTCCACCGAGGTCCCGGCGCAATCCGCAAAGCCGACGATCTTCTTCGACGGCGTGTCGAGCCGCAGGCGGCAGGTGACGCTGACGCTCAGTGACGCGCTCGAGATCGTCGAAGAGGGTGCGACGCCCGTTCGCTGGGCCTATGCCGACATCCGCCGCGCCGACAGCCCGCCCGGCATTTTGCGGCTCGCCTGCGCTTCCGCGCCGCCGCTGGCGCGGCTGGAAATCCGCGACGCTTTGCTCGCCTCAGACGTGACTGTCCGCTGCGTACGGCTCGACGACCACCAGACCTCGCGCCGCGGCGTCGCAAAAATCGTCGGCTGGTCGATGGCTGCCGCCGTCTCCATCGTCTGCGTCGTGCTGTTCGGCGTGCCGCTCGCTGCCGACCGCCTCGCGCCGCTGGTGCCGAAGCCGATCGAGCGGCGCATCGGCGATGCGTCGGAGGTTCAGGTGAAGACCATCTTCGGTCGCAATGCGTGCGAGGATGCGGCGGGGAAGGCGGCCTTCATCAAGCTCGTCAATCGGCTGCGCGATGCCGCCGGCCTCGACGACGATTCCATGACCGCGGGCGTGCTGCCGACCCCGGTGCCGAACGCGTTCGCGCTGCCCGGCGGCAAGGTCTTCGTGCTGAAGGGCCTGCTCGACAAGGCTGAAAGTCCGGACGAGCTCGCCGGCATCCTGGCCCACGAGCTCGGTCATCTCAAGCATTACGACAACATGCGCGGGTTGATCTACAACGGCGGCACCTCCTTCCTGATCGGCCTGTTGTTCGGCGACGTCACGGGCTCGAGCGCGGTGATCTTCGCCTCACGCAGCGTGGTCGAGGCCTCCTATTCGCGCGAAGCCGAGACCGCTGCGGATACGTTTGCCATCGAGATCATGCACAAGCTCGGCCGTTCGCCGAAGCCCGCAGCCGAATTGATGTTCCGCATCACCGGCAAGGAAGGCGGCGGCCTCACGTCGATCCTGGCGAGCCATCCGCTGACCGAGGACCGCCTCGCACGCATGACGAAAGAAGACCGCCCCGCCAGCGGCGCGCCGCTGCTGACCGATGCGGAGTGGCGGTCGCTGAAGGGGATCTGCGGCAGCGGCAAGATCTGAATCTCTTGCCGCCGACGCGTTGGCCCCGCGCCAAATCATCCATCGGCGAGGAACGATCGCTCGGGGAGTGGTTATCCCCCCCAATAAACAGCGGAAGTTCCTCATGGCTTACGGTCGTTTCGTCACGATGATCGCGGCTTCCACCGTGATCATGTTCGGTCTGATGTATCTCAACACCTTCGCTCTGGATCACGTCTGGTACAGCCAGACCCGGACGTGGATGGCGTTGCTGATGGGTGCGGTCATGGCCGCCGTGATGCTCGCTTTCATGTGGGGCATGTACAGGAACCGCACGGCGAACGTCGCCATTCTGGCCGTCAGCGCCGTCGTGTTTGCGGTTTCGCTCTGGCTCGTTCGAAGCCAGCAGACCGTGACCGACGTCGCCTATATGGAGGCGATGATCCCGCATCATTCCATCGCGGTTCTCACCAGCGAGCGCGCGCACATCAGGGATCCCCGCGTTCGCAAGCTGGCTGACGACATCATCGAAGCCCAGGTGCGGGAGATCGGCGAAATGGAACGGTTGATCGCCGACCTCAAGGAGAAGCCCGCGCCCGCCGATGCGAAGGATCTGCCGCCGCGGCCGCCGATCTGACGGAGCGGCGCGCGTATCATTTTGCCGGGGCGGGCGAATTGGTCGAGCCCGTGGTGACGCTCGGCGCGTTGTTCGGGCTGGAGGTGGTGGTCTGCGGGCCGACGTCGCGTCCATTGTAGAAGAAGACGGCCGCGACCACGGCGATCACGAAGATTGCGCCGATCGCCCAGCCCACCGGGCTGTTGCGGCGTGCTCTGTCTGCCCTGCGGTCGTCATCCTGATAGGTCATCGTGCTCTCCATCGTAGAGCAGGAAAACCTTGAGCTAGCGAAGCTGTTCCTAACGTGACGCGGTTTGCAGGCCGGCGCCTATCTGGTCCCGTAGGCGCGGTCGCCGGCGTCGCCGAGGCCCGGCAGGATAAAGCCGTTCTCGTCGAGACCTTCGTCGACTGCGGCGGTCCAGATCGGCACGTCCGGATGCAGTCCGCGCAGCCGCTCTAGTCCTTCCGGGGCGGCGATCAGGCAGGCGAGGCGAATATCCTTGGCGCCTCGCTCCTTCAGCCGGTCGATGGCGGCCACAGCCGTGTTGGCCGTCGCAACCACCGGCGTCACCACGATCGCCAGGCGCTCGCTGAGATCGGACGGCGACTTGAAGAAGTATTCGACCGCCGCAAAACTGTGCGGCTCACGGTAGAGGCCGATATGCGCGACGCGCGCGGTCGGCACCAGGTCCATCATGCCGTCGACGAAGGTGGTGCCGGCGCGCAGCATCGGCACGAATACCAGCTTCTTGCCCGCGATCTTTGCCGAATGCATCGTCGCCAGCGGCGTCTCGATGACGGTATCGGCGAGCGGCAGGTCGCGCGTTACCTCGTAGCACAGGAGCATGCCGATCTCCTTGATCAGCTCCCGAAACGATTTGGTCGAGATCGATTTGTCCCGCACCAGGGTCAGCTTGTGCTGCACCAGCGGATGATCGACGATCGTGACGCCTTGCATGACGGGATGCCTTTCTTCCTTCTCCCCTTGTGGGAGAAGGTGGCGCGAAGCGCCGGATGAGGGGTACTTTCCGCGAACTCCTGTGAGAGATATGCCCGCGGAGACAACCCCTCACCCGGCTTCGCTCCGCGAAGCCACCCTTTCCCACAAGGGGAGAGGATTCTTAGAACACCGTGCCGTCGCTGATCACCTTGAGCGGCGGCGAACCATCGGGACGGCGCGCGAAGGCGATGGCGCGGCCCGCGGCCCAGGTGCCGCCTTCCAGAATGCTCGCGAGCGGCAATGTCTCAGGAGTGCGGCCGAGTTTGGCGCGGACCCGTTCGGCAAGCCGGTCCAACAGCGCCACGGTCAGCGCGCGCCATTCGACGACGAGCAGGGAGTCCACCGCATGCGCACGCTCAGCGTCGGCGGCGTCGCGCAGGCGCAGCACCTCGTGATCGACGAACAGGCCGCCATTGCGATATTCGGCAAGCCCGGTCAGGCCGTCGATGTCGGTGACGTCAATTCCGGCGCGCTGTAGCGGCTCGATTAGCGAATAGCTCAGCCATTGCGACAGCTTGTGCAGGGGCATGAGGCCCGCGGTCGCATCGCTGGCCTTGATCGCCGGATGGCACCAGCAATCGCCGAGCGGAATTCCGGCAAGCTCCAGCCGCGACGGCCAGATCGGTCCGAGCTGATTCAGCACCGCCGAGAGAATCGCGGGTGCGGGAACCGCGCCGCCCTTCGCCTGCGCAGCGATGTGATCGAACAAACCGCCCGGCCGTGGCGTGTCGTGCGCGCCGAACACGTCCGCGCGCTCCGCCACCAGCCTGCCCAAGCGCCGCAGCAGATCGGTCCGCCCCTCGAGCCCGAGCAGCGGATTGGTGTCGCTCACCTGAAAGGCCGAAGTGAGCGCGGCGAGCGGCAGTTGTGCGAGCACGTCGGCATCGGCCCTGAAGGGCGCGCGGGCATCGCGGGAGAAAAGACCGCTCGCGAACATGTCGAGACTCGCGATCGCAAGTCCTTCGGATCGGCCGATGCTCTGTGCCGTCGCGGCCTCGCGGTATTGCCAAGCCGCACCCGCGCCGGCGTCGAGCAGCACGCTGACGATGGCAAGGTCGAACTCCGCGCGCGCCCGCGCCGCGCGATCGGGCCATGACGCCGAATCCGCAAGCCGCGCCCAGCGGTCGACGCCGCCAAGCACGAAATGGCGCCATCGCGCATGAAACGGGATTTCCAAAGTGGGATAGGCTTTGCGCGTCACCGCGAGCACGGCATCAGCAACGCCGTCCATGCGATCGAGATCAACAGTGAAATGGGTGAGTCCGCCGGCAAGGCCGATCTCGAACATCTCGCCGGCACGCGCGCGAACCGCTCCTGCGCTGAGCAGCGAACGGGCCTGCAATTCCAAAGCGTCTGCCATCAATCGATCAGTATTTTTCCAGCGAACGTCCGACCACGCCATCGACGTCCTTCTCCGGCGCAATGTCGGTGGAGTAATAGCCGGCGGCCTTCTTCGCGGCGATCTCGACATAGGCGTCGGCGGGAATGAGCTCGGGCGGGATCGGCACGCGCTCGACGATGTCGATGCCCTGCGAGGTCAGCGCGTCGTGCTTCATGTCGCTCATCGAGAGGAAGCGGTCGATGCGCTTCAGGCCGAGCCAGTGGATGGTGTCGGGCATCAATTGCTGGAAGCGGGCATCCTGGACGCCGGCGACGCATTCGGTGCGCTCGAAATAGGCGGCGGCCGCGTCGCCGTCCTCCTGGCGCTTGCGCGCATTGTAGACCAGGAATTTCGTGACCTCGCCGAGTGCGCGGCCTTCCTTGCGGTTGTAGATCACGAGCCCGAGCCCGCCCTCCTGCGCGCCGCGCGCGGATTCCTCGATGCCGTGGATGAGGTAGGGACGGCAGGTGCAAATGTCGGAGCCGAACACGTCGGAACCGTTGCACTCGTCATGCACCCGACAGGTGATCTTGGTGCGATGGTCCGGCAGTTTTGTCACATCGCCGAACATGTACACTGTGGTGCCCCCGATGGGTGGCAGAAACACCTTCATGTCCGGCCGTGTCACCAGCTCGGGGAACATGCCGGCGGTCTGCTCGAACAGCGTGCGCCGCAGCTCGGTCTCGTTGGTCGCAAAGCGTTCCGCAAGGCCGGGCAGATACCAGACCGGATCGATCGCGATCTTCACCACCGACACGCTGCCATTGGCGTGCACGACGTCACCGTCGGCGCGCAGGCGCTTGGCGGCAAGCGCCTCGCGGATCTCCGGCAGGTCCAGCCGCGCCCGCGTCACCGCGATGCTCGGACGGATATCGATGCCCTCGGCGATGTCCTTGCCGAAATTCTCGGCGACGAGATGTCCCCAGGGATCGAGCGCGACGATCTTGGCGGGATCGCTCCACTGCGGGAACGGCCCGATGGTCGCGGCCGGAAAGGTGTTGGTGAGATCGGGCCTACGAATTGGATCGAGCGCGCCGGCGGACACCGCGAGCGCGCGGTACATTGCATAGGAGCCGCCATGGCTGCCGATCACGTTGCGATCCCCGGCGCGCGACACCGTGCCGATGATCGGCCCGCGGGCGCGTGCGTCGGCCGCGCCCCAGTGGATCGGGAAGGCCGCCTTTCGGCCCGGCTCCGGATGGGAGGTGAGGCGGATGTGGTCGGTACGGTTCGCGCGGCTCATGACCAAACTCCTAAAAAGCCAACGGCCCGCCGCTCGGACGGGCCTTGGCTCGTCGCGCTGCCGATGCGGAACATCGGCGGCGCGAGCTCAATCCAACATATTGTAGCGGGCAGTCGCGACAGACAAGTTAATCGTGCCGCGCGGGGGCAGGGCGGCTCGCGGCCAAATTCCCGTCGTCCGGCGACCCGGCAGCACTTGCCCGAGTGCCACGCCACCGCACTGGCGGACCGCGCCGCCATCGCGGTAAGATGATGAAATAATTATGTTTTTAATGTTTTAAAGGGGCGGTGCACGGACTGCTCGGCGGGCGTCGAGTTTCCGGACAAAACGTGTCATCAAACCAAACGCCCAGATCGCCTTTGCCGTATCGCCTGCCTTATCGTCTTTCTTGGAGACCGCCATGCCCGCCGCCGCCTACATCGACCCCCGCAACGGTAAGCTCTATCCGCTGGACCAGCCGCGCTGGTGCTCGGACGAACGCACGCCGCTGCTGGTGACGCCGGGGGCAGGGATGTCGCGCGAGGACATCGACGGCCGGGCGCGCTCGCTCTGGCGCTACCGGGCGGCGCTGCCGGTCGAGATCAAGGCTCCGATCACGCTCGGCGAAGGCTGCACGCCGCTGGTGCAGCAGGCCTGGGGCGAGCTGTGCCCGTTCTTCAAGCTCGAATGGTTCAACCCGACCGGCAGCTTCAAGGACCGGGGCTCCGCCGTGATGCTGTCCTTCCTGCGTCAGATCGGCGTCGACGCCATTCTGGAGGACTCGTCCGGCAATGGCGGCTCGTCGATGGCGGGGTTAGGTGCCGCCGGCGGCATGCGCGTGAAGATTCTCGCGCCTGCTTCCACGTCGCCGGCCAAGATCGCGCAGGTTCGCGCCTATGGCGCCGCGGTGCAGCTCGTCGAGGGGCCGCGCGAGGAATCGGAGGCCGAGGCCATCCGGCAGTCGAGCCAGATCTTCTACGCCAGCCACAATTGGCAGCCGTTCTTCCTCGAAGGCACCAAGTCGCTCGCCTATGAGATCTGGGAAGATCTCGGCTTTCGCGCCCCCGACAACGTCATCGTCCCCGTCGGCGCCGGCAGCTCTCTGCTCGGTTGCGCCTTTGGTTTCCGTGAGCTGTTGAAAGCCGGTCAGATCACCAGGCTGCCGCGCCTGTTCGCGGCGCAGCCGCTCAATTGCTCGCCGATCGATGCGAGCTTCAAGGCGGGCGTCGATACGCCTGTCGCGCGCGAGGTCAACAAGACCATCGCCGAAGGTACCGCGATCAAGCATCCACTGCGCCTGCGCGAGATCATCGGCGCTTTGCGCGAGAGCGGCGGCGGCACCGTCGCGCTCACCGAGGACGAGATCGTCGCCGCGCTGCGACATCTTGCGCGGCAGGGCCTGTTCGCCGAGCCGACCAGCGCAAGTGCCGCCGCCGCGCTGGACAAACTATCCGCTACCGGTGCCATCAAGGCGAACGAGACCACGGTCGCGGTCCTCACCGGCACCGGCCTCAAGGCCGCGACCATCGTTGCCGATCTCGTGCAATAGGACTGGGCATTCCGTCTGGTCGTGGCTCTTCCCTTCTCCCTTTGCGGGAGAAGGTGGCGCGAAGCGCCGGATGAGGGGTATCTCACCGCGTACTCAAATGAGAATTGAAACGCGTGGAGAGAGACCCCTTGTATCTGCACGGCCAGCATTTGTGCGATGGAAGTGACTTAGCGCCTTGGCCGGTGGCCACCGGCCAAGGC
>NZ_JBVVPT010000039.1:0-57354 GCF_055811715.1 Bradyrhizobium sp. WSM4872 | reverse complement strand
CCGCATGGCAGCCTAACCCCGGCAGAGGCTCCACCTATCGACGCGGAAACTCTGTTCAGACAACCGGGACCAGCTCAGTGTCAGCTGGTTGGCCGGCTCCGTCATGATTCATTCCCTCTCTCAGTGCCCTGATGTGCCCCGCAAGAAGGGCGGTCAGCCCTCGAACAGAACCGGGCCTCAGACCTTCCCCTTGCTGTGTGCCCGCGCAGGGAGGATCCATCATTCAATGGTCGCATCTGGGGTCTTCGTCGCTGGCTGCGTGGAATGGATTGACTACATCAGAAAGGCGCATGTAGTATCAATGGCAACGTGAGGTCGCTCACGTCTTTTTATGAGTTCGAACGACTTTTTGAATCGATTGAATTTGGTCCGCGCTTTCGAGCGCGGCGTCATGTGCGCACCGTTGTTTGGGTAGTCACGCGATGCAACGCTTAAATCAGTGGGAAGCGCGGCTTCCGATCCGGTTTGGCCAGGCTGCATGGGTGACCGGGGTCGCCCTGGGTTTCCTGCTTCAGGCGGCAATCGCAGCAGAGCTCGTTCAGCCACCAATCTGCTCTGAAGCAACGGCAGGACAGCCTGATCTCGCCGGCATCTGCTCCATTACGCCGCTCGTCAATGGCCAAAACGAGGTGCAGATCACTCTGAAGGCAGCCAGCGCCGAGATCGCCATGGGCGGCTACAAGGTCACCTCCGGAAACTACAATCACAACTATCTTACGCCCATCGTTGAAGCGATGCCGGGCGACACCGTTTCGGCGCACCTGATCAACGCGCTGACCTCCAGCGCCAACGGCAGCATGCACGACCACAATGACGGTTCGACGAATCTTCATTATTTTCATGGCGGAATCGTATCACCGAACAACGCGCGACCCGCGCCCGCGGAGCTTGGCACGGGCGACAACGTCTATGTCCATCTCAAGCCGGGCCTGAGTTTCGATTACAAGGTGCCGATCCCGGGAAAGACGCCGATCCCCGGCAATGACATGATCGACGCACGCGTTCTCGAAAGCACGGGACTCATCCCGCACCCTCTTGGGCTGAATTGGTATCACTCGCATCTGCACGGGATCTCGTCAGATCAGGTGATGGGCGGAATGTCGGGTCTGCTTTCGGTCGGCGAAGCAACGGCCAACGTGAAGGCCGGCTGTCTGCCGGATCCGAACGACAAGGAGAAATGCTCCAACGACCTCGCGAAGGACACAAGCGACCTGAAACGTATCACCATGGTGCGCTATGCGCTGCTCCGCGACATGCCGGTAATGAACATCGCCAAGCTCCCCGGCGAGGCGAACGGCGATGCTGCGACGTGGGATCCGGATCCGGCCGCGCGGGATTTTACTCCGGGCAAGTCGTGCGGGGTGTGGAATCCGGACGGTTCCGGACCGGACCTCGATCCGAAGCTGCGAACCGGCTTCTGTCAGCGCGAGCAGACGAAGGCACTGCTTTTTACGGTGAACGGGCAGCGATACCCGACGATCACTGTGGAGGGCGGCAAGAATCTCCTCCTCCGGCTGGGCAATCTCAGCGCCAACATCCCGTACTGGCTGGAGCTGCGGAACGAGGACGCGGCGGACAAGAAGCCTCTGCGGATGACGATCCTCAGCCTCGATGGAGTAGTACCGGCGATACCGATTGCACCCGGGCAGGCACAGAAACCAGTGCAGGCCGTCGACTATGACGATGTGCTGATGATGCCGGCCACGCGCGCGGAGATCTACGTGCGCAACGACGACAAGCGTCCGACCCGGCAGGTCTATATTCTGAAGACCAAGCGACACAGGGTCGAAGCGGGAACGGACGAATGGCCGGAGATCCAGCTGGCCCGTATCGTGCTGGAGCCTAATGCCACTGCGAGCAACGTGCGGATCGCATTGAATGCTGCCGTCGCCACCCCCGGTCCGCCCCAAATTGCGAGCCCGGCCCTGGCGATTGAGACTGCAGAGCTACCCGCGGGATGCATTCGCGATCTGGCCCCGGCGTTTCGTGAGTATCGCCGGGTCATGTTTCTGGATGGCGTCACGACAAGCCACGGGCAAACGACCGATTGGAGCGTTTTCACCCAGATAGTGCGCCCGACGGGACCAGACCCGCAGGACGAACCGATGCACAACCCACCAGCGGACGAAGATCCCGACAAGACGACGGTCGGGCTTAACGGAGGGGGCATCCCGTTCGAGGAATATGTCGGGAGCGATGGGCTCGTCGATTGGACGAACAAGAAGCATGTGTGCGTCTTCATCGACAAGAAAGCTCACGAGGGTAGCCACAAACAGCTTTGGGTTCTGTCCAATCAAACAAGCACTCTGCATAATTTCCACATTCATCAGATGAAATTTCGCCTGGCGACAGCCGATGAACTCTACAGCTATTTCATAAAGCCTCCCGATTCGGCGCGCACCTGCGGCCAGGGCGCATGCCCGGCGGATGTGCCAAACTATGATCTCTATGACGATCAAAAAAATAGCGACCTGGATCCCGGCGCGACGCGACGCTGGCACGATACAATTCCTCTGCCTCCGGGGGGGTCGGTGTTCGTGGTGATGAGCTTCGATACAAGCCAGCAGCTCGGACGCTTCGTTTTCCATTGCCATATCCTCAAGCATGAGGACAAAGGGTTGATGGCTCCTATCGAGGTTTGGGGTCCCGGGCTGGCAGCGCAATAGCGTCAAAACGCCGAGTGAGGAGGAGACCAATGAGGACGTTGTCAATGCCGTTTCCGATGGCGAGCATCATTGTCGGTGCAACTCTGGCATTTGCGGGTGCTGCATCTGCGGCGGACACCCATGTGATCGGTGTCCAGGGGCTCGCCTGGACCTACAAGGACAAGAAATCGACGGCTTCCATACCTCTCGCCGTCGATGATCTGAAGGTCGGTGACATCATCGAGGTTCAGATCCCCAGCGGCCCCGTCCATCACGGATTTGTCACCATCAAGCGAACCGATGGCGGGCCTCCGGCCGAGGACAAGAGTCCCGTGCTTGCCTGCGACGACACGACGGGGAAACCCAACGCCGCGCTCCGCGAACTCGATTGCAACGGGACCACCAGCAAGTTCGGCGTCGGGTTCACTGGAAGCCTCCGGCTGGAAGTCACGGACAAGTTTAAGGATCCGGTCGACTTCTTTTGTGTGGTCCACAAGGGCCTCATGCCGGGAGTGCTCAAGCTCGAGCCGTGAGATCGGCAGCGCTCGCACGCGCCCCTTGTCGCTCGCGCCGAAGCACTTCGCATGCTCGTGCGGAGCGACGGGAGATTGATTGGAGGATCGATGGAAGTCCATCGCGGCTGCGATCTGCCCGATGGGCTCACTAATTGAGCTGCCATCGACGTTCTCGCATTTCGTGCGTCGTCGCGGCGAACGCGCGCGACGATATCGATGGCCCGGATGTCGAGTTACTTAAGGAGGGAAAGTCTCATGGCCAAGGCAAAGACGAAGAACTCGGTTGCAAAGAAGAAGTCAGTTACGAAAGCGAAATCGGGCAAGTCCAAGAAATCACCCACCAAGAGATCAACCAAGAGGGCGATCAAATTTCGTCCGATGAACGTTGTTACCACCCCGGGTTCGCCGGCTGAAACGTATTACCGGGGCATGGCCGCGCCGATGGCTGCCGTTGTAGCGGCTACCGCGTCGACATTCGCGCCAACTCCCACGCACAATCTGATCAATCACGGTGGAAATATCATCCAGGACCTCGTCTATACCAATTTCTATATCGGTGGCGCATCGTCATGGGCGGCAAGCGACATCAAGAATATCGACGATGCTTTGGCAGCCGCGATGGCGGACACCAACTTGAACAACGTCATGATGCAGTACTTCAAGAACAAGCCGATCACCACAACGTTCCAGCCCTCGCACATACTGCCTGGCGCAAGGCCATCCCAGTTCTCGCAAGGCGACGTCGAACAGCTGGTCAACAGCCTTTTCCAGCAGGGCGCGCTGCAGGGTTTCGATTTCGGCTCGACCGTCTTCAATTTCCTGCTGCCGAGCGAAACGATCTTGACGACCGACGAGGATCCGACGGCTGCAATCAGCCCGGTCGGCAATGCCGCCGCCGCTGTTATTCCCGTCGAGGATGAAGCCAGCTCGCTGCGAGGGTTGGGCGGCTATCATGGCTCAATCCATCCGACCAGCAAGGTCACGATCTACTACGCTATCGGCGTCTTCTCCGAAACGCGACCGAGCGGATCCGATAACGGGATCGTCGCGTTCGATCAGCCATGGAAAAACATCGTTGCGACGTTTTATCACGAACTGAACGAGGCGCGGACCGACCCCGACGTGGAGGATGCCATTCGGGCCGGCAGCAGCCCCAATGCGGTCCAGTTTCTCGGATGGACGTCCGCACAGGGTGAAGAGTGCGGCGACTTCCCAATAACCGAAGCTGGTGCGAATCTGAGCCGCGTGATGAAGGAGGTGAATCTCACCAATGGCACTCGTACGGTGCCCATTCAATTTCAATATTCGAATGCCGTAGCAGGACCAGAAGGTCCAATTCAAGCCCCCCATGTTTAGGGCCAGAAGGCATGGTCACCCAGCGAAATGACCATGCGACGTTTCTCGACGCGCTTGGGCGTGTCGAAACCTGAAAAATAGCAGTCTTGTAAGGGCGATTTCCGGCGGCATTTGGTTCGCTACCCCCTATCCGCCATCGAAAATAATTCGCTTTTCGGCGCCGACGGCGCAGTGCACCAAGCGTAGTGTGTCCCGCTTCTACTTGCGACTGCCACGATTTCGTTCGGCTTTCGCGCTGGGATGCGGGCTCGGTCTAGCGGCTGACCTTTCGAAAGGCAGCCACCGTGCATCGGCAGCGATTTCGATCTCTTGGCCGCGCAACGAATCGCAATGTGGCGAAAGCGAGATCCGCAATTGTTCGCGCTGCAGCATCGCAAGCGGTTCTGCGACATTCCGCGCGTGGCAATCAGCAAAAAATTGTTGCGCAACCCGAGGCATCAGCAGATAGTCAATGCTATATTAGATTGCGACAAGAATACTTCATGAAATTGGGGGACGCTGATGGTTGGAAGGGCAAGCACCAAAGGCGTCGGAAGGGAGGCTCACCATGAGTCTCGGCCAAGATCCGCTTAATCCTACACGCTCCCATCCTCTATCGTATGCCGCGGCCGGACTCGATCGTCCCTCCGACTCCGCGGGTTCATCTCCATCCAGCCTTCGCGCCAGAGTGGTCGGTATAGATCCCAATGGAGGCCGACCCATGACAGACGGCGAACGCGCGTCCCTGGGCGACCCCTTCTTCGAGCTGGTACTGGCGCGCGGGCGCTTCCCAGGGACGACTGCCGAACTCCTCGCCATCCTGAACGAGTCGAATGGCGCCCCCGAAGGCCTGCCCGAGCAAATGGTCTTCGTCGTCGCGGAAGCCGGCCAGATTCCATTCAACGAAGCGAACTCGCGGCTGCCAAGGAGCGTCCGCTACGTGGTCACCCGCGGCCGTTCCGCCAATGGACCAACAGTTCTGGTCAGCACGCGACCGCCCGCGACCGATCCGACCGCTTTTCTGCAGGTCGCTGGCTGGGACAGCCGCAACAAGGTGTTTCATTTCTACGAGCGCGCAGGAGACGCATGGTTGTGGGAAGGCTCCTCCTGGCACGCGTTCGATGATGCAGCGCGGGGCAAAGGGCCATTCGATAGCCACGTGAATGGCACGCTGGTCATGAAAGAACTGCGCTTGCCCTGGCTGCACTGGAACAGCACAGCGCAGGAGATCCCGCTTGAGTCCTTTCCGCCAGATCACCCGGTGAGGACCGATCCGCTTTTCGCTGCCCGCCAGAGCGCGGACATCTTGGAGCGGCGGGTGGTACGACCGGCCGTTCAACGCTGGACCCGCGCGCGCCTTGATCGCCTGCTCGGCGCGTCAGGCGGTATCGCGGCGCCCAGGGAGCTGTTGCGCCACCTGCTCGCGGCCACATCCGTCAACATCGTCTCAAGCGAGGAGCGAAGCCGCGGGAGCAAGCCTGAGTTCGGACTGCCGGCCACTTTCTTCTTCGACGTCGAGAGCATCGTCAACCAGCTCGCGCTCGATATCACCGGACTCGGCCAGGCGTTTCAGGTGCGACGACCGGACTACGAAAGCGCCGTCGCCGCACTCGGGCTCGTGCTGAAGCGCTCGGATGCGGGCTTCCAGCAGGCCGGCGATGCCTTCTTTGCCTGGCCGGTTTCGGAGCGGGCATTCGAGGACTGCGTGGTCGTGGGCGAGCTCACGCGACGAGGCATCCTTTCTCCCGGCTTTGCTCTTGGGCTCCTGATGGTGGACGCCTGGAATCCGACTGACTCGGCCGCGCGTGAAAGTCTGCTGCAGTACGTCCCGGCGGGGACAACGCCAGCAGGCCAGATCGAGGCCGAAACGCGCAGGAACATCAACATCGCCGCGGCCGGCCTGCCTCCGGAGGCACCGGAACGCATCGCAGCCGACTACCTGACGCTCGACGAGGCAGCGATGCGCACAAGGGCCGCCGCGGAACTTGACGCGTTCGTTGCCAAAGTGCGCGCGCGTCTCGCGACGTCGCAAGGCGTTCTCGATTTCATGCGTGTCGCCGATTGGCGCAGGCGCGCTTTCCGCAAGCGCAAGATAGCTGAATTCGGCCTGACGCTACCGTTCAGCAACATCGATGAGAACGCGCCGCCTCTGGCAGTAACCAGGGATGCCGAGGTGGTCGAACGATGAGATTTCCGGTCCTGTCGCGCAGTCATCAGGGAGGTGAATATGGCGTTGCAACGATTTGACCCACCGGGTTTTCTGGACGATTTCGGACCGGCCCAACGCGATGCCTGGCATCAGTTCATTTCCGACGCGCTGAACTCCGCTCAAGAGGGTAGCGGCGATCCGTTCGATTCGCCCCGGGCGCAATTCTTCAATGCCGCCAAGGTCGAGGCGGGACCCAACCCGGCGTTTGAGGATGTGAAATGGACAGCGTTTCCCCGCATTGTGCAGATCAGCAGCGGCTCGGACATGGAGCGGTGGCGCTCTGCCGATGCCTCACGCGACGTTCAGGACGAGTACTGTGAGTGGAGCGTGACCCGGCAATCCGGCACGAACAAGATCACGCGGGTCACGTTTACCTGCGAAGGGCCGGAGTACTGGCGCTTTCTCGCCGCAACCGACCCGACCCAAACGCTCGCACTCTACAAGCAACATGTCGACGCCTCGGCAACGCAGGCAGACCTCTTCACCCCATCGGGCGCCTACATCCTGCGCAATCGCTTCAACAATTCAACCTCCAACGGGGCCATGCACCTCGTGCAGAGGAACAACACACTGGGCGCCGAGATCGAGATCGCGGGCGCGGCAACGGTTACGCGGCTGCGCGCCGATGGTTCGCCAATGGTCGATACCCTGGAATTGATCCGGTGTGGCCGATACGGCGCCGAACAGCGACACAGCGACCCGTTCATCGGCGCGCGCGTGAACTTTCATGCGCGTAGCAAGGCAGAGGTCACTGTCGCGAACCCTGTCGGCATCTATTTCGGCGGCCTGGACATGCAGGAATGGGAAACCCCCGACGGCAGCGATCCTGCCGCTTTCTGGAAGTATACGCGCGGAACTCCAGAACGTCCGGTCCGAGCCGTCATCGAAGTGCCGAGCGACCGCAATTACGTGCTGGGCGATGTACTAATCGACGGAAGAGCGATCCAGTTCGGTGGCCAGATCGCAGACCGGATTCAAATGACGATCCGGGCGCTCGCAACGCGCATCGGCCAGAGTACGGCGCAGCCGGTTCGCGGCTGCGTCGGCGACGGAGCGGGTGCCGCGGGCGGTCCTGGCGGGCCGCTTTCGGTGAGCGCGGTGCTTTCGGCCGGCCACACGCGCGGACGGCTCTAGGGGCAAGCCGTGCCGCTCCGTATTGACAAGGTCAGTTGGATCCACGGCTCCGCCGATTGCGCGGCGAACACCGATCCGCCGCTGCAAGTGGTGTCGGTCGATGACGACACCCATGTGCTCCGGCAGAGCAAGTGCTTCAGTTTCGAAGCACCGTTCATGTACCTGCTGATGGGCAGCGAGAAGGCCGTGCTGTTCGATACGGGGGCCAGTCCCGACGACGGCGACCCACGGAAAATCCTGCCGATCCGCGAGGCTGTCGATACGCTGCTGTCACGGCGTGCCGAAGAAGGTCGCGCCATCGGCGAGCTTATTATAGCGCACACACATGGCCACGGCGATCATGTCTTCTGGGACAGGCAGTTTGCCGGGCGGCCCCAGACAAGGGTGATCGGCCGCGGCGTAGGCGCGGTTCAGCACGCGTTCAATCTTCCCGCTTGGCCGGAAGGGCAAGCCACGTTCGATCTCGGCAGCCGTGCGCTGGTCGTGTTGCCCCTTCCGGGCCACGTTTCCGATCACATCGCCGTCTATGACCCTCGCATGCAGGCTCTGCTGACCGGGGACACGCTCTACCCTGGCCTGCTGACTGTTGCCGACTGGGCGGCTTATCGACGCAGCGCGGCGCGCCTTGCGGCGTTCGCATCCGAGCACCCGGTTTCAGTCGTGCTCGGAAATCATATTGAGATGACAAGGACGCCCGGCGAGCTTTATCCGCTCGGGACGACGTTTCAGCCCGACGAACATCCGCTGCCGCTCAGTGCCGAAATATTCGCCGAGTGGCATCAGGCCTGTGAAGCGATTGGCACTTTAGCGCAACGTATAACGCGTGATCATTTCATCATCGAGCGCGCTGACCAAAGTTGAGGGAGCATCGCGCGGTAGCCATGCGCAACACCAAGCGTGGCTGCTGTAGAAGAGAAGGGAGGGCGCCTTGAACACAAAACCACGTGCGCGACGGCCAAGAAAGTCAGCGGCGGATGCGCCGAGCTCCAGCGGCAGGGCGGCGCCGAAATATGATCCGGTGGGGTCCTCGCCCTACGAACAGCCAACCATCAGGAGGCCGCGCCGGGCACGAATGGCGGCAGCGGCCTTGGCTCCAGCGGGGACGGGCTCAGCGGCCAATGTCGGCGTGCGCGGCGTCGAGATCGTGCAGGTAATCCAGGCGCTCGACAACCGTGTGCGGCTCATTGCCGGCAAACCCACAATCGTGCGCGTCTATCTCGACCCCGCCACGGTCGCTGCCTCGACGCTGGTGACTGGCGAGATTACGTGGCGACGCGCCAACGGCGGCGCTTTCTATCTCGCGGCGATGAACCGCGTGAAGCTGGATCCGGCGAGCACGCCCGATCTCATGGGACAACGCTTCGATGTCGCCGAAAGCCTGAATTTTGTTCTTCCGACCGACGCGCTCGGCGCCGGATCGATCGAACTTCGTCTCGACCACCTCAATGTGCCGGGAGGAGAGAAGCTGCCACTCGCGGCGCAACCGGCGATGACCGCCAATTTCGTCGCAGCGCCGGTGTTGCGCATCCGGGCGATCGGGCTTCGCTATAGCAGCACGAACGCCCCGACGGCGACGATCACACCTGGCGCAATCCATTTCGATTACCTTCGGTCCTATCTGACGCGGGCCTACCCGGTTGCCGCGCTCGAATGGTCACAGATTGTCATCGATGGCGACCGCCTCAGGCCGCCATTCGGGGGCAATCAGTCGATCCTGGTCAACGCCCAGCTATCGGCCCTGCGCATGCGAGAGATTTCATCCGGAATGGATCCACGGACCCATTATTATGGCCTGGTGGACAATGAGGCGGGCAAAAGCTTTATGCGCGGCAGCGCCCTTTACGATGAGGCGACCACCATCTTCGGGGCGGTGGCATGCGGCCCCTGCGGCGTGCCTAACGGCTGGACCGGCGACAGCGACGCGAGTTTCGCGGACTGGTACGGCGCGCACGAACTTGGCCACACGTTCCAGCGCCGGCACCCGGGCTTCCCGACCTTTGATCCTGTTCAGGGGACGGGCCAGCCCCGAGACAACCTCGAAACGACCTTTCCCTATGCCGGTGGCTTGATTAGCTCACCAGCGCAGGAGTTCGCGGGTTTCGATTTCGGCGACCCCGCCCTCGGCCTGCAGATGCGGGCGCTGCCGGGGAACATCCATCACGATGTGATGACCTATGCCGACAGCCAGTGGCTCTCGGCGTATACTTATGAGGCCATTCACGATCGCCTGGTCCATGAGGATACGGCGCTCGCTCCGCCGAGCGCGTGATACCGGCTCACGATCAGGAGGCGAATGATGTCATACGAGAACAAAGTTATTCACATCGTCGGATCGGTCGACATCGGATCAGGTACGGGCGAATTCCTTTATGTCAATCCGGCCACCGCGGCCGCAAGCCAATCAGCAATGGAAGGCGCGGCTCCACCCGCCAACCAGCCGCCGCAAGGCACCGGGTTCGAACTCGTCGTGGAAGCGGCGGATGGGAAGGAGCTGAGCCGCGTGCGGCCAACTATTCTCCTTCCCAGCGACGACCATGCATCGAAGACCGGGCTGATCGACCAGAACGTATCGTATGCGGAGGGCATGGCCCGTCTCGTGCTGCTGCACGATGGCAAGATCGTGAACACGTTCGAGGCAGGCTCTCCGGACCCCACCGTGGCAGCCCGGTCTCAAGGATTGGAAATGGGCGCGGGGCCGCCTGGACATCCCGAAAAGCGATCGATGTCCATGGCCGCCCCCGATGAGCCGGGCGTCAGTTACACGATCCAGGTGCGGCCTGCCGGCGAGAAAACATGGCAAACGATCGCCGTTGGCCAGAAGAGCCCGAAGGTCGTGCTTGACCGCAACCAGTTTCCTGCCGCGGAGCGTGCCACCGTTCGTGTGCTGCGCTCGACCGGCTTTAACGACAGCATCATCGCTGAAGACGAGATGGACCTTCGATTCAAGGAATAGGCGGCAGCATACTGGGGGACGACATGTCGGGCGTGAGTGCATCCGAGATTGCCTGGATAGGCGTCTATCCGCCGATCGGCATTGCTCGCCTGGGCAACGCGCAGGGGCAGGACGACTACACGCTGGCGCCCGAGGTGATCGGCGGAACGCCCGATGCGCGCGGCGGGTTTCAGACTGCGGCCGGCGAGATCAAACGCCAAGGGGTGCGCTTCCACGTCTATGCGCGGCTGAAGTCAGGCGAGACCATCGAACTCGTCCAGGGCCCGGACGTGAAGATCTCCTGGCGCGTTGAAGTCGCCAATCTCAAAGCCGGCTGGTACCAATTCAACCAGGCCATGGACCTGCCGGCGCAGTTCGTGGTTCCAGCGGCGCGGCGCAACGTGGACTATGCTCGGCGGCGTGAGCTCGACATTCGCCCGGCAGCGCGGCAGATCGGCGGTCTGAACCTGTCCGGGCCCGAATTCCGTTTCGACGATGGGCAGATTCTCAATTTCTTCGTCACGCTTGGCGAGCTACGAACCGACGACGCCGGGCGGCTCATTTTCCTGGGCGGTTTTGGCAAGTCGGCGCCGTTCTACACCAGTATGCGCCCCGTCACCTTCGCCAACAACGATCGTTGGTATGACGACACATGCGACGGGCCGGTGCGCGCGCGCGTAACCGTGGGCACCACGGAATTCGAAGCTGATCCCGGTTATGTGATCGTCACGCCGCCCAATTTCGCGCCCGGCCTTAACGGTCTCGTGACGATGGACGACACCGTCCGGGAGGCGTTCATGGCAGCCGGCTGGCTCGCCCGACCGATGAGGACAAGTTTCTCGCACAACGTTTGGCCGATCTTCGACCGATTAACCGCGCTGCAGTGGATCAATCACGGATTCCTTGTCGCGCACGGCGTGGGGTCGCCGCTCGATGCGCGGGCCGTCTCGGTGATCTCACGCCTGGCCGACGCCAGTCCCGGGAACGCGCCCTGGCGCCAACAGGTCTTTGCCTTGTTCCGCCCGGTATCTCCCGGTCCCGGCTCGCAACGGCAGATACCCTACATATACGGGGACCTCTTTGGTGAGGCCCGCGACGTCGATCTGACCTTTCTGTCGGTCACGCCTACGATGTTCGCACACCTCGATCGGTGGGCCGCGGGCACGTTTGTGTCCGATTGGCAGGGACCACCGTCGCTACCGGACTTCGCGGCCCTCTCCGCCGATGCGCAAGTATCTCAGCTGATGCGCGTGGGCCTGACCGAGTGCCTCGGCGGCCCGTTCCACCCAGGCATCGAGCTTACATGGCCGATGCGGCGGCCTGAGCTGTGGGCGCTGCATCACGCGGCCCAACGCGACGATCGCCTGCTGTACAGATTAAACCTTGTCCCTGAGGGCGAAGCCGTGCGCCAGGATTTCGGTTCACAACTGACGCGGGACACATGCCTCGGACCCGCAGGCCCGATCACAGCTGCGGGCCCCGGTGCGCTCACGCGCTGGCTCGGCCTGCCCTGGCAGACCGACGAAGCATCGTGCAACTCCAGCGCCGATTACTCCCCTAGCACATATTTGTCGTTCCCGAGCTTCTGGGGCGCGCGCGTGCCCGACCAAGTGCTGAGCTCTGCCGCTTTCGAGCGAGCGAGCGCTAACCTCACCGATCCGTTTGATGACCCAAAGCTGCAGCGTCTCAAGCACGCGTTGCTGCGGGAGGACTGGCTGCGCGACGTGCGCGGCCGCACCTATTACGAGCGCATTGACAAGATGGTTCAGCTCTGGGCAACGCTCGGGATTGTCGAACCACGCCAAACGCCGCAGGCGCTGCGCGAGGTTGGCTTCCCGGAAACAGTCCACGTGGAGACTGGCCGCGATCGCGCGAATGCCGGCTCCGACGAAAAAATTGCCTTGATTACCCGGATCGAGTCGCTGCGGGAGCGGACACCGGAGCCGACTCCGTTCCAAGCGGGCCTCGACGCGCCGCCCGAAGCGACCACGCCGCCGCGCCATCAGTTCCGTCAGGGCGAGGTGTGAACGGCGTGGACGACGATCGCGTCTGGGACGTTCTCGTGGTCGGCGCGGGCCCGGCGGGAGCGGTCGCAGCCGCGGCTCTCGCGGAGCGGGGTCTGCTCGTCGCACTCCTGGAGAAAGACCTGCAGCCTAAGGGCAAGCCCGGTGAGGTACTGACGCCGAACGCCATTCCTATTCTGTCTCATCTCGGTCTCCTCAACGTTGTCGAAGCGAATGGCAATCTGGCATGTCCCCTCGCATGCATCGATCGCGCATGGTCGACGGCTCGGCCGGACCGCGAGCATTTTCTCCGTCACCCGGGTGGGCGCGCTTGGGTGATCGACCGCGTCGCCCTCGAGCAATTGCTCGTGAGCCGAGCCATGAGGGCCGGCGTCCGTGTCTTTCCCGGCCATCACGTTCGCGGTCTAAGCCGCTGCAATAGATATTGGTCTGTGCAGAGCCGTTCGAGGAATGGTCTGGCCTCCCTGCGGGCGGCGTTCGTGGTCGATGCAAGCGGGCCTACGTCGACATTAGCTCGCCGGCTCGGCGCGACACGAAAGTGTCTCTTTCGCCTGCTCGCCGTTCATATCCAGTCCGCGCCCGACACAGAAAGGCAGAGCGAACCGGCGTCACTGACCGTCGAAGCCACTGCGGTCGGATGGTGGTACGCGGTATGCGGCCCGGGGCAGACGCTTACGTGCGCCCTGTTCACCGGTGATCCCGCCCTCGCCCGAAGCGACGCCGCGCGGTCAGCCCTTCTCGCTGCGATCGACGACACAAACTCACTTCCTCGTTGGACCAAGGAACTGGTTTGTAGCGGCCATGTGCAGAGCGTCGACGCCTCGCCGTCGTTCCTCGATCATCCGACCGGTGAGGGTTGGCTGGCAATCGGCGACGCCGCCGCAAGCTTTGATCCGATCGCCTCTCAAGGCCTTGCGAACGCCATGGCATCGGCCGTGGACGGTGCAGAGGCAATCGGCCGTCAACTCCTCGGCGATTGCGTCGCCATGGAGGCCTTCGCCGTACGAACTGCTGAAACATGGCACCATTCTGTGCGGCAGCTTTTTTCGATTTACCAAGCAGCCGCACACCGCTGGGCAACACCTTTTTGGCAAGCGCACCTTCCGCTCGCGGCAAGGACGCGGCTGAGAATGTGACGTCGCTCGAAATCGCTCGCCCGCTGCATCCACCGACTTATTGCTCGGCCGCCTGAGTGGGACAGATCTATTGCGAGTTGGACCCACGCCATGGGCTCAGATGTGCCAACAGGTTGAATGTGCCGGCAAGCTCAAGAAGCAAGCAATCGGGCGTCCTTACTAGGTGCGGATCGTTCGCCGATTCGCATGCCCTCCCTTGACCTCGCGACATGTACGCTAGGTCGAGCGCCGCGTTCGCGCGAAGCTGGTGAACGGCCGATGACGACTGAAATTATTTCGAAAGCAGAATTCGGCCGACGGATCGACGTCACCCGGCAGCGCGTGTCGCAGTGGTCAAGGAGGGCCTGCCCGCCCGGAAGGACGGCAAGATTGATTTCGCCAAGGCAAAGCGATGGGTCGGCCAGCATCTTGACCAACATCGGCGCGAAGCCCGGAAGCTGAGCTGCTGCCGGTTTGATGGACACCGGGTTAAGCTAATCCCACCTTGCGCTCGAACTCAACAGGGCTGAGGCATCCGATCGTCGAGTGACGTCGGGTCGCGTTGTAGAACCGCTCGATGTAATCGAACACATCTGCTCTGGCCTCGTTCCTGGTGCGATAAGTTTTGCGCTCGGTGCGTTCGGTTTTCAGCGACGAGAAGAAGCTCTCCATGGCCGCATTGTCCCAGACGTTGCCGGACCGACTCATGCTGCAGACGATGCCGCTATCAGCCATCAGGCGCTGGAACTGCTCGCTGACGTACTGGGCTGCCGCGATCCGAGTGATGCATCAGGGCGTCCGGCTTGCCGCGACGCCAGACCGCCATCAACAGGGCGTCCGCAACCAACTGGGCGGTCATGCTGGTGCTCATCGACCAGCCGACCACTCGGCGCGAGAACAGGTCGATCACGGCCGACACGTAGAGCCAGCCCCCGGCCGTCCAGATATAGGTGAATTCGGCGATCCACTTCTGGTTCGGCCGCTCGGCCTCGAACTGCCGATCCAGAAGGTTCGACGCCACGTTCGCAATCTGGCGATCGCCTTCGTCCTTCGGCAGACGCCGGCGTCTTGGCCGCGCCCGCAGGGCCTGCAGGCGCATCAGCCGTTCGACCCGGTGCAGGCCGCATTCGACGCCGTCCGCCAGAAGGTCTCGCCAGACGCGCCGTGCGCCGTAGGTCCGGTCGCTGGCAAGGAAGCTGGCCCTGACCTGCTGGCCGACCGCTTCGTCGCTACGGGATCTGTCGCTGGGAGATCGGTTCAGCCAGTCATGAAAGCCCGACCGCGACACGCCGATCGCTTCGCATAGCCATGCCACCGGCCAGATGCCCCGGTGCTTCGCGATGAAGCCGAACTTCATGTCGCTTCCTTCGCGAAGTAGGCAGCGGCCTTCCTAAGAAACAGCCGGATTGGCGTCGCCCGGAATGGCCTGCAACACGAAGCCTAGCGATTTCGCCCGGCGCTGTAGGTTGGCGAGGACACGGCTACGATATTGCTGCTCATATTGGTCTGCACCAGGATCCCTGTAACTGATGCCGTGCCGGAGTGTGTTGTAGAATAAAACCGCAATCTTGCGAGCGGTCGCCGTCACGGCCTTCGATTTACCCGCGCGTGAGGACAGCCGACGATAGAATGCTCCAAGTGCTGTCTCGCTCCGCCCCACGGTTGTTGCTGCCAACCGCAACAGCGCAGCTGCGCGACTTGAGGATCTCCGTGTGCGCGAGGACAGGACCTTGCCGCCGGAGATCTTGTTGCCGGGTGCGAGGCAGAGCCAGGAAGTGAAGTGTTTGGCGCTCGGCCATGCCCTTAAATCCGTGCCGCACTCGCCGATGAGCTTCAATGCGAGCGACGGACCCAACCCATGGATCTCAGTCAAATTGACGCCAAGCACGCCATACAGCGCGGTCCTGACATCGAAGGTGGGTGTGTTGACCTGCTTGGGCTTGACGCGTGGCTTGGCTAGCTTTCCGACTGGTCCTGCTCCTTTGGTGTTAAATGCACTGATCAGGACTTCGAGCTTGCGATCACAGTCGAGCATCTTTGCCTGATAAGCGTCGTAGAGCTCCAGCGATTGAGTCAACGCGAAGACATGTTCGTGGCGGTCATTGCCTACGAGTGCTGCGCGGATCGTCTCGATCGATGAATGGCAGCGCACGTCCCGATAGGTTGCTAGGACGTCGGGATTGCGTTCGCCTGCGACAATGGCTCGGATAATCCGCATGCCGGTCGCGCCGTTCCGGAGCTCTCGGAACAGGACAAGGAGACCTTTGTGGCTCTCAAGGAGAGGCACACCGAACTCGGTTGGCTCTGCAAACTCTTGCCATGCATTCGCATAGGCGCAGCAATCTCCCCTACCCAAAGCTGCCTCTCAGCGGCAGTCGTGCGCGACAAAGCGATCAAACCCAGCAGATTGATCTGAACTACACGACACGAGCCGCGTACCGCGCGCTCATATTTCAGTGTGATGTTTCCTCCTGGCCATTCCAGGCCTGTCGCAATTTTCGCCGCGAGGCAATCAAGGCTTCCCTTGAGCTGTTGGATCTGGTGGCGGGAATCAATGAGAACCTTGGCATTGAGCTCAAAGCATGGATTGACACCAGACGACGGTGGGGCTCGCGCGAAACTTGCTCCGCCATATCGCGGCGCTCGTAATCGCGGTGGTGCATATTTGAACTTTGGCGTAGACGACGAGACAAGGAATCTGTCCTCCGACCCCACGCTCAGAAGCTACGGTTTGCGCCGTGACTCGGGGTAACATCACGGAACCAGCCACGAACAGCCTTTGTCGAGTTAGTTACTGTTCTGCTGTCGGTTCGAACGATCGGATAGAGTGGAGAACAGTGCAGCGGCGGAGAGAGTGTCAGCCAGCCCCCGCTTAAAGATAAAGTATTCTCGACTTTCCTAGAAAAGCCACCGCTTGAGCTGCGGCCGAAGAATGTGTTCCGACAAAAGCCTGTAATGCGGCGGTCCGCGATTGGTCGCCAAGGCGTTTGCCCACCGGCGACGAAGCTCGACACTTCACCGTGTGGGAGTGCAGAAGCCGTGTACCTGGGCCAAAGCGGCGCCGCCGACCTGGGAAAGAGCCCGTCCGACATTCAATCCACCCTGAACGACGCGCTTGCGAAGGCCGGATCGAAGATACCCGACATCGAAGCTACTGAAGACCGGGTCGTTTCTGCCCGGGATGAGGTTGCGCAGCCTCCACATGCGGGCGCCCAAAAAGAAAATTCACATGCATACTATGCAATTCCGCAATCTGTGGTTTACTGGTCCGCAGTCAGGGGATGCCGGCATGCGTGCGCGCAACGAACGCTATCTCGCGAGTCTCTTTCCAACCTCGCCCAAGCTTGCGACTTCGCCGAAGATCGAAATGACGATGCTCGCGGTGGCCAAGCACGCCGCCTTGGAATCTCCGCCTCCTGAGTTCACGTGGCGCGAATTCGCCGTCTTCCTGCTCACCACCGCGGCTGAAATCGAACATTCGCTGATGGTCCAGTACCTGTACGCAGGCTGGTCGTTGGGCGGCGCCCAGGTGCCGGAGGAGCACCAGGACGCGGTCGCGAAATGGAGACAGATCATCCTCGGAATTGCAAAGGAGGAGATGGGACACCTCGTGACGGTCCAGAACGTCATCCGCTTCCTCGGGGCTCCGCTCGCGCTCGACAGAGAAGACTACCCATGGGATTCCGTGCTCGCCCCCTACCCGTTCGCGTTAGAGCGCCTCACGCGAACCACGCTGGCGAAGTACATTGTCACCGAAAGTCCCGAGGCCTGGCCGGACGACGTTAGCGTCGGGGAGCGCAAGGAGATCGAGAGGCTAGCGGCGGGCCCCGATGAACAGAAGATCAATCGCGTCGGGGCGCTGTACAAGAAGCTGATTGAGCTCATCGGCGATCCTTCTAAACTGGCCGCCTCTGAATTCCACCCGGAATCCTATCCGACCCAATCGTCCTGGGACGAATATGCCCGGGGATACGGCAAGGGAGCACGCGGGTCGTCGGTCGCGGGCACCACGAAGACGCCGGACGTTCTCGTCGTGCGGGCTGCATCGAGGGCGGACGCGGTCGCCGCGTTGAGCGCCGTCGCGGAGCAGGGCGAGGCACCCGACAAGACGGCGGCCCAGGACGACGAGTCCTCTCACTTCCGTCGCTTCCTCACGGTCTTCAGGCACTTCCCGAAGGATGGCGCCTGGGAAGCGACCATTCCCGTGCCTTCAAATCCCGTAGCCCCTGGTCTGCCGGCGGCCAAGGGACAGTCGCAGATCGAGGATGACCTGGCCGGCCTTTGGGCCAACATTTTCAACATCCGCTATCGCATGTTGCTCAGCTACCTGGCTCATTCCCATACCTCTTCCGGCGAGGGCGGCCTGACGCGGCGACAAGGCGTCGTGATCAACAGGATGTTCGCAGAGATGTACACCCTGAGAGCGGTAGCCGCCGTGCTTTCTCGGCATCCCTTGAACGCCACTGGCGAACAAAGAGCCGCAGCGCCGTTTCAGATGCCCTATTCGCTTCAGCTTCCGGATAGCGACGCCGCGTTCTGGCGATTGCATATCGACCTCCTTGCCGCCTGCCGGACGCTTTTGGAAGATCCCAGGATCGCCCTAGGCACCGACGCCGAATATGCGGCCACCCTGCTAAGCCTCGACGCAAGCGCGGCGGAAGAGATGCGCCTCTACGCCGACGCCGCTACCGTGCGCACGGGTCATCGCCGCTCGACGGGGGCCGCATGAGCATTCATGAAATCCGGATCCTTCCGCCTCTCGCCGTCGCACGTCTCGGCTCTTCCGAAGAGCCACTTGAGAACTACGAGCTCGTTGTCGAAGACCCCCTCGGACACCGGCAGATCCGGGCCGCCGAGACCCTGCGCGTTGACACACGGACCGGCGAGATCTCGGACGCCTACCAACCGAAGGAACCGGTCCAATTCCGGGATGGCAAGCGCATCCGGCCGGTGGCCCCCTTTCTCGAGATTTTCGCGCGGACGGATGCCGACACGCTGGCCCCCCTCACCTTGGATCTCCTCGCCGCCGAAGGCCTGAAACCCGCCGACGTGAAATGGACCGTCTCGCTGGGCAACCTCAAGTCGTTCCGGCGTACGGGCGTCGAGCAGGACAAGGTGCATGCTTCGACGTCGTTCAGCGACCACGATGCGCATCCCATCGAAGGCCGCTGCGACAATTTCCTTCCCGGCAAGATCCTTCCGCTCGGATCGGCCCGGTACATCAGACCCAATGCCGCCTTCCCCGAAATACGCCTGCGATACACACCTGCGGCGGGACTGGTCTACGGAGCCTCGGAGAGGCGAATTACGGCAATGGGGGTGAACGGCCCCATAACCGAAGCGGACGATGTCGTGAAGGACCGGATCATCTACGACACTACCGGAGAGCATGCGACGTGGCTCGGCTACGTCGATCCGGGCGAGCCCACGGACACCAATCCCGGGGCGATTTACGCCGGGTACGCCAACGAGAAGGGCGCACAGGTCAGTTGGGGCTACCTCGACGACGAGTGCGACGGCATCGTGGAAGCCGAACTTCAGGTCGGAGGCAAGACGCTGCGAGCGTTTGCGAGGATCGGAGCTGGTCCGCCCGCGTTCGCGCCGGATTCCCTTCCGATACGCACAGTCGCGGATGAAATCGAACAAGCCCTGTTCGGGCCCGAGGTTCGGCTCGCCGACGTTTCTGCCGAACGGGTGGAAGACATAGTCCGCCGCGCCTACGAGACCGTCCGTCTCTTGAACACGGCGGTCCTCAACGGCAACCCGGTGGACGGCCGCCTTGGTACCGAGAGCATGATGTCGTTGCAGGATTCCAACGACTTCCACCGCATGTTCGCCCCGATCATGGCGACCGCCCTCGTCGACAATCTCTCCGTGGTCGCCTTGCACCAATCGATCCTGACCGCATTGAAAAGCGGAACGCCGCCCTGGTTCGTCGACGTGCTGCGCCGGCCGGAGGAAGTGGGAGACCTTTCAGATAGGGGCCGACGCAAAATGCCGGCCATGATGCGGGGAGCGGATGCGCGGTATCTCACGCTCACGCGGCGACAGCTAGACCTGATCCGCAGGTCGGTGACGCGCGGGCTGTTTCCAGAACGGAGCGCAGAAGAATGAGCGACGATCGCGCCGACATAACGCCCCGAAATCTAGCGGCACAACTGGCATATCGCGGTCGCGGAAATCCGCCCGCCAGCCATCCCTCGTCCGCAATATCGAACTGCTTTCCGGGACTGGAATTCGACTTTCGGGCGATCTGGCGGCGCTTCCTGGTGGGGATCGTGCTGTCCGAGAACAACAACTACGTGGTCGGCTTCGAGGACGAAAAATACAAGGATCTCGTCGGCCGCCGGCTCCTGAAGATCAACGAGCGGCCGATTTCCGTCCTGACCCAAGGTCCGGTCATGCCCGGCCGCGGTCCGGCTACGCTTTCGACCGGCGACAGTCCGGATGCAGTGTCGTTCATGGAGTGGTCGAATACGATAGCCCTGCTGGTCGGCCGGCAAGGCGAGAGGGTTCACTGCGAATTCACCAAGGACACGGCCCAAAAGGAAGTGCTGCCGGGTAACCCCGACGTCGCGACGCAGACGATAGAGTTGGAGGTGAGGCAGATATTCGAGCACACCGATGTCGAAGGAACATCAGAGCGGCTTGCGCTTCTCTCGGAGGTCCTCGCGAAACCAGGAGAACTGAGCCAAGGGCTCTGTTCTCCCTGGCAGAACGATTATCGCGAGTGTGCCTGCTACTATTGGGCCGCGAGCAGGCCGGACTACGTGAACGTCGTCCCCGGCGACGATGGTCTCAGCCGGGGCGACAATTGGATGCAGCGCGAGAACACCGGCAACTACATCGTCGACAACCGGGATTTCCAGTCCAGCCTCAGCTACGATGATCTGTTCAAATCCTGGGAATCCGCACTCCGGTTCGTCATAGGCGGCATCCAGGAGCCTCCGCCAAAGTGAACCAGGAATCGGCATCAAGGATCGTGTTGAACGCTGCCGAAGGCAGCAAGCCGCAGTTCAGCGACATACACCTGCTCCGTACCAGACAAAGTGGTCATCTTTTCCTGGTCGACGGCAGCCAACTCTTCGATCTCGACGCCAGTACCTTCGCCAGGTTCGTGTCTGCCTCGAACGACGGTGAAGTTTCGGAACTCCTGACGAAGCTCGGCCTGACGACACAACGACCGCATATCGGCGACGAAGTGCCTGGCGACATACCCGTGCGCGCCATCTCGTTGGCGATCGCACAGAAATGCAATCTCGGCTGCACGTACTGCTATGCACGAGAAGGCGAATTCGGGTCGTCGCCGAAAAACATGCCGATCGAGACCGCTTTAGCGTCCATAGATCTCCTCATCTCGGAGACACGGCCGGACGAACGCATCAATCTCGCCTTCCTAGGCGGCGAGCCGTTGATCAACAGAGCTGTCCTGCGGCAGGCGACTGCCTACGCTTCGGAAAAGGCACGTGCGAGAGGCCAGAAGATCGGATTTTCGATCACCACCAACGGCACCTTGATCGACGGCGACGACGCCGACTTCTTCGAAAGTCATGGATTTGCGGTCACGGTGAGTCTCGACGGTCCGGCAACGGTCCACGACCGGCTACGGCCGTTCAAGAGCGGTCGCGGAAGCTACGATCGGATCATCGAGCGCGTACGGCCGCTCTTGGGCCGCACGGGGCGCCTGCAGACGACCGCGCGCGTGACTGTCACGCCGACGAATTTGGGATTGAAGCAGACCTTGGACGAGCTTCTTGGCATCGGGTTTTACAGCGTCGGATTTTCACCGATGCTGGCCTCGCCGACCGGACGCGGAGAATTGGACGAAGCCGACCTGCAGAACATGCTTGCGGCCATGATCGAGTGCGGCGAGGAGTTCGAACGGCGTGCGATGGCGGGAGAGCGGTATGCCTTTTCCAACATCACGACCGCGCTCCATGAGATCCACAAGGGAACCCATCGCCCCTATCCTTGCGGCGCCGGGGGGGCCTATCTCGGTGTTTCGGCGGACGGCGGACTTGCCGCCTGCCATCGGTTCGTCGGCGACGAAGCCGGAGCGATGGGAAGCATCGAGGGCGGCATCGATCACGACCGAAAGACCGCGTGGCTGGAAGAGCGCCACGTCCACAGACAACAGCCCTGCCGCACCTGCTGGGCGCGATACCTCTGCGGCGGAGGTTGTCATCATGAGGTGATCGCCCGCGGAAGGCCCGCCTGCGACTTCATAAGGGGCTGGCTGCTCTACGCTCTGCAGACCTATCTGCGATTGGGCCCCGAAGGTCTCGGCCGAGCGGTCGGCGCGGGATCCGGTCCAGCAACATGACGACATTAGACACGGAAGTGCTCGTGATCGGCGGAGGTCCGGCCGGCGCGGCGTGCGCGCTCACGCTTTCGCGGCTGCGCAGAAGCGTGATCCTTTGCGAGGAGGTCTCGTTTCCTCGCGACCACATCGGGATCTGCCTCAGCCCGGGGTTATTCAAACAGCTCGAATTCCTGGGTGTCCGGCATGTCCTGGAGCATCCGGCCCATCGGCATGGCCTGACGGTCGAACGGCGATGGGGGTCGATCGACTCAGCCCTTGCGCCTTCCGAAGTCCTGGTCGCCGACAGGGGGCGTTTCGATTCCGATATGCTCGCTGCGGTCGCCAGTTCTCCGGCGAGAGTTCTGCAGCCCGCTCGGGTCGCGAAGCTGACGCGCTTCGCCGGAGGCTGTGTCGCCGACGTCGCCACTGCGGCGGGCATGCGACAGGTCCGGGCCGCGTTCGTCGTCGACGCCAGAGGCCGAAGCTCGGGGCATCGTGCTCGAAGACGCCTCGGAGCCCCCACTGTCGCCGTGCATGGCGCGTGGAGAGGCGAAGTGCGACCGACCGTGCTGATGTCTTCGAACGGTTCTTCGTGGGCCTGGGCGGCGCCGACCGGTACGCGGCGGAGCCTGGCCGTCGTATTCACGAGCCCCGACGCGCTGCACCGCCTGAAGGGATCGTTGGAAAAGCGCTTCCTACGCCTCGTTGAAGAATCGGACATCCTGGAACCGGGACTCGAACTCGTATCACCGCCGCGCGCATGCGACGCCACACCGTACCTGACCGAAGGAGGCGAGACCGGACTTCTGAGGATAGGCGACGCCGACGCAGCCTTGGATCCTCTCTCGTCCAGCGGCGTACAGGCAGCGGTTCAATCCGCGTTGTGCGCCGGTCCCGTGATCAACACCCTTCTCACCCCGTCGGCGGACCATTCGGCCGCGAACGATTATTGGAGTTCTCGCCGGATAGCACGAAGCGAAACTCACAAGAGTTGGGCGGCGGAGCGATACGCCGAGGCTTTCTGCTTCCATGGGACGGAGTTCTGGAAGGACCGGGCCGCAGCAGCTTCGGCCGCCAGGCCTTCCGCAGTTTCTCCGACGCCCTTGCCGTTTCCGGATCAACTATTGATGCTCTCGGACTGGGTGACGTTCATCGAAGCTCCATGCCTGGTAGACGATCTCGTCGTGCGCGAGCGGTGTCTGTTCCATCCCAATCTCGACGAGCCGATTGCATTCGTAGGCGGACTGGCACTTCGCCCGATGATCAAGGCATTCGCCGGAAAGACGACCGCGGCCCAAGTCGTCACGCTTTGGTCGTCGTTCTACACACCGGAAAAGGCGGTAGAGTTGCTACGTTGGTTTTGGCGGCATCAAATCGCGGTCGCTTGCTGATGCCGATGAAGCTCTCGGTCCCACCCGATACCAGGAAGTTTCTCCTGCTTGCCGTCCCCTTCATCGTCGGAAACTTGATTGTCGCGCGAGCGCTTCCGGTACTGAACCAGTTCCTTTTTCTCGACATGTGGGCCACTGCCACGGCCAGCATTCTGGCCGGCCCGTGGTACGGAGCGATCGTCGGCTGTCTCACAAATCTGACCGGAGACGTCTTTTTCGGAGGCCAGTATCTGAATTACGCGCCGGTCAGCGTGTGGGGAGCCATCATCTGGGGCGCACTTGCCCATCGTTGGGGGCTCGGCCCCTCCATACCGCCCGAGCATAAACCCAATCTCTACCGGCAACTGACCATCAGGATTCTCGTGAACGGGCTCGTGGTCGGCGTCGTGTGCATGCTGCTGGTGATGGCGATCCTCGACGACTTTTCCGGTTGGATAACCGTGCCTCCTCCGGACGCCGCGGCCAAGGAACATCCTGCCGTCCTCATGCTGCGGATATTCTATGATTACTTTTGGAAGGTCGGCCTCGCGGAGTACGGCTTGATCGACACCGCAAGGTCGCGGATGTCGGATCTTCTCACGTTGCCGATGCACCTCGTGATGACCATTCCGGACAAGGTCTTCAGCGCGAGTCTTGCGTTCTACATCGCCGTCTGCATTGCCCGGAAATCCGGCTACGCCGAGTGGCTCCTGGCAGGAAAAAAAACGTCCTTACACCCCATTTTCTCGCCTGTGGCGTTCGTGTGCATCTATCCGGCAATTCTGGCGGCTCATGTCGCGATCAACCATCCCGGTTTCGGCGTCGAGAAGCTACCTCAGTATTGTCTCTGGCTGTCACCTCTTTTGGCGGCTGCCCCTGCGCTGCGCTCGGGACTGCGTGGAGGGGCGGCCGTCGGTCGAACGAAGCGGAGCGTCGACCATCATCCCGGGGCTTACCGCAAGCTTACCAATACGATGGACCTTCTGCACTACGATCTCTTCGACCTTTACACGGTCGGCTACGCCATCGCGTTGTTCACGGTCTTCGCTCAATTCACCGACAACGGCGTCATCACGGCGATCAAGGAAGTATTCGAGAGAGGGATCGGGGTGGTGACGCTATTGTTGCTTCTGAAGGCCCTGCCCGTATTCGTCAGTCACCTACTTCACGACTCCTGACTCTCCTTCGCGCAAGGATCCTCTCGTGCTTGTCTTCGGCTGCACCTCGTCTGAAGTAGCATTCGTTATGGAGATGTCCGCCAATTTTCCGAGTACTACAAGCTCCCCGTCGGCGGGGGAGGGGACGGAAATGTGGAGTACGTCGAGCCTCTGTTGGCCGGTGTCGGCACGGCTTCGACGGAACGACCATGGCGCCGCGAATACTCCTTCATCTAGCGACGCGCCGACTACACAGTAGGTCATAGAGAAACTCGACGAGACAAGGGGCTGTGCGTGTCGGCTCGACTCAGCGATGCAATGTATAGCTCGAGGGCGTCGCCAAGTTCAGCGGCTCGTTCGCCCCCATGTCGTGGGGCGTTACTTCGAGGCCAGGTACGACGCACCGCAACGATGACGGTCATGAGTTTGATGAAGAGATGGGATGTCACAACCACCTATCATTTTGATAACGTCGCGATCCAGCGAGGCCGTTTCGACCGTAAGGCACCAACGAGCATGACATCGTAGCCCCAATTGATGCTGCGGTCGCCGTGCTGTTGAAACGCCCCTCCCCGTCGGCCTTCAATGTCGCCACCAAAGCTGAAGCGCTGTTCTTGCTGGCGCATCTGATTGGCGATCTACACCACGCGGCCTTCTGGTTGCATGTTCGCGTCAGCCTGGCCCGCGGAGCTATCATTGGCTTAGCGCAGTTCTGGCTTTGGTGAGAATCATGCCGCAACAACTACCGCGCGCAGATGCCGACCAATGTTCTGAACGCACGCTTCATTGGGGAACGCTGCATTAAGTTCCGCCCAAGAGATCAGCGAGGCCTCGAATGATGGCAATCAAGAAGCTTATGAACATTAGCACTAGCCCAAGTGTGGTCCACACTATGTCGGCCAGCTTGGGGGACTCAATTTTCTGACGGATGGAACCTTCGACAGACGCCTTCAGCCTCCCAAGCCGTCCTGTTGCCTCGACTCGCTCGAGTTTCAATCTGTGAGCGCGCAGCCAAAAATCTCTGAACCACGGCACGGCGATACATACTGGACTCGCGGCGCCGAGCACGTCTTTGAGAGCGTCCCACCAAGAGTACGCCATGTATCTCAGGCTCTCATCGACGGATCAGACTACACAGCCATTGGCATGTGCGCCGCGAGTTCTAGGTCATCGCTAGAGGCAGCAACGCCAAGCGTCTTGCCGCATGCAACCGAAATTCGTTCCATCAGATCCCAAGTTGGCCCCTGGGTCCCGACTCCCGATTCGATTTCGCTAATTCGAGCCTGGCTAATGCCCAACTTATCCGCCAATTGTGACTGAGAGAATCTGGCATCCTTGCGCATGGCCCGAACTAGTTCCCCAGCACGCATTGCCGCACTCGACAGTTCCTTTTCAGCTGCAAGGCTTGCATCAGCTCTTTCGATTCTTTCGACCAGATCAGCAAGCGAACGACCACGCCCCTTACTGCTAACCTCAGCAACGGCTCGCACTCTACGTTTGTGACTTTTGTCGATTTTGAGTTTGACCATTGCAGCCTCCACTCTTCATACGAACCAAACTGAAGCTCGCGCATTCAGTATTCCGGTCTTCAAAGCGTTATAATCGCCGCCATTCCAGGAAGACCCTCCAGCGTACATCGGCACGCCATGCTCAGCCGCGAGCATTAGCGTTACCGTCACATCGCCATCATCATCAATTTCGACAGCAAAGATCGCAAACTTAGCCGCCGCGGAAGCATGGAACATCTCCACGCCTCTATACGTATAGAAGGGCAACAGATCCCTGCTATCCACCGATCCGCTGTGGACTTTCTGCAGGTAGAGCAGGATCTCGCAAGCGAAATTGTGCCCAAGCTGCTCCAACTCATCAGCCGCGTCTCCCAATCCGGGATCCTCGAACGAAATAAGCATATAGGGAATTCCTTATATTCTGTCAACCCCGATCAACGGAGAATGTTGGAAAAAAAGAAGCTATAAATGCAGTCGACGACATGATGCAACTATAACGCGCAGACTGGAACGGTGAAGACCGGGAAGCCTCAGAATAAGGGATTTTACCGGGCGAACGACACACTTCCGGCGCTCATGACCGTTGGGTCGCAGTCCTGCCGGGACTTTACCAATGGTCATATATTTACAGCGGAATCGGAACCCTAACGTTCGCTTCGCTTCTAACATCGGACCTTCAACAGCCGGCGCGGCATGATCGAAAAGACCAAGAACGGGCAAAAGAGAGCCCATGAATTGAGAAGACCTGTAGAAGAAGAGCATGAGTCGCTTCTCGGCACTGCAGACACAATCGGCGGAGCCAATAACGACTCGCATGCCCTGGCGGGCGCGGCGGCGGGCTTGATCGGATGCATTTTTTGCTGCTCAGAAGATTCGCCGAGGCGGCCGATGACGGCCGAACCGTTAGGCGGGATACCCGCATCGATCTTGAGACGATCGTGCTGAGCCATTTCGGCTCCCTGATCCCAGGTTACCGAGCGACGCAGCTCACGGTGCGCGTGATAGGGTCGCGCACGGCTTCGGCCCCGTGTCCAGCGAGCGCAGGTCCGTTTTCACCCGCGGAGCTTCGCCATGCCCGCCAACCGGGAAGGTGCAATAGCATCGTGAAGCGCGTCGTGCGCTCGACTAGCGTGCCGTTGCTGAGCTGCCAACACCGAGGATGAGGTCTCCCTCGCAATGTCCCGGACTGCTCGATCGGCAGCTTCAGCACGGCGCTCACTGATCATGATCTCCGGGCAGACAAAGCCCTTGCCTCGCCTGCCTACGCGTGCCCTAGGCATCCGTAACGCACGCCCGGTTCGCAAGCAGGCCGTCAGCTCGCGGCGGAGCGCGCCGCGGCCCTGAACGAAGAGAGCTTGATAGATAGCTTCGTGGCTGATGCCCATCGTCTTGTCGTCCGGGAAGTCGATCGGCAAGCGTCGAGCAATCTGCTCAGGGCTCCAGGCTTTGGCCCACCGCCGATCCTTGCGCGGGCCATGCCGGCGACCCTTCCACGGAACGGCGGGACCGGGGGCGGCGCGGCAACCAGGATGGAAGTGCAGCGTCAATCAGGATGAGAAAGCTTCGCCGGGCTCGTGACGCAGGGAGGGCGTAGCCCGACCGGAGTTACGAGCCGGCGATGGCGCGCTCCGCGCGGACCGCGCCGTCTGGTGATCGCGGCTGGCCGGTGATGGATGGTTCTTCTCGCCAAAGAGGAATCACCCGTTGCCAGGCTGCCATGTCACCGATCACCAGATGAGGCTCTACATGAAGTTCCGTCAAACCAATTCGCCGCCAGAGGCGGCCGCGAAGGCGTCGTTCAGTTCGTCGACGGCTTATCGGCTCGAGAAGGATCTGCGCCTTCCGTCCCAAAAGAAGTCACCGCGGCGAAGGCGCCGGCCGGATCCCTTGGCCAACGTCTTCGGCCTGGAGGTCGTGCCGATGCTGAAGGCGGCTCCCGGCGTGCGGCCCGTGGCCATCTTCGAGGAGATGCTCCGACGCCATCCTGAGCTGGGGGCTGGAATCCGCCGCACGCTCGAGCGCCGGATCCGCGCCTGGCGGGCGATCCACGGCGAGGAGCAGGAGGTCATCTTCCGCCAGACCCACGAAGTGGGCCAGGTCGGCCTGTCCGACTTCACCGATATGGGCGAGCTTGGGGTCGCCATCGCTGGCGTGCCGCTCGATCATCGTCTGTATCACTTCCGGTTGGCCTATTGCGGGTTTGAACACGCCCATGTGGTGCTCGGTGGCGAGAGCTTCGTCGCATTGGCCGAAGGGCTGCAGAATGCCCTGTGGTCGCTCGGTGGGATACCCCGGGAGCATCGGACCGACAGCCTGTCGGCCGCCTTCTGCAATCTCGATCGCAATGCGAGGGACGATCTGACCAGGCGGTACGAGGACCTCTGCGCCCACTACGGCATGCGGCCTTCCCGCAACAATCGCGGCATCGCCCACGAGAACGGGGCGATCGAGAGCTCGCATGGTCATCTCAAGCGGACGATTGCCGATGCGCTGCTGTTGCGCGGCACTGCCGACTTCGATGATCTCGCCGCCTATCGCGGCTTCATCGACGAAATCGTCAGCCGCCGTAATGCCCGCAACTCCAGGCGCATCGACCACGAGCGCGCCACCCTGCAGGCGTTGCCAGATCGCCGCACCTCGGACTACGAGGAGGTGATTGTCCGCGTGACGTCAAGCGGCGGCTTCACCTTGCGCAAGGTGTTCTACACCGTGCCGTCGCGTTTGATCGGGCACCAACTGCGGGTGCGCCTTTACGACGATCGTCTCGACGTGTTCGTCGGCGGCGCCCATCTCGTCACCCTGCCGCGTGGGCGGCCGCATCCCAACGGCAAGCACGACCAGGTCGTCGATTATCGGCACGTGATCCATTCCTTGCCGCGCAAGCCAATGGCGCTGCTCAATCTCGTCTACCGTGATCGGCTGTTCCCGCGCGATGCCTATCGCCGAACCTTCGATTGCTTGCGCGAACGGCTCCCGCCATCGATCGCCTCGTTCACCACGCCACCATCGTCGAGATGAACGTCGAAAGCTATCGCAGGCGCACCGCGCTCGAGCGGAAGCGTGGTCCAGGGCGACCATCCTCGCACGCGACACCAAAAACACTCGCTGATTGACGCTCCGCGACAATCAAAGCGAACAAAACTCTTGCGCGCGACAATCATCGCGGCAATCATCACCTCGCCGCGACACCGACTCGCCATCCTGATTGTCGCGCGCTTCCCATCCAGATTGTCGCGCTATAACCGGGAACGGGAGCGCCGCTCGGGGCAACGACGCCGCCAGCAAGTCTCTCCTCCACAGAAGTGCGCAAGGTTGCATTGAGCGTAAGCTTGGTCGGCTCATGCCCGATAGCCCAAGTCGCCGCCGCGGGTGGCTGCATCGCGCCGCAGTTCACAGAAGACTGTCGAAGCAGCCCGCCGCAGGCGACGTCCAATCTCCTGTATAGAATGGCCCTGCACCTTGAGAACTGCGATCTCCTCGCGCTCAATCAACGAGAGGTACCGCTCGGAGAGCGCCTTTGCCGAAGTTCTGAACATCGCTGGTGGCATGCCGCCCGCCTTTCGGAATAATTTACTTCCGACAGGTTCTGACAATGCGGCTTCGAGTGCAGCAGCTTCGCTCCAGCGCCAATCGCTCGCCAAAATTTGTTCTGTTCATTGCGCCCTGCAACGGAGGGCCGTCCTGGCGATGGCAAGGGGGCTCGTCCTCGACGCATTACAACGTTCATCGCAACCTCCAAACTCCGAGTGTTGCGACGACCGTCTGAATCCGCCCTGCACACCGCGATCGGGAGTGATGGATCAACCCGCCCTGGGGCCGTTGCTGCTGGGTCGCCATCGTCAAGGCTGCGGATGCGAGTTCGACCTGCATATGATCCCGCATGGCCCAGCCGACGATCGTTCGGCTGAACAGGTCCATGACGGCCGCGAGGTACAGCCCTCCGCGGTCGGGATGTAGGTGATATCAGCGAGCCAGACGCGGTTCGGAGCATCCGCCGTGACCTCGCGTGCGATCAGGTTTCGGTGCGATCACCCGGCGCGGCGGCGCCATCGTGGCGCGGATACCGTGTCGTTGCATCATCCGCTCGACCTGCGCTGCCATCAGACAGCCATCGCCGGTCAGAACATTCGATCGCAGGATCATGCTAAGGAGCGCACCGCCGCCGGTCGCAATTACGACCGCCTCGGCGCGCACGGTCCAGCAATCATGCTTCTGCCGGCGCAGGCCGCTGGCGCCAGCAACGGCGCCATTGTCGTCCACGAGCAGTTCGAGCGCAGGACTATGATCTAAAGTGGTGACGCTAGCCTGCTTGGTCCTCTTGCGCATCAGGCGCATGTATTCCGGCCCTTGCAGCGACGTACGCCGCGACTTGCCCAGGTCATCGTGAGATAGCCCCAATCGGCGAGATATTTCCTTTCGTCCAGCTCGGCGCACACCTGAGGCCGGCATCTGTTGTCGTCGAGGCGATCAGCTGGACGATCGTGCGATAGCTACGCAGTGGCTTTCCCCGCCAGTTGATGGTGATGAAGGAGAAGAGACGATGCTCGATCTTGTTCCACTTGCTGGTGCCGCGCGGCAGGTGGCAAACCGTGATCGGCAACTTGAGCTCTCCGCCAGTTTTTGTAGATCGACCTGCCACAGGCGCACACGAGATCCCGTTGCTGCCGCCGGCGTCGGCCGTGATCATCGGGCGTTTGGCTGTCGGATGACACTTCTATCGTCCGCCACCATCGGCGGATCGCATTGACCGCGAAGCTGGCGGTGTCGTGGTCCGTGCCGACTCTGACCCAGCCGACATTATTGATAATGCCGTACATGCGGTACCGCACGGCGCGGTTTAGCTTGGGATCGATAAAGTCTTGAATGTTGACGAGCTCAGGCCTGCCTTGGCGACGCCATTCCCGGCGTTGTTCTTGAAATTGCGTACCAGTTCCTTCTTCTTCGTGTCGACCGATATGACCGGTTCGTTCGCCGCCAGGTGGCCTGCGGGTTGATGTATTGAAACTGCGCGTCGCGATCGATGTGTTGGCCGCCTTCTCGGGTCTTGTTGTTCGCTTGCAGGCTGTAGCCCATGCCGCGCAGAAGCTCGCTGACAACAGTCGGGCGAACCTTATGACCCTCCTTCGCCAGCTCGGTCACGAGGTTACGCAGGCTGCGGGTCGTCGACGATAATGGCTGCATCGTATCGCCCCGCGTCACCGTTCGACCAGACGCTTGAGATTGGCCGCGAGGGTTGGATCCCGGGATGACTTCTTCTTGTGCCCGCCGCCCGCCTTACGGACGCGTCCAGCCGGAACCGCCACGTTGTCGCGAATGTCAGAAAGTCCATGATAAATCGTCGACCGCGCCAATCCGCTGATCCGGACATCAAGCTGACCCCGCCGTGTCCCAGCGCTTTCGCCTCCAGGGCGACAAAGCGCCGGAGGCTCTGTTCATTCAGAACAGGGACCATCTCCCGATAGCGCTTCCGCGCGGCGCGCGCCTGAACGGCTCGGATCATCCCACGACGATACGTCGCGCGACTCATCATCGTGAATCCTGCGCAAACAATCCTCGCGATCTGTGGCAACTATGGCTCAGTTGTTTATGGACGGGCCCTTATTGTCGATGACGAACACCTTGACGCCGTCGCGCTCTGTCCCGGTGTCGTCAGGCTTACCCACAGTATACGAGAACCGACGATGGCGGGCGCATTCCGCGCAGCGCGCTCAATCGCGCCTTCCGCAAATTTCCCACGGGAGAGGTCCAAGGTTCGTTTTTTACACTGGTTACAGACACTTAGCGGTTTTCATTCCCCTCATGTGTGCCCCGAAAAGATTGGGGCACAGCCTGGGTACGCGCTAATACTAACAACCCAAAATTCGTGGTCCGCCCTAGCCATCAGGTTGCCAGCTCGTGCACTGGTTCTCCTCCAGCTGTTGCCGTTGAACCTCGCGCCCGACTTGGTTCGGATCGCCCCTCTTGACTACATCGCTAGCGGCGATTGTGACGACTACGACGAACCCCTCTGGCAACATTGTAAGGCGGTAAGGACTAACGGAGCCGGGGAGTTCGCTTTCGCATCCCGCTACCTCGGGGTCGGCTTATGGTCATCGCCCTTCCAGATCGTGATGCTACTCGGGCGTATTGACCGGTTGCGGTGCCGTAGCGCTCGTATGGCTCACAACGAAGGACCCGGCTCGCACCCTCCTGGATCAGGACCGAGTATCAAACCTGCATCGAGCATTGGCGGATCGGGTCTCACCAGCTTCGTGGTGCTCACGCCCGCATTCGGATCAACTGCCATCTCGTAGTCCCGTTCAAGCAGCTCTCGCAGGCGCTCCATGCGAGCGAACCGGAATGGAGGACGAGTTTGATCATCGGACCTAAGCCCTCCAGTCGAATGCGAACAATCGGATGATGAAAACGACGAGCGTGCGACGGGTGACGCTCATGAGCCGAGCTAAAGGTTCTCGGTGGAATGCCAGTCCGCGCCGTGGAGACGGATCATCTCCCGACGGGACCGCTCGATGAAGATGCGCTCAAGGCAAAAGCCGGCTGCAACTGATGCCGCCAGCGCAAGGCCGCAGGCCATATAGTCATTCATGAAATTCCAAAACATGTTACAGCCGGCAACTCCTACAAAAGTAAGTGCCATGACCATATTGCGAAATGCCTTAACCATGCGGCCCCAAGTCAGTCGGAAGACCATTTAGCATTGCAACCACGGCGATTGGCAGCGTTCGACCCTTGTGATGCGCCGCCTTTCTGCTCGATCGGCTTTGCTTGGATGAACGCGGGCTTTCTGGCCATGCTTCAATCAAAGATCGTGTCGTCGAATTCCGCCGGTGTTTAGCGCTTGTCGAAGACCTTCGCACGCTGGAACAGTACGGTCTGAAGTCCGGTGATGATCAACTTGTTCAACGTCTCACAATCGTTCGGCGACAGGTGGGAAGCTGGCGCGAAGTCTTCCACTGCTCAATGGCGGCGGTGACAGCGGCGCGCAATTCGTCATCAGTCGGGCTGGTCATCCGTCGACCTCAATGCGATCACTTACAGCTTGGTGCCTTTTGAAGCGGATGCAATTGAATCTTCGATGTATCGGTTGAGGGTTACTTCAGCCGGGCGAACGGACGATACTCTAGTAACTGAGCAAAGAATTTCCCACTCGTCCTACTCGCTCGCCCCCGCTGTTTTTGAAAGCGCTGCAAGCGAGCGTCGACCGCTTGGCGGGTGCGGCCTCGCCGTTCGCCGCCCTCCTCAGCTATGGCACCTGCGCCAAAGAGCGAGAGCAATTCCGCTCCTCTTCGTCCGGCAATCACGGACGCGTAGATGTGCTTCGTCATTCGCGATGCCTGCAATGCCTAAATGCGCGGCGGCACTGGCCGCCGGCGAGTGTCGGGAAAGCGACCTGGCCGCTCTGAGCGCGGCGGCTCCGGCAAGCGGCTGGGCTCAGGCGCGCGATTACCGCGCGTCATCCCCGCTGCTAGACGAGCGTAGCTTCGCCTGAGAGCCGGAACGAACCAAGCAGATGCGTCCTCGTGATCCATGCCGCAGAACAATATCCATGAACCACTTAGAAAAGATTGCCGGCTGTTCCCGATCCGTAATTGATCGTAAACAATGCGATGGCAACAAACGGGCCATGGAAACCGAACGCCCGCGCAGGCCGCTTTTTATCAGTATCACCGGCAAATGCTCGACCCTCTTCGTGACCGCGATTGGGTGTCTTCTTCGAAGCTTCCCGATCACCCCGGAACAACGCTCGCTCTTTTACGAAACGGATGGATGGAGCGACGCTCAACCGGCGAAGGTGTCGAATATCGTATGACCGCAGCCGGTCTGACAGAACTTAGCCGCCCCCGATAACCCGCAAACCGGTGGGAAACGACGAAGGTGTCAAAAGCCATGGAATTGATCGTCACCGGCTACGTGAAACTGCGGGACCGACGGGCTCTAGTCGACTTGCTGGCGCATCGGCGCAAGGTGCTCGCCCAGTTGGAAGCCGTGTCGGGCATCACCCCAGAAAACGCGGCCAAAGCAATCCAAGAGGAATTGGCGGTGATCGAAGCCGGCCTCGAAGAACTTAAAGCTCCGCCCGGCTCGCCGCCCGAGAAAGAGTGGAGCTAGCGATGCGCGTTAACAAGATCAATTGGGACAAAATCGGCCGGGTAACGGAGCCGGGTCGATACAAGTGCTTCTTCGGATATCTAACCGTTACTTCAGAGGACATTGAGGTGTGGGCCCGCTACCCCGACGCTCATTCACCTTGACTGCCCGGCCGACGACCGACCAATCGCTGGGCGAAGATTACCGTCTAGGCGCGCTCGACATCGGCAATCCTCAACAGTAGGACGGTCCGCCGTCGTCGCCTGCGGCCCAGCCCCGACGGGCGGCGAACGCTTATCTACCCCACTTCAAATATCAGCATTGTGAAATAGCCCACAAATTATTCCCGGCTTATGCGCCAGGCAGTTTCACACATTATCTCTGGCTAATTGGTTGGCTTCCGCCCCGGTCAGAACTCTTCACCAGTACCGGCCTAGCTTGTTAGGTGTGTCGCTCTCGCAACGTCACAATTGTTCCATTGGCCCTCGAATCGGTTTTGACTTCACAGGGTGGCGAGTCGGGCGTTTGATTGTAGCGACCCGGGGTAAGGGTTTTTATCTCGAAGACATTTTGAGGCGGGTCCAAGAGGTCGCTGTCCAGCGCCAGCGGCCTCTTCGTTAGCTTTCATCGGGAGGGCCATCCGATGCCGATGCAAGTATGGGCTGTCGCTACGTCGATCGGCTGGACAGTCGCCGTGGCCGTGATCCTGCTCTATTTGATCTTCGGACCTGGCTAATCCGGCGCCCCTAAGCGGGCGAGACGCCTAAACGTCATTGATTTGGGGCCGCGTCAAAAAGAGGACCTACGAGCGTCCTGCCGAATAGAAAAGCCCGCAGAGGAGAAATCGCTGTCCGTCGGAGCTTTGAAGGACATGCCCGTATGGTGATGCTACCCGCAGCGACTACGCGGCTGCCACGGATGGCGAGCACCCACTGACATCGTCGATGTCGACATCGACATCGGCATGCCGATCACTGTGGTGCTGATGCTGGTGCTGCCGATGATGATCATCATTGGCATCGTCAACGACATGTCGATCATGCTGCTGGCGGCGGTCGCCGGAACCTATGCCTCACCGAGGAGTCGACGGCATTGCCCGGCTCTTGCGATCAGGTGCTCGGCGAGAGGCCCGATGATGGCATTGTCCAATCCGTCTTTCCGGGCTTGCTTCCGTACAGCGGCTACAATATCGGGAAGCTGCTCGGCCATGGCAATCAGTCCGGTGATCACCTTGTCAGGATCGAGCCGCGTTTCGCGCGCGAACTTCTGCCAATCGCGCAAACTAATCTGGCTGAGCTTGTAGTCACCGCCGATTTTCATCGCGAGCTTGATCTTCTGAAGATCGACGTCATCGTAGGGAAGAATGCTGGCGATGTCGTAGAGCGGGGCGAGCCGTACATGAGGGCCTCCGGCCAGCAGCAGCGAATAATTCTTGGCATGCGCATCCGTACCCGCGATCAGCCAATTGAAGCCTAGCGCGTCGACAAACGTGTCAACGTCGGCGACCCGATCCGTGGAGTAGGTGCGCAAAAGCTCGATCACATCGGCAGGGCTTGGTCCGCCATCGTTTTGATACTTCATGGTCGGCAGGATGCCGAGCGCCTGGCAGATATCTTCCTGGTGGACACGGACGATCTCGTTCCCACTGAACTGCCGGTCGTAGCGCTCGATGACAATGGCGATTTCCTTTCCGAAACGCATCACCTGGGTGTCGGCGACGGGCAGACCGAGACTGCGCGCAAGTATGAGGCAGATATGTTCATTTTCCGCGTGCCCATCGAAATGGCCGGTCGGCGGTTTGAGGATATGCGTGGTCGGAATGCGCCCAGAGGGAATTCCCCACTTGCCTTTTTGCAGAAGCAAGGCGGTTTTGGGTTGAGCACCCGCAAGGCTGAATTGTCCGGTATCGCGCGGCAATCGCCAGGCGGCGTGATCCTCGCGTAAGGTTTGCAGGCGTTTGGCGATCGCCGTCTCATCAAGCCATTCGACCTGATCTTCGGCCCCGCTTCGCAAGGCGCCCAGCCGATCGGGCGTGACGAACTGAACGGCACCCGCGCAGTCCTCGCCGACATGGGAAATAAGGGCAAACACGTTGCGCGCGGACACCTGAAATCTTCGGGCCCACCTTTCCAGCACGCGCTCGTTGTCGGGCAGGAGTCCCCAGAGGAAGGCCTGCACGGCGGAAGGACCGTGCTCTTCGGCCGCGAGCGGCATGGACAGCGATAGCGGATAGGCTCCCTCGGCCCGGCGCCAGTCCTTGTCATAGACAAGGGTGAGCCGGCCGCGGGCGTCATTGCGCACGCGGCCGATTTCCCGATCATCGAGCAGAGCAACAAGTTCGCTCGTCATGCCCTTTTTTTCCTGGCCTTGGCCACGATGGCGTTGATATCGACGGCTGGCCTGGTGGTCCCGCGGGCTGGCGTTTGTTCGGTGCCCGCATCCAGGCGGATGTCCAGGGCGTCGAGGGCGCGAAGGATCAGCCCGAGCTCAGCGCGCGGGTGACCGTGCTCAACCTCGATCACCCATTGGCGGCTGACGCCAATGCTCTTGGCAAACGTCGATTGATCGAGTTTGAGCTTCTTGCGCCGGTCGCGAAGGATGGCGCCGAGTTCGGCAGGTGTGCGTATGAGCATGGGACATCCAAATGTCTACGTTCGCTTACTTTAGCATAAGTCGGCGTTCGTTGACAATTTCTGAATGTCAGCGATCGATGACAAAGTTGAATGTCATCAAATGCTGACTTAGTGCCCAACTATTCGAAGCAGGTAGTCCGCATTTGCGGCGATATGGCGTGTTCCGGAACGACTATACCGCTGCAGCGCTACGGGGAGCACTACGTCCTGAGACCGCTGCACGGCATGTTCTCGGGCGCCGTTCAGGCAATCGCATAAGGGTTCGATACCCGGGATGGACCGCCCCTACAATGAGAACGCAGATGAGGGGCATCGCTGCTGCCAGGTAGCGTCGATTCAGGAGTGAGTTGGGAGGACGACCCTCCTCATTGAATCAATTCGAACCGGATTTGGTTTCTCTGGCAATTAGCCCGGGCGAATATTCCGGTTGGTTACAAATTGGACCCCGATTTCCGAGCCGTCCAGTCGAATCAACTTGCATCGTCGGTAAGCTAATCCGACGGTTGAAAGCAGCAGGAAGAACTGGCGAGCTTTGAGCACGTCTGTCGATCCATGCATTCGAAGGCGTGCTCCGGTGTCGGAAACGTCGATGAGAATGCAATCGCGCCGCCACGTGCCGTCTAGACCTAAAAGGGTTGCCCGGTACTCGTGCTCGAAGTGAACGCGCTTTGATTTTCGCTTATCCCACATCCAATGGCTTTCAGTCCAGACCGGGCGAAGCGGAGTCAAATTGCTCCTCATCTGGCCTCGCATCTGCAATCAAATGAAAATGACAACTACCAAGAGGCAAAATATCTGTCGGCTTGATACGATAGCAAAGATACTGAAAGCGGACGCAGCTCTCGCCACCACTTTCCGAAGATGGTTCGTGCGGGTTTGAGCGACGTAGTTGGAGAAGCTCCGGGACCACAGCGATTGACGTCTACAAAGATGGCAACACGACCGACCAACTCACTTTACGTGAAGACGAGCGGAAGCAGAGTTGCGCAACTCCAGTTGCCGACGGCACCAGAAGCTGCTGCTGACAAGATCAACAATGCCCATGAACGCGCTCAATTTTGGCGAGGAGTAGAGATCAGGTAATTCCTCGGTTCGCCGGCTCATCATGAAAGATTATTCAAATACGGCGCATAATTCCTGCTGGTCTCCCAATGGGCCGCTGGTTTCCAGCACGATCAGCGAGCAGTGCGCCGCATTCCCGCACCGTTCAACCCTGTGGCGCGTAAGGGGACGCGATCGCTAATCGGCAGTAGAGTAGAGCACCTGCGTTCAGATGCAGAGCAGGACTGTCGAACGCGGCGACGTCTTGGGCGCGGCACAATCGCGACGCGAAGCCCATCTGGCTTCGTAAACAACTAGGCTGATGCCGTCCAATTTGAGCGCCGATTGCTACTACTCACTTTCGATCGCCCTCTGCGCGCAATGGACGCCTCTACAGTAGTCTAGGCACGGGCGAAAGATCATAGGTCTGAAATCGTTTTTGACTTCACAAGTAGCGAGTCCGGCTTTTGATTCTGGGGGTCCCCAAGTAAGGGCTTTTATCTCGAACAGGGTTTGAGGTAACTTCAAGAGGCCGCTGTCCCCCGCCAGCAGTGTCGTCGGGAGAGTTCGTTCGATGCCAATCCAAGTATGGGCTCTCGCCACGTCAATCGGTTGGACATTGGTCGTGGCGGCGATCCTGCTCTGCTTGATCTTCAGCCCTGGCTAATCCGGCGCCTTACGAGGGGCGAGACGCCTAACCGTCGTGATTGCGCAGCCGTGTCCACCGGAGCGCCGGGTGAATGGGGTGGGCAAGAGTATGGTATGTGCGACTTGGCAATCTCATGAACATCGCCAATGGATGAAAGTTCGGCAGGTCAATGACCTTGCGAGCAAACCAACGATCGTCAGCAATCCTATTCAACGCAACCATTCGTAACGCCATTTGTGCAGCCTTTTGTATTTAGGCCGCGCAAATCCTCGTGGTGTATCAATAAGATGCTGAGAACGCGCGGAGTTATCCGCAGCCTTGGTACAGTTGGGTGGGCTCAAACCACCTACATCCTGTTCCACAGATTTAGGCCCTTCATTTTCAAATAGGCGATTGCCGATTCGAATTCGGCTGCCAGTATTAGTTTTGGATCAATTAGGCGAACCCTATTGGTCGGGCACCGATATGCGAGGATCGTCAGCCCGTACGGAAGTCTGCAGCTGAGCAGGATCAACGTTCCTGCGCCGTGACCACTCGACGAGGTTCTGTGGACGATATTTTGGGTCGGCGCGCCACCTTTGAAAGACACTGACATCGATCGTCTCGTTGACATTGGTGTGAGTGCCATTATCACGGACCTCGGGCTCTGGGCCGATAGGCCTGTAAAGAGCAGGTGTGACACGCGCGTAGAACCCCTCGGCGAATGAGTGATACGAATCCATGACCGGCGCCTTCAGGGCATCTCCATCGAGCGTGACTTCTGAACGGAACGAAAGCCCGTGCAATTCCGCCTTCTGCATCAACCAGCGCAGCGGAGCCTGATTGAGCAGATCGTCTTCATAGCCGCCTCCGACATTGGCATGGGCACCCACAAACCATCGTTGTTCAACGGCGGCAAGCGGGCGCATCGGCGGCCCTTTTCCATCTTTGGTGTGATGAATGGTCCACAGCGTGGGAGCGAAGTCGTTACGGTGCTCATCGATAGCGAGTGCGTGGTACCCGTTTTGGATTGGCAGGAACAATCCCGTTTGCAGATAGCCAAATTGTGAGCGGCTAATGTGCGGAATATCCCCCGCGGCCAAACCAGCCGATCCGACCGTATCCCACACGCCGACCACCTTAACTTTGGCGGGTTGTGAATATCTGAGTAGGGAATGTTCCTCGGGTGTTAGCTTACTTGCGTCTCCCGCCGCTTCTTTGTCCTTCAGTGTCCAGATGCTCTCTTCGTTGCCCTTCTGGTAGCGAGCAAACAGTTGACCAAGGCCGACAGGTGAGCCCGCTTTCAGGACGCCTTCGAGCGCGACAAGTCCAGCCAGACTTCTGGCGGTAAAGGCACCGCGGCTGAATCCGAAAATGTAGATTTCGTCGCCATCATTATAGTTTTCGACAAGCCACTCGTAAGCCAGTCGGATATTTTCATCCAGCCCCTGGCCGAACACGCCGCCAAGAAAACCATTCACCCCGGTCTCGTAATAGACCATCTGGGATTTGCCATCTTTGCCTTTACCTGCGCACAGCGCCCGCATGCGCCAAACGTTCGTGTTGCTGTCAATGCTATTCCATGTGCCGTCGAGGAAACTCACGAGGCGCTTTTGTTGCTGTTCTGCGCCTGCAAAGTTCGGCTGACCGCCACTTTTCTCCGCAGGGCGCACCCAGATCCAGCCGATGGCCGCGATGGCAAGCAAGACGGCGAGCCAGTGCGCTCCTCTCTCGATCAACCGCCAGAGTCTAGAGTGAAAGATCCCGACAATCGCAGAGCGGATAGCCATGATGTGACTCCGAGTTTCATTCAGCCCGCGTCATGCAGTCAGATTTGGTAGTTTCTACTTAGGTAATGTTCCCGAACGCAGGCTGTCACCGCCATCGCATCGAAATAGATGAGCCAGCGCTTACTTTTAGCACGCCATTTCTACGGCGACGTCAAAATCAAAACAGAGCCAGCGACTTCATAGGTATGTTTCGAGGCATCACGAACGGTGCAGTCATAGGCAGTGACCTTGATGTGAAATTTCCCATCGAAGGTATCACTCCCACTGCGTACGTGTTCATAAGAGTGAAGACTTTGCCGTGCCTGTGATAGTTGACCGTCATCCCTTGGAACGTACCGGTACCGGCGATATCAAATTCGGCGATAACCGCCTGTCTGTTGCCACTGGCGGTGAACATTTTCAGATTGAAGTCGGTGCTCTTAATTGTGGGGACTGGCGGAGGTGCCTGGGACCGACACTGCCCGTAGACAGCGCAGGCAATCTTGACGACTGTAGGATGATCTGCGTTGTAACAGGTCTCAATAACTTCATCTTTCGCTTTATCCTTGCCGCTTCGGTCGGGATGACAAACTTCGAAACCGAGCACGACGACTGCGCCGTCATTACTTTGAGATGTTAAATCCATGGTGCCGCTGCCGTTGCATTCAGGTTGATGACCTGATGAACGGCAGGCGTCCCTGCAAGAGTCCATGTTGCTCTGCACGTCTGTCGGATCGCAGTTGGCGGCTAGAACCGGCAAACTCGCCAGGACAAATGCTGTCGTCAAAATTGCTCTTGCAAGCGCAATCATCTCCATCCGTCAAGAACTTGATTGGCATGTACCGAGGCATAACCGATCACGACTCGGAGATTGAAGGGGCGTCCGCCTGAAGAAATAGTCTTCCGCGCGATCCGGCGCTCGGTTGCCTTGCTGTTGGTCGTACCATCACCAGCCGTTTGGCGCGCGGCGGTGCCCTATGGCAGGCCGATAACTCTGCAATAAGGATACTGGGGACTGGCAATTGTATCGGGGTGATGCTCAGACCGCAAACTGAGCACCCTACTTCTTTAAGAGCCTCGGCAGAACGGTTGCGAGGGTACGGTACTGAGCGGTCGCCCACTTCATCTGCGATGAACCAAAACCTCCGACACCTCTGGCGTACCGCTCATGATCCCTTCAGCTAGAAGCTCGCGCGCGGTTAATACGGCCTCACCCTCAGCCGCAGATAAATTCGGCAGCTCTGTTCCTTCCTCATCGAGCGTAATCTCGTCGCCGGCACGTAGGTGAAAGTAGAAACGTCCCAAGGGCGAACTCCAATCGAACATAAACGTGAACGGATTCTCGCAGACGTATACCACGCTGGGCACGGGGCACCGAGCACCGCCAATTGGGACTACGCAACGGTCGATTCGTGAAACAGGGCGACGTTCGATGCTGTACAGTAACGATAGGTCGATATTGATCAATGCAACGAGTGCCGCGTTGACGCTTAAATTCCGCGTTCGAGCGCTTCTTTCGACGGATTTCACCACACTGATTGTCCGAAAATTGCGAAGCATTTGGGGTCTGCAAGGCCAGCGCGAGCGCTTTGCCGAAGACATCTTCGAAGGGCGGCCCCGGATCTTGCGGCGGACGGATCGGCCGGTCTGCGGGGTGCGCAGCATGGCGGTCGTTGTCCAGCCTTCCTAGGCCAGCTGGCGGAGCGCGCACGCGTATTTCGATGAAGCGATATGGTCGGCGAAGCCGTCTAGTTATTTTATGCAGAACGCTGCTGTGGTCTCGGCTGGCGGCGCTTTCGCGCAAGCTGGGATTCGTCGCGTCGCTTTTAACCGCTACGACGACCCAGCCATCGGCGGTTCAAGCGACGCCAAGCTGATCGGGAGTTTGACGAAGAGCCCCGACGATCTGAGCGCGCTGTGAAGTTTGATTGGGTTCGCGCGGACAGCATTGTCCCTAAATCTGCTTAAGTGGAGACAGACAGACGATGCCGCCGGATTTACCCAGCCCCGCAAGACAGCTCGCCGGTAGCTCTGCCGAGATTCAGGAAGTGGTCCGGCGATTCACGTGGGAGATCAGATCGATCAATTTGTGTCTGGAGGAACTTCGCCAATTCCGCGGCGATGTACTTGGCATTACTGGGCCACAGTGGATGATCTTGATGGCCTTAACGGAGTTGGACAGAGAAGGCGGTGTCCCGGTCAACGTCGTGGCCAAATTGATGCACGTTGAGCCTTCGTTCGTTACGAGCCAATCAAAGCTGCTCGAGAAAAACGGCTTCCTGCGGCGCAAGCCCTGCGCACGCAATGGCCGGGTCGTAAAGATGTCGCTGACGGACAAGACTTTCAAGCATCTCGCGAGCGTCGCCGCACAACAGGAAGCACTCGCGAATTTGTTTTTGGTGATTTCGGCAGTAGCGAACTGACCGAGTTCGCTGACAGGCCCACAGCACCCAGGAATCGCCTAAAGAAAGCTCGCTTGAAAGTCGCTCTGGAGTTCTTAGGACCAAAAACAAACAACTTTCGAAAATTGTGCCTTGCTCATGTCTAATCAATTTCCCATGTTCAAGATTTTCTTAAAGAACCGTGGGGAAGGTGGTTGTGGTCGGTCTTCACGACCGAAGGCCCGCTGGTTGTGACAGGTTCAGGAAGCAGCCGATCCGCTGCCAGGTATGACGCCAATAGGGCGATTTTTCTATGCTGCAGAACGCGCCGTATCGTTTGCGACTTTCGGCTCGAGGGTCCAAGCTGATCAAGGAGCTCTCCCTCGGGTATGAATCTTGCAAAAAATGATTCCAGAAGGCGGAACTTTATTTTCCTAACTGAAGTATTCCATGCAAAGCGCTCCCGAGAAAAGCCAAACCATGTTTCTCCTCAAACAGCCCATCGACCATCGCACGCCCCTCGATGCCTCGGACGCCGACACGTTGAGCCTCGAAGCAGCTCAGGAGGTCGAGCGGCTTCTCAACCATCGCGATGGTCACAAGGAAACCCTCTTATTTCTTTGCCAGGCTCTGCCCGCGAGATTGGAGGGGGTTCGATCCATCTAAAGGACGAAGGCCAACGTCTCGGGCTTGGGAGTTTCAAAGCCTTAGGCGGTTCTATGCAGTGAATGCCCTGGTGCTCGAGGAAGCAACTCGGCAGCTCGGTCGCCATCTTGACGCGTCCGAGCTGCATACAGCTGAAGTAAAGACCGTGGCAAGACGTATGACGGTCTCTTGCGCCACGGATGGCAACCATGGCAGATCAGTTGCCCAAGGTGCCCAGCTCGTTGGCGCAAAATGCGTCATCTTCGTTCATTCAGGCGTGAGCAACGAGCGCATCGCCGCCATCGCCCGCTTTGGCGCGCAGATGATCCGTGTCGACGGCAACTATGACGATTCTGTCGTCCAAGCATCGCGAGTTGCGGCACAAGAAGGATGGATCACAGTGTCTGACACGTCCTGGCCCGGCTATGAGCGGATCCCACGTTTTGTAATGCAGGGATATACCGCACTTGCGAGCGAAGCACTACGCCAGTTGCCGGAGCCGCCGACGCACGTCTTCCTCCAGGCAGGCGTCGGTGGCATCGCCGCAGCCGTTGCTGGACATCTATCAATTCTGTTGGGCGACACCGCCCCTTCTTCACAGTTGTCGATCCCTCGCGGGCAGCATGCCTCTTCGAAAGCGCGCGCGCCGGTCATCCTGTCAAGGTAGATCATGGGCAACCGACCGTGACGGCGATGCTCGAATGCTACGAGCCTTCGCTCGTCGCTTGGCGCATCTTTTCGCGCACGGCGGATGCTTTTATGACTGTCGACGACGAGGACGCAATCAGCGTGATGAAACGACTGGCAAATCCGAGGATGGCGATCCCGTTGTCGTTGCAGGCGAAAATGGTGGTGTTGGCCTCGCAGCACTACTGAAGGCTGCTTCTGACCTGACCTTGCGTGGCAAGGTCGGTCTTTGACCCAATGCACGGGTCTTTCTGATCAACACCGAGGGCGCGACAGATCCTCTCCTGTACGAACAGCTCATCGGTGCGACGCCAGCGCAAGTGACCTCGAAGAATATTAAACCGGTCAACTGATGGGGCGAGCTCGTGAGCCTTTCGTAAGCCCGTCCCATCCGTACGCCTTGGGACACTGGCCAGCGTTCCGCCCTTACAGAAGGCTCATCGCCGCGCAGGGGTTCATGTCCCTTCGAGCTGGGCACGCGGATTGGCTCACTCACAATGAGGGGTTTGAGATGCGCCGGTTCTCTCTGACTTGTCGGCCGGACTCAAACCCGGCACTACAAACTTCATCGCGGGTCAATCGGGCGCCGGCAAATCGACGCTCACGCAAATCTCGCAGAAGTCGAATCCGAGCGAAAGCGGCTCAGTGCGCGTTGCTGCCGAGGATCTAACCGCGAGCTGCCCGCAGCATCACGTTTCGCACGTTGACCAGGTAAGCCGTGTAACGGCAACTTGAGGCGTGGCCCGATCTCTGCAAAACCGGCCTTCAGGTATAATGCTGAGTTGGGGCTACGGCTCCACATTGGTTGCCTCGGCGCCCCCACTTCGAGCTGGCCCCAGCCTTTTACCGTCCCTAGGCCCACCGCAGCCTCAATGAGACGCATCGCGACCCCAGACGACCGCTGATCCGGCACCACGTAGAGTTCGGTGATAATACCGTAGGTTCCGCCCGCAAAAAGGGCGACGCTTTCCGACAACATAATGAGGCCGACCGGGCGTGACTCCGTGAAGGCCAAAAACCCATGGACGCGCTCTTTCATGGCCAAGAGGTCGACAACGAGCTGGGTATCTGGTCCGCCCTGCTTTTGTCCGCCCTCAAGTTCGGCAAGTAGGGCGGCAACCATGTGAGTCACCGTTGTAGCGTCGCCGTTAGAGACTTCACGCGTGGTCACCATGTCACATCCTCTTTCAAGTTTTACCAATGTACGACCTGGTCCAGCGGCGGCATCGGGGCAGGAGCCTGCCGCAGCACCCGATCCAAAACAGATATGCCGCAGGGTTGAAGGTCAGATGACGTTTAGTTCACACCGCGGTGATAGCGTCTTTGTGTCGCTCCTAGCTAAGCTAAAATATCTGGGAAACTCGAAAGATAACTTGCCGAACATCGTGATGATCGCACGGAGCAGTCTCTCTCTTCTTTGGACTTGCGTGTCGCCCAACATCGGGCGGATCGTGTTCATGCGCGGACGTTACAGGAGCGAGGCTAACCGCTTGCGAACAGGCTCACGGATTAGGGTCTACTCTCCCCCCTCGTAGAAAGCTCGAACGGCAGGCGGACCCGCGATTTGCCGGATCCAGTCTCGATCAATCACATTTGACGGCCCCATGACGGTGGTTGCGCGCGTGGCGGAAAAAACGCTCATCCGTCCGCGGGAATAACTGAATTACTCACCTTGTCGAAGCTGTTGTTGGGGATCATGAGCGTCCCTACCGCCGTCATTGCTGGCATCTATGCTCTCAGAGAATCGTGGAACACGCGAGTCCATGGCACACTGTTTTCGGTAGTGTTTAGATAATCAGTTTTTCTAATTTCTCATCGGACGCGCCATTTGTTGCCGCGCCGATGAAGAACATCACGGACGCCCGACGAACGCGTGCAACTTGGTCGTTGAGCTCGCGATTGAGGCCGGCTTCTCTCGTGTTCTTCGAATAGACAACATCCCGTCCTGATGAGCCGGGTTCACCGCCTGCCATCGCATTGCCGTTAAATGCTTTGAGAGCATCGTCGGGCCGTATCGCGCGAGACGTTTCTATCGTTCACTTGGATCACTTTACGATCTGTTTGTTGAAAGACTGTTCTATGCTTGCGGACACGCGTTACTCCGTGAGAACGTCGCGGAAGATCGCTCAGGCATAAGCGGTAGGCTTCTGCCATCCCAAAATCAGGAAGTGCTGCACGAGGACGATTCGTAGCGGCTATGCGCGCCTACCACTCCTGTCGGCGCGTAAACGGCACGGATGAGGCAGACGTCTGAAGTGACTTACGTCACTTTCCTACATTCCTATGACGGGAGCTTGCCGGCTCAGGCGCGATTCCGCCTTCATCATTGCACCGGCTAGCATGAAGGACGGCTTAGTTGGTTCGGGATTATATCCAATCTGCGCCATCGTGACATTCCGCCATCAAGGCGTATCGGCATTCCTCTGCAGCGGCGCCGTCGGAACGATGTTGAACGACGTGATAGCCATTGTCGTGCAGGTACCGTAGGAAGGCGGGCTTCATCGCAGCGGTATGTGCCTTGGCGTCGTGAAGCAGAATGATCCCCCTGCGAGCTCCAAGAGTTGCGCAGCAAGCTCCTCCGCCGGTTCGTGGGTGTAGCCTGCGAAGATGATCTGGTTGAGCTTGCCTGCCTGTTCCTGGTTGGCGCTCACGACATGTGGAATGCAGTGACCGTGGGTCACCACCCACCAGGATGATATAGCATCGATAATTCGGCGACCGTCAGCGGTGCGGAGATAAGCGCCATCTCCCCGCACAACTTTTGTCATCTCCTCTTGGAGCGCATGTTGTGTGAACGGGTGCCAGATCGGCGACTTCGGCTTCGTCGTCATTGCTTGAATTGATCGGCATGGAAAGCGGTTTTGAACGCGGCCTGCAGCGTGTCTGCCGCGAGGGGAGACAGCCAGGGCAATCGCCCTAGCCAACGCGCCCGCCCAATCTCGCGAACTGCGATCTGGGTCTCAGGATTGGGTTCCCCAATGAAGGCTATCCCAAGAATGGGGATCTGGCGTTTTCGCAGAGCCTCTATCGACAGCAACGAATGATTAATGGTGCCAAGTGCCGTGCTCACGCAAAGCACGATTGGAAGTCGCCATCGCTCGAACACATCAATGTAGAGTGTATCGCCCCTGAGCGGCACCATCAGGCCGCCAGCGCCCTCAATCACCAACGGTCGCTCCCCGGTGTCTGGCACATTGAGCGAATCTGGCTCAATGCGAACTCCGTCAATTTCAGCGGACTGACGTGGCGAAACGGGAGTGCGAAGTCGGTAAAGCTCCGGCATGATGCGATCGGGCGAGAGACCGCCGAGCCGCGCGACAAGTTCGGCATCAGTCTCTCCTTCGAGACCGGCCTGAATCGGTTTCCAATAGTTGGCGCCAAGGAGATCGGCGAGGCCCGCGGAAAACACCGTTTTCCCGATTCCGGTGTCTGTGCCTGTCACCACGATCCGCTGACTCATCGAGCTTCACCTCTCGTCTCTTCAATAAACGCGCCGAGCCCTGAACGCACCTTGTCCGCTCCGACCTTGGTCGGCCGGAAGTCTTCATCTTTGCGTCCTATGTTGCCCGGACTCTGAGCCGAATTTCCGCAATGCTGGGCAGGTCGTTGCCGAATTCCGCAGCTAATCAGGAGATTGCAAAGCTTTCATCTCACAAGCCTCGAGGCTTCTGGGTCTGCCTGAGCAAAGCACGAGAGGCGTCTAAGTTCTGGAGCCCCTTCACTGCCTATTGCCACGCCGGCCTGAATCGGTTCGCAGCAGGATTGCACCGAAGAGATGGGTGAGCCCGGCCGCAAAAACGTCTATCTCATCCGGTACTCCGCATCGGTCACCACGACCTGTTGCTCGAGCTCCATCTCTTGTCTCCTCGAACATAGCATCGAGCATTGCACGCACGTCAGCCTCCGCAGGCGTCAGTGAAATTCGCAGACGAGCCGTGCCCGCCGGCACAGTCGGCGGCCGGATTGCGCGAATATCGAAACCGCGCGCCTGCAGTCTCGATGCGAGCCGCATCGCACGCGCGTTGTCGCCCAGGATAGGGCACGATCTGCGACTCCGAGGAACTTCGCCCACTGGGCGCGCCAATCTCTCGATGCGTGAACGCGATCAGCTTGGCCAGCCGCTGCTGTCGCTTTGGTTCCTCCCGCAGGATGAAGAGTGCCTCCCGCACGGCGACGGCCATCAATGGTGAGGGCGCGGTGGCGAAGATGAATGGATGGCAACGATTGACGATGAAGTCGCGCAGCACGCCCGAGGCCACGAGACAAGCGCCCCGGCCACTCCCAGTTCTTTGCCGCAGGTATGGACAACCAAGAGGTTCTCGCGCCTTTCATAAGGCGCGGTGAGCCCTCGACCCTGCTCCCCGTAAACGCGCGTGGCATGGGCCTCATCCACTACGACAAACGCATCATATCGATCCGCGATCGCGATCAGCTCTTTGAGCGGGGCGAAATCGCCATCCATGCTGTAGACACTTTCAACCACGATCCAGACGCGGCCCATTCCACCCGTGGCCCGCCAGTCACAAATTGTGCTTTCGACCGATTGAGTATCATTGTGGGCGCTTAGAGGAAACTCGGCCCGGCCAGCACGCGCCCCTTCATGAACACTTGCGTGCACAAGAGAATCGAGAACAAGCAGATCACCCCGCTGGGGCAGCGTTGTCAGGCTGCAAGATTTGCGAGATAGCCCGCGGGAAAAAAAGCGCGCCTCCGCCCCAAAGAACCGAGCTGCTTCCGCCTAGACTGTTCTTCGCAATTGCCACGCAGGAGCCGCGACCCGCCGGCCCCGACCGGGATGCCCGCCTCGAGCGTGGCCGTGACAGCCTTTTTCATGCGCGGCGCGCTCGCCAGCGCCAAATAATCATTCTCGATGTGAAATCTGCCCCACTGCGCGGCTTGAGGCAGCGAAGACGGTCGTCTTCGTTCAGGGCCTGCAACTGCGCGACATAGTCGGCAACTTTGACCGCAAGGCTTAACGTCACTCTTCAACTCCCAGGATCGCGCAAGAAAGTCTGTTGGCCGCCTAGAGCAAGCTCAACTATCGGCCTCTTGGCTTCGACCTGGCAGAATGCGAGTTTCTCGATCGACGAACACAACGTGCGGCTTGAAAGGTCTTGCCTCCCTCTCGTCAAGCGACTCGTATGCGAGCGTCCGTAGAGTTCGCTCACGCGCGCCAGCGGTCTCGCTTCCCTCCGCTCTGGTTCAAAACGAGCGAAACGCCGTGGGCGGCACTTCGCGTAGAGCTTCTCCAGGCGCTCTCGCAGTCCATCTCTTGCACGTCCAGTGTCATGTCCAATGCTCTAGCGATAAGATCCGGCAAACCATGAATTTTGATCGGTGGGGCGCGGAGGCTGAAAAGCAGAAGGTTCCTGCTCGCTTGCACGCTCGAATCTCGGTTCCAGAATTAACCTCGACCCAGGGCATCAATTAATTTGGGGTTTTGATTGCGGCAACGCATCGTAGCGTTGCGTTCACGCACCGGACATTGCCCCGTCCGGGTTCACCCAATGCGAACCCGGTGTGCCATTATATTCGGCGCGGCGGCTTCGTTGCCCGGCCACGCGCGTGCGCTCGATTTGATGCGGGCGTCAAGAGATGGAGCGCTCGAGCTCATCGATATGGGACGGCAAATCCCTGCTTCTGCGAAGCCAGCACCCTAACGTATCTTTAGGGCAGGCTAACAATCGAATATCTCAGTGACCCACCGAGCCCTGCTCACGGAGACAGTTGCGCGAGGCGTTCACCATGGAAGAGAACTCCGCAAGCCCTATCCCAGACGCAGAAGAACCTCGCGGCGCACCTTAGTGTTCCTGGTCGCGGAGAAATTTGCCGTGTTTTCCGTTGGGCGGCCCGCCTGCAATCGGCGAGGCTCCGGCGTGTCGACTTAAAGTGGGTCCGCCATCGAGCCTGGTCAGCTCACAAGGGGCGTCATGCCGATCGTGACGGGGCGACTTGGTAGCATTGGTGTGGTGATTTTACTCTGCTGTTGGCAGGCGACGGACGAAACAGAACTCGCGGCAGGTCCCGCGGCCTCACTCGGATAGCGCGCTGGTGGGGAGAGGAAGCCCTGGCCAATACTGTCCGTCCTTGGTCGGCCGAGGTCCGAATATCGCCTGACCAACTCTTATGACATCGGCACCTTCCTCGATTGCTATCTCGAAGTCGCTTGTCATCCCCATTGAGAGGAGATCAAGTCGCGTCGATGTTCTATCGCGGAGTGCGTCTCGAACCCCGCGCAGCAACTTGAAACATTCGCGAACCTTGTCCGCCTCTCCGCTCAGGACGGCGAGAGTCATCAAGCCGCGAGGGACAAGGGCTGGATAGTCGGACAGCCGAAGAACAAAATCCTCTACCTCGTGGGGCAGCAGACCGTATTTGCTCACCTCACCCGAGGTGTTGACTTGGACGAACACGTCGAGATGCCGGCCTTCGGCGCTCAGGCGGGCCTGGAGCGCTTCGGCCAATCTCAAGGTATCCAACGCATGAAACTCGTTCGCGAACTTGACCATCGATTTCACTTTGTTCGTCTGGAGGTGACCGATGATACTCCAGTTCAACGACAGGTCGGCCAAATCGCGGACCTTGCTCTCCGCCTCTTGGACCTTGTTCTCGCCGAACTCGCAAAGGCCGAGTTCGGATGCGATACGGATAATCGCGGCGGGTACGGTCTTGCTGACAGGCAAAACACGAACTTCTGAACGGCTGCGGCGAGCCCGCATACAAGCCCCATTTATGCGCTGCTCAAGCTCATCAAGGTTGGAGCGCAATAACGAGCGCGGATCGTCCGTGAATCGGGCGCTATTCATCTGCGACATCGCGAATTCCTCGCTTCCACGTCCATGGTGTTTGACATGGCAAAGGCCAATGATTTCGGTAGCACATAAAGCAGAGCCGAGTCCGGCTAGTTCGTCAGAACCTCTCACATCGACGCATAATCCAGGCCGTATCCCCCTCATAGGGACGATCCTAATCCCAGACAAGGCGCTCCGGATCTCGCGATCCGCCATCGCCCAACTCGCCGCTCTGGCTCAGGGAGGACAGCACGGAAAGTTCTGTGCTGCTCGGGAGAGACAATTCACGCCCCTCCACTCACGAGTAAGGTTCATATTCGTTCAAAATCGGGGCAGTTCTGGTCTGACGACGCTGAGCGGCTTGAACTTTGCGCACCCAGCCCTTCATCGCTAAATCCATGTCCGACCCACATCCAGATGCTAAGGTTTGCGCTGCGTCGGCGGAACAAGGGTCGCGGATGCCCGACGCTCAAATCCCGGACCTGCACCGTCTCAAATCGCTGGGTTGGGCCCACGGCCTGAACAGGTGAATCGGTCGGCCGACCCGTGGATTATGACGAGAAGATAGGTTTATCGATTTGGTTCTGAATTGCGCTACGGAGTTGGTAGTCCCAGTAGGACGTTGTCAATCAGTCGGGTCGAACCAACGTAGGCTGCGACACAGAGCGCCGCCGGAAACCGCAGGGGACTCTCGGCGCGCTTGAGCGTATCACCGTCGACAAGTTCAAGATATTGCAGCCGATCAACTGTCTCAAGTTGCCGCTCGGCGATCGCAATCAGCTTCTCCACCTCGCGCACTCCTGCGCGGAATTCTTCCGCCGCGGCGAACAGTCCACGACTGATGGCAACGGCTCGCCGACGTTCTTCCTTGCTGAGATACCGATTGCGGCTGCTCATCGCGAGCCCGTCCGGTTCCCGAACGGTTGGCACGGTGACGATCTTGATGGGAAGATTGAGATCTGTCGCCATGCGACGCACGACCGCGCATTGCTGAAAATCCTTTTGCCCGAAAAACACGACGGCCGGATGCACCATGTTGAACAGCTTGCACACGACGGTCGCCACGCCCCGAAAATGCCCAGGCCTGAAAGCCCCGCAGAGTGGTTTCGCCAGTTCGCCCGGCTCGACGAAGGTCTCGAATTGAGCCGGATAGACTTCCTGTACACCCGGCGCGAACACAATCTCAACACCGGCGTCGCGGCACAATTTTTCATCGCGCACGAAATCGCGAGGATAGCTGCTGAGATCCTCGTTTGGTCCGAACTGAGCCGGATTGACGAAAATGCTAACGACGGTGACATCGCATTGCGCTCGGCACGCCTCGACCAGGGCCAGATGGCCATCGTGCAAATACCCCATTGTAGGCACTAACCCGACGCGTTTGCCCGCGCTGCAAGCCTTCGCTAGCTCACGACGAAGCTCAGCGACCGTGGTAATCGTCTGCATCGTTGCACCTTACATCAGGTTGGGTTGGGAGGAGCCCAGGTTGCGATAATGTCACTCAGGCTTTCAGGAAGCCTATAGCACTCCTGCGGCGCCGGGAACGCACCGGTGCGGACATCGGCAGCCCAGCGCGAGAGCGCCTCTTGTAACATCTGAAAACCATCTGCATAAGCGCGAACGAATTTGGGCCGATGACCTATGGTTAGCCCCAGCACGTCATGGAATACGAGCACTTGGCCCGAGCAGTCGGGACCCGCGCCGATTCCGATGGTTGGTATCGATAGCGATTCGGTCGCTCGCTGGGCTAGCTCGGCCGGAATGCCTTCAAGCACCAACGCGAAGCATCCGGCCTCCTGCAGACGGTGAGCGTCATCGAGCAGCCGTAAAGCGTCATCGGCGTTCCGGCCCTGCACCTTGAATCCGCCCATGACATTGACGCTTTGCGGGGTGAGGCCGAGATGGCCCATGACAGGAATTTCGCAATCGACCAAGGCACGCACCATTTCCACGCGCTTGGCCCCGCCCTCGAGTTTCACAGCATCTGCGCCTCGCTGCAGGAACCCTCCAGCGTTGCGTATCGTCTCCTCCGCACCAAGGTGAAAGCTAAGAAACGGCAGATCGGCCACGAGCAGGGCGCGGGGCCTTGTGCGTGCAACAGCCTCCAGATGATGGTTCATCATTGCCATGCTGACCGGCAACGTGTTGTCGAATCCGAGACAGACATTGCCAACGCTGTCGCCCACAAGAATGATGTCGACGATGGGGTCGGCGATGCCTGCCGTAACCGCATCGTAGGCGGTGGTCATGGTGACACGCCGCCGCTCCTGCTTCCACCGCTGCAAGATTGGGATCGTGACCCGCTCAACTGACACTTCCGAAGCGTGGCTCATTTTCGATACGTTCCATCAACTAGGCGAAGGGAAATCCGATTGGACGCGGCCGAGTATTACGCGCAAACTGGGACCATGCTTTCGTATGGAGGACAAGAGAAAACTGTCAACCGTGAAAGGAAGAAAAAAACATACGTCTCCAAGGTCGCGACCGAGTACACAAACATTCCAATGGTCGCGCGACCACCAAGCAAGAACTTCCAAAATTCAAATTGTCATGTGGAAGCACCTTGTGTCACGCCGCGCTGGGGCGGTCGGAGCCATTCCAGATGAGAGCGCACGGGACGACGCAGGGTGCGCTGATCTAGTCGTGCCGAAGCGCTGCGATTAGCTTATGGTCTTCCAGTGGCGGAAAGGTGAAGCTGTGGTCAGTCGGGGTCCGGGTCAGTGGTCCCGCCGACTCACGTCATGCTGTCGACACCGCCTTGACGCTTCACTAGGAGTTCGTCCGTTTCCGCGGTTGTTGGCTCACGCCATTGCAGGCTGCCCGCGGCACAGATGATCTCTTGGTCGAGCCGCATCAGCGCTTGGCGAGCGATGTCGGCGATGTCAGAGCGCAGGGTGCTGGCCAGCTTGGTTGCCGCCACCCTGCAAAGCAGGTCGAGGTCCGACCAACCCGCAAGTCAATGACCGCGATCGCGTTCTTCTTCCGCCGATTCGTCAGCGCTGGCATCTACCGGATGTTGTAGCAGACGTGCGATCTGCATGGCACCCGCGACTAATGCACGCGGAGACTTCTTCTGGCTTGTGATTTTTTGCATTTGTCGGCGCCTGGATAATGGTCTGGTGCTGCAGGTCGGCTGCGGCGCGCAAGCGGTGACATCGATTGTGCAAGAACCGACACAGCTGCGTGGCCGGCGCTGTTCGCCTGGCCGCTCAAGGCCAGTCGTCGAACATTTTGAGGCTCCTGCCTAAACTGAGATAGATCGGGACTTAGCGGCACGTCGCGGATATTTCACAGGACCGTGCAGCGTCGTGCTTGGCGTATTCGAACGGTCGACGGACTGCTGAATTTCCTTCAGGGCGGACTAGGGCTTGCAACATACTATACCCCACCAACCCTAACCCTGTTGCAGCGAAAGCAACGGCCCGATGAACTGCGGCCGATCAAACCGCCTCCTCGCCGCTCCGCCGATCGGTTGACGCAGCCAACCATATTCACACTTGCTGTTTTCTATTTTCCTTCCACAGCAATGGCCCTTACACGACGATCTACGAATCGCTTCATCGCTGGGCCAAGCGAGGACGATGGTGCGCAATCTTCGAACCGCTGGCCAAGCCTGGCGAAGATGGTGTTGTGCTGTAGCTCGATTTGACCTCGGTTAAAGCTCACCGGTGTGCGTCCGACGGAAAAGGGGGGAGCACAATCAAGCAATCGGCCGCTCGCGCGCAGGCCGCACGACGAAACTCCATACGCTGAGCAATCCCTTTCCCGGCCGGTCGTCCTGCATCTGATGGCAGGCCAGGATGTCGATATCGCAGCGGCTCCCGATGTCCTGGCGCTCGCGCCACCTATCAGTGCGCTCCTCGCCGACAAAGGGTATGACGGCGACAAGCTTCGCGGCGAAATCGTTCGTCGCGGCGCGAAACCCGTAATCCCCAATAAATGTAACCGTGTTGTCGTCCAGCGCTTCAACAAATGCGCCTACAAAGGCCGAAACGTCTCGAACACTGCTTTTGCAGGCTCAAGGACTTCCGGCGCATCGCCCCGCGGTGCGACAAGCTCGGCCGGAATTTCTTGGCCGCTGCGCATCTTGCCGCTCTCGTCGCATATTGGCTCAATTGAATCTGGATCCTAGTCTTCTTGAGCGCGGCGGCCCCTTGAATTTCTTCTGGGTCCGGAATTTGACGGCGGCCAGCCCAGGCGGAGCCCTTCAGTCGTCACCGCCAGGCTCGAGTGCATCAGGATGCCGCAAACCGTGTGCGAGCTCAGGCAGCCCGCCTTGTCCCCGGCCGCTGTTTATGCTCTTCGTGATTCCGATCGGTCGGAGTTCTATCTTTGATAGCTGAACTGGGTCGTATCATCGAGCACTAGAACCGGACCGCCGGCGGCAATCGTGCGCTCACGCGCCGATTGAAAGTGGCCCGCCAGAATGTCCGCTTCGCTGACCTGGTCATTAGAGAAGAAGCGATAAGCTGCCTTGGTATTCGCCCAATTGGCAGACGAGCGGAATACTTTGTCCGATGGCGCTTCCAATCTGCGTGAGCAGCGGAATCTGTCGCCGAGCCGCGCGTCCCTAGACTGGCATCCACTAGTCTCTCGATCAATCCAACATTCACCGCCTACAAATCGCAAACGGCCTTTTGCCGATCGATCCCTCAATGTGAGCCCCATAGAGCACCCCCTCGCGCATCAGGTGCTCAGCAAGGAATCACAAGTGATTCTTCAAGATTTTGCTGATCGGCGGATCAGCTCAAGCGGAGAAAGTTATGCACAATTGAAAGCCGGTCAACCGCGCCAGTCGCGGCGCTCCGCGCCATGCCTGGCGCACCAAAATAGGCCCCGGCCCATGGGCCAAGGCCTTATCTACCTTTTGAACGATAGATCAATATTTGAGAAGAATCGGGCCGCCAAACTTATAGTTGAGCCGTGCAGTCAGAAGATCCAAATCTTGGCGGACGCGGTCGATCCCACCAGCGGGCTCGGTGAAGCTGACCATGGCAGGCCGCATGAACAGGTGTGCGTACTCGGACCCAACCGACCAATTCGGTGCGAAGCCGTACTCGATACCGGCTGCCAACGCGCCGCCCCAAAGAACGTGCTTGCTTTCTCCACCCAGCTCGCCCGTCGTCCAGATGATCCGAAACGTGTTGCTCGTCACCGCGGCGCCGCTTTGGCCTAAAGCAGTACGTTGTCGAAGCCATAACCGATCTGCCCTTTACCAGGCCGAACGCATCAATCTTGGTCTGGTTGATATCCAAAAAAGCAGCGCTGGGATTCCAGCCGGTCAAATCAGCCCAGTTCCCCTGGCCTTCAAGACCAAGCACGATCGGGCCCATCTGCCATCGATAGCCGATCTGGCCACCCACGCTTCCGCCGGTCGCATCATGACAGCCCTCAGGCTTACCGCCATCGGAATCCCAGCAATTCGAGCTTGAGGCCAAGCCGCCGTTCATACCGACGTTGTAGCCGCTCCAGCCGTAGATTGCAGCCGCGACGGCCGCGGGGCATTGGTGTAGAGAGGCTTGGCCGGCTGCGCAGCCAGATCCGCGCCGAATGCGGGCACCAACGCGCCAAGCCCCACAATGCTCACAGTCGCAAGCAATAAGTTTTTCATTTCTACTCTCATCTCTTCAGTGCCCCGAGCCTCATGCGTCGTAACAACGTCCGCGCGAATTGCTGTAACTGCATCGCAACATTTGCGCTGAAAGAAATGCGTGAACCGAACGCTGCGTCAGGTTGCGCTGCAGATCATCTCCAACAGCGTCGCAATCCACCTTCGGGTGCGAGCATAGATTGCGACCGCTGATTTCAGCGGAGTAAGCGCACGCAAGTCAGATCGTCGCAAGCCACACCGCAAGTGAGAAGAATGAAGCGGTTTGCAAAACTCTTGCTCTTGTCCCGTGCCGCCACTAAAGACCCCGTTACGACCATGCTCGTGTTGCACCCACTGGCTCCGAGAGATCAGATGACTATTCGATTGAATCAATGTCCTGCAGATGCTGACCCGTTCGTCGCAGATGCCGCTGTGTCCCGCGTCGACAGAGCATGCGAAACACAACCTCCGCCCTCGGCGGATGCAGGATGCGGCCCGAAGGATTTTGCTTATTGGTTGAGCGAGCCGTTCTCCACCCGAGGCTTCCTACCACACCGCCAATGCCCAGATCGCCGATAACGCTTGCCGACCGGTGGTGGCCAGCGGCCGCGGTGTGTTCATCTTCTGAGCTGAAGTTCTGAGTCGATAAAGGACAGCGAGTATGTTCGTTTCATTCTTCCCTCGACCAAAGTTGTTCTTTGCGTCGTCAATTCTTTGGACGGCATTGGCGATGGCGTTTTGGTATGTATTTGCCGGCAATCTCTTTCAAGCCCCGGAGAAGCCGGTCGGGCTTGCGACGTTCTGGTCGGCCTCGGCGCTGTGGTTTGATCTCTATTTTGCGCTGGCCGTTACGGT
>NZ_JBVVPT010000038.1:0-60520 GCF_055811715.1 Bradyrhizobium sp. WSM4872 | reverse complement strand
ACCGCCAGTATCGACTTCACGCTGGACAACAGCATCGAAACCCCGACGGTGGCGCTCGCCAGCGACACTGGCAGCTCAAACAGTGACGGCATCACCAAGAGCGGCGCGCTCACGGTGAGCGCGGCTGCAGCTGACGTCAGGCGCGTGTACACGGTCGACGGTGCGGATTCGGCGAGCTATGCTGCCCCGACCGCCGACGGCACCCACACTGTGGTGGTGACCGACACCGACACCGCGGGCAATGTCGCGACCACCAGCATCGACTTCACGCTCGACAACAGCATCGAAGCCCCGACGGTGGCGCTCGCCAGCGATACCGGCAGCTCGAACAGCGATGGCATCACCAGCAATCCTGCGCTGACAGTGAGCGCGGCTGCGGCCGACGTCACACGCGTCTACACAGTCGACGGTGCGGCCTCGGCAGGCTATGTCGCCCCGACGGCGGACGGCGCCCACACCGTGGTGGTGGCCGACACCGATACCGCCGGCAATATTGCGATTGCCAGCATCGACTTCACGCTCGACAACAGCATCGATACCCCGACAGTGGTGCTGACCAACGACACCGGCAGCGCGAACAGCGATGGCATCACCAGCAATGCTGCGCTGACAGTGAGCGCGGCTGCGGCCGACGTGACGCGCGTTTACACAGTCGACGGCGCGGCCTCGGCGAGCTACGTCGCCCCGATCGCGGACGGTGCCCACACCGTGGTGGTGACCGACACCGACACCGCCGGCAATATTGCAACCGCGAGCGTCAGTTTCACGCTGCAGAATTCTGTTGCCACGCCGACGGTCGTGCTGACCGATGACACCGGTACCTCCGGTAGCGACCACATCACCAAGGACGCCACCCTGACGGTGAGCGCGGCCGCGGCCGACGTCACGCGCGTCTACACGGTCGACGGTGCGGAGTCGGCAAGCTACGTCGCCCCGACCGCGGACGGTATTCACACCGTGGTGGTGACTGACACCAATACGGCTGGCGTCGCGGCCAACGCCAACATCAGCTTCACGCTGGACAACAGCATCGAAGCCCCGACGGTGGTGCTCGCCAGCGACACCGGCAGCTCGGGCAGCGATCACATCACGAGCAACGCCGGCCTGGCAGTGAGCGCAGCCGCGGCCGATGTCACGCGCGTGTACACGGTCGACGGTGCAGATTCGGCAAGCTACGTCGCTCCGACGGCGGACGGCGCCCACACCGTGGTGGTGACCGACACCGATACCGCGGGCAATGTCGCGACCACCAGCATCGACTTCACGCTCGACAACAGCATCGAAGCCCCGACGGTGGCGCTCGCCAGCGATACCGGCAGCTCAAACAGTGACGGCATCACCAGCAATGCTGCGCTGACGGTGAGCGCGGTCGCGGCCGACGTCACACGCGTCTACACGGTCGATGGCACGGATTCGGCAAGCTATGTTGCCCCGACGACCGACGGCGCCCACACCGTGGTGGTGACCGACACCGATACCGCCGGCAATGTTGCGATTGCCAGCATAGACTTCACGCTGGACAACAGCATCGATACCCCGACGGTGGTTCTTGCCAGCGACACCGGCAGCTCGGGCAGCGATCACATCACGAGCAACGCCGGCCTGGCAGTGAGCGCGGCTGCGGCCGACGTCACGCGCGTGTACACGGTCGACGGTGCGGATTCGGCAAGCTATGTCGCGCCAACCGCCGACGGCGCCCACACCGTGGTGGTGACCGACACCGACACCGCCGGCAATATTGCGACCGCCAGCATCGACTTCACCCTGGACAACAGCATCGATACACCGACGGTAGTGTTAACCAGCGACACCGGCGGCTCGGGCAGCGATCACATCACCAAGAGCGGTGCGCTTACGGTGAGCGCAGCTGCGGCCGACGTCACACGCGTCTACACAGTCGACGGTGCGGCCTCGGCAGGCTATGTCGCCCCGACGGCGGACGGCGCCCACACCGTGGTGGTGACCGACACCGACACCGCCGGCAATGTTGCGATTGCCAGCATAGACTTCACGCTGGACAACAGCATCGATACTCCGACAGTGGTGCTGACCAACGACACCGGCAGCTCGAACAGCGATGGCATCACCAGCAATGCTGCGCTGACCGTGAGTGCGGCCGCGGTGGACGTCACACGCGTGTACACGGTCGACGGCGCGGATTCGGCAAGCTATGTCGCCCCGACGGCGGACGGCGCCCACACCGTGGTGGTGACCGACGCCGACGCCGCCGGCAATATTGCGACCGCGAGCGTCAGTTTCGCGCTACAGAATTCTGTTGCCACGCCGACGGTCGTGCTGACCGATGACACCGGTACCTCCGGTAGCGACCTCATCACCAAGGACGCCACCCTGACGGTGAGCGCGGCCGCGGCCGACGTCACGCGCGTCTACACGGTCGACGGCGCAGAGTCGGCAAGCTACGTCGCCCCGACCGCGGACGGCATTCACACCGTTGTGGTGACCGATACCAATACGGCTGGAGGCACCGCGACCGCTAGCATCAGCTTCACGCTGGACAACAGCATCGATACCCCGACGGTGGCGCTCGCCAGCGATACCGGCAGCTCAAACAGTGACGGCATCACCAGCAATGCTGCGCTGACGGTGAGCGCAGCCGCGGCCGATGTCACGCGCGTGTACACGGTCGACGGTGCGGAGTCGGCAAGCTTTGTCGCCCCGATCGCGGACGGTGCTCACACCGTGGTGGTGACCGACACCGATACCGCCGGCAATATCGCGACTGCCAGCACCAGTTTCACGCTGGACAACAGCATCGATATCCCGACGGTGGTGTTAACCGGCGACACCGGCAGCTCGGGCAGCGATCACATCACCAAGAGTGGTGGGCTCACGGTGAGCGCGGCTGCGGGCGACGTCACACGCGTCTACACAGTCGACGGTGCGGCCTCGGCAGGCTATGTCGCCCCGACGGCGGACGGCGCCCACACCGTGGTGGTGACCGACACCGATACCGCGGGCAATGTTGCGACTGCCAGCATCGACTTCACCCTGGACAGCAGCATCGATACCCCGACGGTAGTGCTGACCAGCGACACCGGCGGCTCGAACAGCGATGGCATTACCAAGAGCGGCGCGCTCACGGTGAGCGCGACTGCGGCCGACGTCACGCGCGTGTACACGGTCGACGGTGCGGCCTCGGCGAGCTACGTCGCCCCCACCTCGGACGGTGCCCACACCGTGGTGGTGACCGACACCGATACCGCCGGCAATATTGCGACCGCCAGCATCGACTTCACGCTGGACAACACGATCGCCACCCCGACGGTGGCACTCGGCAACGACACCGGCAGCTCCGGTAGCGATGGCATTACCAAGGACGCGGCCTTAAGCGTCAGCCTCGCCGCAGCCGATGTCACCCGGACCTATTCGGTCGACGGCGGCACGGCCGCTACGGCTTATACCGCTCCGACGGCAGACGGTGCCCACACCGTGGTGGTGACCGACACCGATACCGCGGGCAATGTTGCGACCGCCAGCATCGACTTCACCCTGGATAACAGCATTGATACCCCGACGGTGGTGCTGACCAACGACACCGGCAGCTCCAACAGCGACGGGATCACGAGCGACGCTTCGCTCACGGTGAGCGCGGCTCCGGCGCACGTTACCAGGACCTACACGATCGACGGCGGGACCGCCTCGGCCGACTATATTGCTCCGACGGCGGACGGCACTCACACCGTGCTGGTGACCGACACCGATGCCGCCGGCAATATTGCGAGTGCCAGCACCAGCTTTACGCTGCAGAATGCTATCGTTACGCCGACCGTGGCCCTCGCGAATGACACCGGTACCTCAGGCAGCGACCACATCACCAAGGACGCCACTCTGGCGGTGAGCGCGGCTGCGGCGGACGTTACCCGTACCTACTCGATCGACGGCGGGACTGTCTCGGCAAGCTACGTCGCGCCGACCGCCGATGGTGCCCACACCGTGGTGGTGACTGACATCAATACGGCTGGCAGCAGCGCCACTGCGAGTATCAGCTTCACGCTGGACAACAGCATCGATGCCCCGACGGTGGCGCTTGCCAGCGACACCGGCAGCTCGGGAACCGACTACATCACCAGCAATGCCGGCCTGGCGGTGAGTGCGGCAGCGGCTGACGTCGCTCGTATGTACGCCATCGACGGCGGCACGGCGTCGGCGAGCTATGTCGCGCCAACCGCGGACGGCGCACACACCGTGGTGGTGACCGACACCGACACCGCCGGCAATATCGCGACCGCCAGCATCGACTTCACGCTGGATAATAGCGTCGATACCCCGACAGTGGCGCTGACCATCGACACCGGCAGCTCGGGCGGCGACCACATCACCAAGGACGCCACCCTGACGGTGAGCGCGGCCACGGCTGACGTCACCCGCGTTTACACGGTCGACGGTACGGCTTCGTCGAGTTATGTCGCGCCGACCGCGGACGGCGTCCACACCGTGGTTGTGACCGACACCGATATCGCCGGCAATATTGCGACAGCCAGTATCGACTTCACACTGGACAACAGCATCGATACCCCGACGGTAGTGTTGACCAGCGATACCGGCGGCTCAAACAGTGACGGCATTACGAGCAATGCCGCGCTTACGGTCAGTGCGGCCGCCGTCGACATCACGCGCGTCTACACGGTCGACGGTGCGGCCTCGGCAAGCTACGCCGCCCCGACCGCCGACGGCGCCCACACCGTGGTGGTGACCGACACCGATATCGCCGGCAATACCGCGACCGCCAGCATCAGCTTCACTCTCGATGGCACCATAGCGACTCCGACGGTCGCGCTGACCGATGACACCGGTGCCTCCGGTAGCGACCACATCACCAAGAGTGGTGGTCTCTCGGTCAGCTCGCCTGCGTCCGACGTCACCCGTGTCTACACGGTCGACGGTGCGGCCTCGGCAAGCTACGCCGCCCCGATCGCAGACGGCGCCCACACCGTGGTGGTGACCGACACCGATATCGCCGGCAATATTGCGACCTCCAGTATCGACTTCACGCTGGATAACAGCATCGATACTCCGACGGTGACACTGACTCACGACACCGGCAGCTCGAACAGCGATGGGATCACCAGCGACGCTTCGCTTACGGTGAGTACGGCTGCTGCGGACGTTACCAGGACCTATTCGATCGACGGCGGGACGGGCTCGGCAAGCTATGTTGCTCCGAGCGCCAATGGTGCCCACACTGTTCTGGTGACCGACACCGATACCGCCGGCAACATTGCCAGCGCCAGCATCAGCTTTACGCTGCAGGATGCTATTGCGACCCCAACGGTGGCGTTGACTAACGACACCGGCAGCTCGAATAGCGACCACATCACCAAGGACGCGTCGCTTTCGGTAAGCGCGGCAGCAGCCGACGTGACCCGGACCTACTCGATCGACGGCGGGATTGGCTCGGCTAGCTACGTCGCGCCGACCGCCGACGGCGCCCACACCGTGGTGGTGACTGACACCAATACGGCTGGAGGCACCGCGACGGCCAGCGTCAGCTTCACGCTGGACAAGACCATCGCCGTCCCGACGGTGGCGCTTGCCAACGACACCGGCAGCTCGAACAGCGACCACATCACGAGCAATGCCGGCCTGGCAGTGAGCGCAGCCGCGGCCGACGTCGTCCGTATGTACGCGATTGACGGCGGCACGGCCTCGGCGAGCTACGTCGTCCCGGCTGCAAGCGGTGCCCACACTGTGGTGGTGACCGACACCGACACCGCCGGCAATATCGCAACCGCCAGCCTCAGCTTCACGCTGGACACCATTATTGCCACCCCAGCCCTGGCGCTGACTATCGACACCGGCAGTTCAAACAGTGACCACGTCACCAGCAATGCCGGTCTTACTGTGAGCGCAGCCGCGGCCGACGTCTCCCGTATGTATACGATTGACGGCGGCATGGCCTCGGCGAGCTACGTCGCTCCGGCCGCGAACGGGACGCACACCGTGGTGGTGACCGACACCGATACCGCCGGGAATACCGCGACAACAAGCTTCAACTTTACTCTTGACACCACGGCTGACTCCGCGCCGACTGCCGCGATTGACATCACGCCGGCCACAATCAATGCCGCCGGAAAGAGTGCAGTCGCCTACACGATTGCGGGTGTCGACTCTGATGCGACCGCGAGCGTCACCTTCACGAGTAGCGGCGGAGGCTCCGTCACGGTAAACGCGCTGGGCAATGGCCCGCATATTATCGACCTGACAGCGCTGAGTGACGGGACCGTAACTGCGTCGATCGCATTGACGGATCTTGCCGGCAACAGCGCTACCGGTGTCGATGACACCGCAAGCCTGGCGACCAACTCGGGCGGCATCAATCAGACGGGCACATCCGGCCCCGATATCATGACTGGCACGCCTTTCGCCGACACATTGAGCGGTCTCGGCGGAAACGATACCCTGACTGGCAATGGCGGCAACGACATTCTCCAGGGTGGAGCCGGAAACGATGCGTTCATGTACAAAGTCGGCGACGGAGCCGACACCATGGACGGCGGCGCAGGCACCGATAGCCTCTACATCACGGGAACTGCCGGGAACGACGCCATCCGTGTTGTCGCCTCCGGCAGCACGCTGGCAAGGCTCGAGGGAGGCACACTCGCCGGCATCGAACGCGTGTATCTCGACCTTGGGGCAGGCAATGCAGACACGCTGAGCTACGATGGCACGACATCCAGCCTGACCGTCAACCTGTTGCAGTTGAATGCGACAGGGTTCAGCTCGATCGCAGGCGTCGAGAACGTTACCGGCGGGTCGGGAAAGGATGAACTTACCGGAGACACTCAAGTCAACGTCCTGGACGGCGGCGCCGGCAACGACACCATCACCGGCGGTGGCGGAAACGACGTGATCGTCGGCGGCGAGGGGAACGATTTGATCATCTACAAGGTCGGCGATGGGGTGGATACCATCGACGGCGGCGCCGGCACCGATACGCTGGAAATTAACGGAACGTCAGGCAGCGATGTCATCAACGTCGTGGTAACTGGCTCAGCCATCACAGGACTTGCCGGGGGAACGGTAACCAATGTGGAGAAGGTGGAGTTGAACCTTCTCGGCAGTACCAACGACATGTTGAGCTACGCCGGCACAACGTCGGACATCACGGTCAATTTGGCCAACGAGATTGGGACGGGATTCAGCTGGATCTCCGGCGTTGAGTACCTCACGGGAGGTAGTGGCAACGATACCCTGGTCGGAAATTCGGCGGCCAACCAGCTCATCGGTGGCGACGGAAACGACAAGATCAATGGTGCCGGCGGGGCTGACTCGCTCACCGGTGGCAACGGAAGCGATACATTTATCTACACCGCGTTGGCAAACTCGCGCGTAGCTGCGTTCGACACCATCAACGACTTCACGACAGGCGTCGACAAGTTGCAGATTGGGCATGTGCTCAACGGCCTCACGACTGGTTTGACAAAGACCGCCGGCATCACCGGCGACCTCGCGACGGATCTCGCGAGCATTCTCACCAACGCGAACCTAAAGGCGAATGGTGCCGCTGAAGTCACCATCGCCAGCGGTAGTGACGCGGGCACCTATGTGATCATCAACGACAATACGGCCGGGTATAAGGCCGGAACCGACGCTGTCATCAAGCTGGTTGGTGCGCCGTTACTGCATACAACGGATTTCATAGTCTGAATCGGGCCGGAGCCGATGTGCATGTATTCGATTGGCGGCAGCGGGCTGACTGGATCGCAGTGTGGGGGAGTAACGAGATGAAGCTGGGGCTCTCCAATAAGAGGCAAATCGCCAATCAGCCAACGCGAACAGAGCTGAGGATCCGTCGCCACAAGAATGAACTGCGGGATCTGCTCTATTCATGCAGGGGCTATTTCACCACAGCCTTAATCTTCAGCCTTGCAATCAACCTGCTGTATCTCGCCGGACCGCTTTACATGCTCCAGGTCTATGATCGCGTTGTTTCGAGCGCGAGCATAATCACGCTGGTGATGCTTACGGTCTTGTTGTTGACTGCCTTCGCCGCGCTCGCCGCCCTCGATATGGTCCGGGCGCGGATTCTCGCGCGCGCGTCTGTCCGGCTTGACCAGCAGATGTCAGGACGCGTGATCTCCGCCATCGTCGATGCGTCGCTGAAGACGGGGGCCCCAAAGAGCCAGTATCTTCGCGATTTCGACAATTTCCGTCAGTGCGTCACTGGCGCCGGAATTCATGCCATCTTCGACCTCCCTTGGGCACCGATCTATATTGCCGTGATATTCGCCCTGCATCCGGTGTTGGGAGCATTTGCGCTTGCCTCAGCCGCAGCGTTGCTGCTTCTCGCGCTCGTGAATGAACGCTGGGTACGCGCGCCGCTCGCGGAAGCCAACGAAGCCGGGGCCAGAAGCTACAGCTTCACGGACATGAGCCTTCGCAACTCGGAGGCCATACAGGCGATGGGAATGCTTGATGGCCTGCTCCACAGGTGGGGGCGTGATCGCAGTCTGGCGCTGGATCGCCAGGTTGTCGCAAGCGATCGCGCCGCGGCGATGTCGAGCCTAACCCGGTTCCTCCGACTGTCCGTTCAATCCGTCATTCTTGGGCTTGGCGCCTATCTCGTGATCGAACGTGCTACAACGGTTGGCGCCATGTTTGCGGCCTCGATCCTTCTTGGTCGCGCAATGCAGCCGGTCGAGCAGATTGTGGGTGCTTGGCGGAGTGTCGCATCTGCGCTCAATTCCTCCAGACGTGTCGACGCGCTTCTCAAGGCGATCCCGGAGGGCGAACCGCGACTTTCGTTGCCGAAACCCGCTGGTGAATTGTCCGTCGAGAATGTGAGCTATGCAGTCCAGGCAAGCACGCGACGGATCCTGTGCAACATAAGCTTCAATGTTCCGGCAGGCGAACTACTCGGCGTTGTAGGTCCTTCGGGTGCCGGAAAATCGACGCTTGCGCGCCAGATTGTCGGCGTGCTGGCGCCGTCCTCCGGCTCAGTTCGCCTCGATAGCGCCGACGTGTCGACCTGGCCGCGAAGCTCATTCGGCCGGTATGTCGGGTATCTGCCGCAGGACGTCGAATTGTTCGCCGATACCGTCGCAGCAAATATCGGTCGGTTCAATAAAAGTAACGACGCGAGTGTGATCGAGGCTGCAAAACTCGCCGGCGTTCACGAGATGATCTTGCGCCTTCCGGACGGATATAGCACGCAAGTCGGTGAGGGAGGCGCCGTCCTTTCCGGCGGCTATCGCCAGCGAATCGGCCTAGCGCGCGCGGTCTATGGAAGCCCGCGTCTTGTTGTGCTCGATGAGCCTGCATCGAACCTCGACGTCGATGGCGATTCCGCTCTGACAGAGTGCCTCACGCAGTTGAAGCAGGCCGGGACCACCGTCGTCATCATATCCCATCGACCAAGTACGCTTGGGGTGGTCGATAAGATTATCATGATCCGAGACGGTGCCGTGGAATTGTTCGGTCCCCGCGCCGAGATTATCGCGCGCCTGACGAAGCCGGTGGTTGTTCCGGCTGCCGCAGCAAGAAGCCTAGCTTCGTAAATGAACCAGAGCCGTCTGGAGGATGTATGAGTAAGGGCGCGAGTGCAGCGATGTGGCCGGCGACCGTCGCCGATACGGTGGATCCCAGCGATTCCTTTCATGGATCTGCAGTCGCCGGATGGATAGTCATAGCCGCATTCTTTGGTGGATTCGGCGTGTGGTCTGTGACCGCACCGCTCAATGGCGCCGTCGTGGCGACCGGTATCGTGAAGGTCGACGGCAATCGAAAGAGCGTTCAGCATCTCGACGGCGGTATCGTCAAGGAGTTGCGGGTCAAGGAGGGAGATCAAGTTCAGATCGGCGAAACGCTCATCGTGCTCGACGACACGCAAGCGCGTGCAGAGTTCGATGTGCTCTCTGAGCAATTTGCCGTGTTGCGTGCGACGGAAGAGAGGCTGCGGACCGAATTTTCCGGTGGCTCCAGTCTCGCCATACCGTCGGACCTCGATGTCGCCGGGGGCGAGGCGCACGCCAGGAGCATTTGGGACAATCAGGTCCGGCAGTTTGAAAGCCGCCGCGTGGCGCTGGAAGGTCAGCGTAACATCATCAAGGAGAAGATCTCTCAGCTCGAACATCAGATTGTTGGTGGCGAAGCGCAGGTCAAGGCGTTCAACGCGCAATTCGACTCTGTTCGGGAAGAGATGAAGTCGATTGCACCTCTGGTCGACAAGGGGCTTATTGCGCGGCCGCGTTATCTGCAGCTTGAGCGGGCGGGTGCGGGGCTCGACGGGCAATCAGCGGATGCAACGGCGAACATAGCCAGGGCGCGGCAAGCAATTGCCGAACAGCAACAGCAGACGGTGCAGCTCGACAACGATCGTATGGCCGACGTAACCAAGGAGTTGCGCGACGTCCAGGCGAAACTTCTCGAGGTCATTCCGCGCCTGGTTAATGCACGTACCGTCCTGACGCGGATGGAGATTCGGGCGCCGTATGCTGGTCGCGTCGTTGGGCTCGCCGTATTTTCCGTGGGTGGCGTCATCCAGCGCGGGGAAAAGATAATGGACGTGGTTCCTGAAAAAGACGCGCTTGTCGTGGAAACGCAGGTTGCAGTCGATGACATTAGCGAAATCCGGCCGAAGATGCGGGCTGAAGTGCACCTGACTGCATACAAGCAGCGAATCACTCCGATCGTTCACGCTACAGTGCTTCAGGTTTCGGCGGATCGGCTTACCGAGAACAGGACGGGTATGCCCTACTACACAGCTTTGCTGAAGCTTGACGAAGCAGAGCTCGCGGACATGCCAAACGTCCAGCTCTATCCTGGGATGCCAGCCACCGTTATGGTTCCCACTACAGAGCGGACGGCATTTGAGTATCTCGTGGGGCCGCTCGTGATGTCATTCAAGCAGGGATTTCGGCAGAGGTAGCGGACGATCAGTGTCCGCTTTTGCGGCGGCGAAGTCTGACCTGCGACAGGAGATCGTGCTGGACGTGGCGGTGCCGGTTGCTTTGTGATGGCTGCATCGACGCCCAAGCTCTGGAGTCACCAAGAGGGGTAGTCCGCAAGAGGCGAGGAGTGGCTCACTTGCTCGTCACAGTAGAGTCTTCAGTTGCGATGTGGCGTGGGACGTTATGGAAGCGAGCTATGACCGTCTCAATACGCCTACGCGCGAGGTTGTTCGCAACCGGCCTTCTAGGTCTTCTTGCCAGCTGTGGTGCTCTGTCTGCCGCAGCGCAGGAGCCGATCCCTGTCAAGCGTGAGATCCTTGCGCTCTACGATGGTGCGCAGGAGGGCAGCGCCGAGTTCTCGCGGATACACCGTTTTGCCGAACTCCCGCTCAATCATCTGGGGTTCATTGTCAAATTTCGAGACATTGGCAAAGGATTGCCGCCTGCCGCTGAAATGGAGCGCTATCGTGGCGTGATCACTTGGTTCGCTGGACCGATTGCGAACGGCGACGTGTATCTTGCTTGGGCGAACCAGCTCTCGCGCCAAAATCTGCGTTACGTCATTCTGGGACATATTGGTGTTACGCCGGACACGGCCAACCTTCTCGTGGTGAACCGGCTGCTCGGTATGCTCGGTATCCGTCATACCGGTGATTACGTCGCGCCGACGCTGGGAACGCGGATCGCGTATAAGGATTCCGACCTTGTCGAGTTCGAGTGCCGCCTCGATTCGGTCATGCCCGACTATCCGGTCGTTGCAGCGAACGGCCCTGGTACGCGCGTCGGACTAATGCTTGAAACATCGCCTTCCGATGGACGGCGGTCCGCAGTTTTGGTGGCGGTTGGAGGGCGAGGCGGCTATGCGGCGTTTGGCTACGAATTTTGCCATCAACGCCCTCCGCTGTATCTTGGCAAGTGGCTGCTCAATCCGTTTACGTTCTTTGCCGCCGCGTTCGATGCAAACGGACAGCCAGTGCCGGATACGACAACCGCATCGGGTAGCCGGTTGTTTCTCGGTGTACTTGACACTGAAGGCTGGACCCTACCAAGCAAGATCGAAGATGCCCGGAATAGCGCTCTGACGGCAGGCGATGTCATCCTACGCGACCTGATTACGCCGTTCGACGGTCTGTCGACGGCCGTCGAGCTTCGCGGCGAGGCGGGTATGAATTTCGGCAGGGGCGGCAGGCAAGCGCAAGCGCTGCGGGAACGGCTGCTGGCCTCCAGCAGCATCTCTTTGCCGCGAAGACATCTGCGCGCTACGCTCTCACGTTTCGATGCGGAGTATCCATCGATTTCAAACCTCGCGTCCCTGACCGGCGCGGGCCCCGATCAGCTCATCAATATGCCTGTCAGTGATGATAGCTACTACGTCAAGGAGGGGCCCGTCGGTCAAAATGGGTTTGTCGCGCTGAAGGAGACCATTCTCAATACGGAAGCACCACGACGCCTCAAGCCGTTTACCGTGAGCTATCACGCTTTTGTGGGTGAATACCCGGCCCTGCTGCGCTCGGTAAAGGAGCTGTTGCGTGAGGCGAATTCCGAAGCCCTCAGCCCCGTGTCGGTCGACGGCTATGCGGCGATCGTCGATGGGTTCCTCAGCACGCGAATAGATCGCGTAGGAGGCACGGCCTGGCGAATTAGCAATCGTGGCGGACTGCAGACGATTCGGTTTGACGCCGCTGATGACCGCGAAGTGGATTCTGAACTCAGCGTTGGTGTCATTGGACAAAAGCGAGTCGGTACCGCCTTATATGTCGCGCTCGACCAGGCGATCGAGGAGGCCACGGTCGTTCTTCGCCCGTCGGTTCCTTCAGGTGCGAGCGCTCGGAGCTTAACTCTCGTCGATAGCCGCTGGTTCATCACTCACCTTGTGAAAGGTCTGTGTGTGACGAGTTTCGAGGCGCGCGGGTACGGGAACGGGTCGTTCTTCTGGTCGGGCGCTGCGCCCGGAAGATACACGATCAAGGCCACTCGGGCAGGCGGGGACGTCTGGCAACAGAGCGCAGAAGCGGACAGCGCCGGAAATTTGAGGTTCGACGTTCGGACGACCGCGATCGATGCACTCGAGATCAAGATGAATTGCGTCGAGGCCATTCGCTCGCCGGAGCAATAGTCTCTTGGGCGGCACAATGACGTTGTGACTGCGTTGTCTAGTTCTCCAAGCCCCTTCGACATCGCTCACTAGTTGCTGACGGATTATCGCGGTCGGCAGAGCAGATGCGTGCGACGGCAGGCGAAGCTTCAGAGTCCATCTGATGCAAATCAGATATTAGCGGTGGCTGTTGATGCACCCGATAAGCTAAAATCCGCGACATTAAGAGTTCTGATGCATCGTAATATAATTTCTGGAAGCCGAACGTTGCTGGATGTTTGTGACGAAAGTGACGTTCCGGCGGCGTACCCTATTTCGAAGCTACGCGTCATCGGCATGTGGCGGCACCAGCTCCAATCCCGAGCGTCAGGTGACCGTCGCCGCAATTATGGAGACGGCAAAATGAATGAGCTTTCCTTTCCTGGATCTCGGTCTGCGATCAGTCATGCCTATCCGATTTGCGAACAGCCTCCGGTTATCGTCCGACAAGCGGTTATCATGGCAGGAGGGAAAGGTACGCGCCTCCACCCGTATTCGGCGCTGTTCCCGAAGCCTCTGATGCCGCTCGGTGACATGCCGATTCTGGAGCTCCTTCTCCGGCGGATGAGAGCCGCCGGCGTGCGTGAGGTGATCATCGCCGTCAATCACCTTCGACATCTGATCGAAGTCTACTTTGGCGACGGCTCGGATCTCGGGCTCAAGCTGTATTACAGCGATGAAGACAAGCCGTTGGGAACCGCGGGTGCGCTCGGCAACATGCTGCCTCACCTGGACGATACGTTCTTCGTGACAAACGGTGATCTCCTGACCACGATGAGCCTCAGGAACATGGCGCTACGCCACATCGCAGAGAAGGCGGATGCGTCGGTCGGCGTCTTCGAGCGCGAGAACAAAATCGACTTCGGCTTGATCGAATTCGATGCCAGGAATCGGATGTGTGCGTATCGCGAGAAGCCAACAAGCAAGTATCACGTCAGCATGGGTGTATATATCCTCCAGCGCGAGGCCGTGCGGCCTCACGTGACCGACGTCGATTATCTGGATATGCCGAACCTCTTGCTGAACATCCACGGCCGAAATGGCAATGTCGTCTGCCACCAAGAAAATTGCGTGTGGCTCGATATTGGTCGACCCGACGACTTCGCGCTTGCGCAGAAGATGTTTGAGGAGGATCGCGAGGCGTTCTTGGGTCATGCGTAGTGCCGTCGTAACCGGCGGTCAGGGGTTCATCGGACGGCATGTGGTCGCCGCGCTTCGCCAGCGCGGCGTGGCCGTCACCACGATCGGTCGCAGGGCGTCGACCGACGTGACGCATGTGTCTCTCGACGATGCATCCTGGGATTCACCGGCTCTCGACTGGGTTCTCGAGGATGCGGAGCCCGACTGCATTTTCCATCTCGCAGGGCAGGCGCGTGGAACGCCGGCCGAGCTTACGCACGCCAATGCCGATCTGGTCCGCGCCCTGTTTCGGGCGCTCAAGCGGACGGGTCTACGACCGCGATTGATCATGGCCGGCAGTGCCGCGGAATACGGCAGCGCGATCCGGGACGGCGAACCTGTCCCGGAGACCGCGATTTGCGCACCGCTTTCGCCCTATGGCGTCAGCAAGCAAGCTCAGACCCGCGCCGCGGCCGCTTACGGCGAGGCGACCGGTACACCTGTGCTGGTGGCGCGTATATTCAACGCGTTGGGGCCCGATATGCCTACGCATCTCGCGCTCGGGGATTTTGCTAACCAGATTTCGTCCATGCCGGGCCATCGGGGCACGCTGCAGGTCGGCAATATTGACGTGCGGCGTGACATGATAGACGTCGAGCACATAGCCACGCTGCTGTGCCAGCTCGCCGTCAGGCAGGATGTCCACGGAGTCGTCAACATCTGCAGCGGACAGGCGCCACTTTTGCGCGATCTGGTTGAGATGCTGATCGAGTCCTCCGGTCGCAAAGTGGACATCGAGGTGGATTGGTCGCGGGTACGCGGCAACGAGCCGCGCGCGATTATCGGGAGCACCCATCTGCTCGAGAGGCTCGGCTGCTCGCCCCCCCCGACCGACTTCCGATCCGTAGTCGCGCGCATATCTCGTGCCATGGAACAAAGCGTAACTCAGGTGTCATGATCGGGTCGCGATTCTTGATCGACAGATTCGCATCAGGCTTGCGTCGGCCGACACGTCGAAGGGTCTTGGCTGCGGGGGCAGCGTTCTTATCGGGGGCAGCCAGAGCGGGCGGCTCGACTGACGGGGGCGCTGTCGTACGGAAGCCGATCCGTTGGCTCGCATTCTACGGAGCGACAGCCGAGGAAGCTGTGCTGGCGACCTACGACATTGTGGTGCTCGATCCTGGGTTTCAGGGCTCGATCAGCCAGGTCGCTGGCGGTGGCGGAAGGGTTTGCGGGTACCTCAGCCTCGGCGAAATGAGGATGGCGGATCCGCTCGCGGCGCTGCTCGATTCCGCCGCGCTGCTTCCGGAGAACCCGGATTGGCTGGGCACCCGTCGGGTCGATATCCGGCATCCGACATGGCAGTCACTCATTCTCGACGTTCAAATCCCGGCTCTTGCGGCGCAGGGTTTCACGGGTCTGATGTTGGATACCCTCGACACGCCGCCCTATCTCGAACAACTGGAGCCGAACCGCTATTGCGGCATGCGTGCCGCCGCAATCGACTTGGTGGCGTCTATCCACGCTCGCTGGCCGAACATGATGCTAATCATGAACCGGGGTTACGCGCTATTGCCGGATCTCGCGGGGCAAGTTGACGCAGTGATCGCCGAGAGCCTGATGACCTCACCCGGACCGCGCGGCGAAGGCATTGTTTGGGTCGATCGTCACCAACTCGAACTGCAGCTGGAGTTGCTGGAGGCCGTGACGCGCAGAAGTCCGCCATTGCCGGTTCTTAGCCTCGACTATTGGAACCCCGACGACACAAGGACGATAGCGGAAATCTACCGTCGTGAACGTGAGCTCGGTCATCATCCCTACGTCGCGACACGATCGCTTGACCGGATCGTACCGGAGAGCCGCTGATTTTGTCGGTCGCGAGAGAGATGCCGGCAGCCGTCAGCGCTGACGGCGATCTGATACAGGTCAGAGTTCTTGGTTGGCGTTCTCCAAAATCAGCAGTTACACCAGCCATAAGGCGCTCGCGCATACCGTCCTGTGTGTGCTTTGCGCGACGATCGCGTGTGGCCTGAACAAGGAGTTCGTACACGTCAGGCCACTGGCGCTCTCTGGTGAGTATCCAGTTATGTCGAGTACTTCGATCAAGGGTGAATTCGCGGTTCCTGCGCCTGTGAGGAACCGTGCGGAGGATCGGAGTTTGAAGACCGGCGGTGGCGGCGTGCCGCACCGGGAGTTACCCTTGCTCGAAATTCTTTCGCTCGCGGAGTGGCGTAGGCTGCTCCTGGAGACGTTCTTGATGCTTGGCGTCATCACGGCGCTGCAGCACTGGCTGGGTACGGTCGACGTTCTGGGGCTGCCACATCCTTACTGGCTTCCCATCCTTCTGGCGTCCTGCCAATATGGTGTGAATGGTGGCCTGATCGCGAGCCTTGTGGCGTCCGTCATCTACTTTGCTCAATTGTCGCCAGCTTCCGCGGTCCAGGACTACTACGCATACGCCCGGACCATTGCGGTTCAGCCGGCTACCTGGCTCGCGACGGCTCTGGTCCTGGGTGGCTTGCGCAACCTGCATATCCATCACTTCCAGGAGCTGGCCGACCAGCTTGCGATCATGCGTCGCCGCGCCAACGACCTCAGCGGCGGCATCGAGCGTGCCGCAATCGAGATCTACGCGCTTGAGCGCCGGCTGGCGCTCGAAACCAGCAGTGCGGCCGCGTTCTCGCGAAGCCTCGCACTGATCGATTTAAGCAACCGGCGCGCTGCGGCGCAGAGCTGCGGCGAGTTGTTCCGCGTCTCAACCGGCGCTTCAACCTTGGCGGTCTATCTCAGGGACCGTGGTGGTTACGTGCCGGTGTGGGCCGTCGCCGACGATAACATTCGTCCCACTGGATCGATGCAGACCCTTTCCGCGCTCGCCGTCGAGGCCATGATCATTGAAGACGAGGGCCGCGAACTTCAGCCCAGTGCGCGCGACCTGGAGCCGCGTATCAAGCGTCATGTCGTTCGCGTGACGTCGTCCGGTGACGTCGGCACGCCGTTGGCGGTAATCATCTGCGAGCTGGAGTCCTCGCGTGACGTTGGCGAGTTCTACCGCCGCGCGGACGAGATCGGACGCGCCCTTGCGACAATTCTGCACGCATGCCCTGACGGGCCGGAGATGCGCTCATGAAGTCCGCCGCGGCCCTGCAACTCGTGGTCGGCCGAAGGTGGATTGCCCAGTTCGTGCGACGCATCCGTTGCCTTGTGAGATCGACGCTCTGGCTCTCTGGATTCGCTGTCGCGCTGCTTGGCTGTCAAGCCGCACTGCTCGGTTCGCTCCTGAACGGACAGATTGAGCTCGGGACCTACATTGCGGCTGACGTGTTGGGTAGCACATCGATGGCAACTGTTCTGGTTTGGCGCGCACGCCACGCCGGGAGCCGCATCCGCAGCGCTGCGGCGTTGCAGATCATAGCCTGGTCGGCTATTGCGGGGCCGTTCGGGACACTCGTTGCGATGGCTATCGGGTTTTCGTCGCCGTTCCGATCGCGGAAGGCGCGCGACCAAAGCATTGTGCGTATGACTGCGGAGCATCCCGAGGTCGAGTACTGCGAGCGTGTCCACATCGCGTTGCTCGACCGTCGCATGCGTATCGAAGGGGCTTCTCGCATCCATCCGCTGATGGACGTGATTGCCGATGGGTCACAACCGGCGAAGCTCGAGTCGCTAGGCGTTGTCTGGCGAAAATTCGAGACGCGATTGGTTGGAGTATTGCGGCGTGGTCTGCGCGACTCCGACGCGTCGGTGCGCGTGCTGGCAGCGACTGTCATCTCCAGGCTCCACGCGGTATTTGTCGGGAAGGTCGGCGTCTGCCAGACCGCTGCAGCTGCGCATCCGCTGACGGCGCAGAGTTGGGGCAATCTCGCGGAAGCGCGCCTTGCCTATGCAGCAAGCGGCTTGCTCGAAGGCGAGCAGGCGCGCGCACAGATCGAATCTGCCGTCGGTGACCTGTTGCGAGCAAGGGAGCTGGATCCGACGGATCGGGTGCCGGCCGATCAACTCGAAATTGCGCGGCGACAACTGTCGGCCTGGAGGATGTGATGTTGTCGTCACCATCCGCGCAACAGAGCGTTAGTAACCCGGCGATTGCGGCCGGCACAGCCGACGTTTGCCTGATCGTCGAGGGTGGATACCCCTATGTGCTCGGTGGCGTAGCGTCGTGGTCGGATGCGTTGATGCGCGCGTCACCGGACCTGACATTCCATGTTATTGCAATCAGCATTTCCAGCCAACCGCGGCGTCGCAGCTTCGTGCTTCCCGACAACGTCCTCGGCGTCACCGACATTCTCCTTGACGTCAGTCCACGCGGCCGTGTTCCGACGTCTCGCGACGCGGATAGCTTGCAGCGAATTTTCCTGGGCCTGCGGAGCGCGCTGACCACTGGAAACGGAGATGAGTTCGCGGAATTGATCGAACTCGTGCGGATCACAGGTTTCGGGCGTGCGGCCTTGCTGGATTCCAAGGAAGGCTGGCGCGCGATGGAGGAGGCCTATGAAAGCCTTCTGCCCAACGGGCCTCTTCTCGACTTCTTCTGGTCGTGGCGATTCCTTGTTTGTAGCGTGCTCGCCGTGATCAGCACCCCGTTGCCACCAGCTCGTGTATTTCACGCCGTGGCAACGGGGTTCGCGGGGATTGTGGGCAGCTACGCCAAGCTGGCCGCGCAGGTGCCGTTGCTGGTGACCGAGCACGGAATCTATACGAATGAGCGCCGGATCGAACTCGCCGTGTCCGACTGGCTGTTTGACTCTGGCGCTGGCGGTTACGTGACGGCCGAGCCGATCGAACTGCGGTCGACCTGGCTGGAGGCATTTAAGTCCTTCTCGAAGATCAGCTACGATGTCGCTGATGTGATCACGACGCAGTACCGCGCAAACCAAAACTTCCAACGCAATGACGGCGCGCCTGACGAGAAACTGCGGATCATTCCCAACGGCATCGACGTCGCCAAGTTCGCTGCTGTCCCGAAAAGTGTGGTGCCACGGCCGCCGACCGTGCTGATGATCGGTCGCATCGTGCCGATCAAGGATGTCAGAAACTTCATCATGGCTGTCGCGCTGCTCAAGGAACTGGTGCCTGACGTCGTGGCGATCCTGATTGGACCGGAGGACGAGGACCCCGAATATGCGGCTGGCTGTCACCGGCTCGTCGATCAGCTCGGAGTCGGTTCGTCGATGCAATTTCCCGGTCGGGTGCCGGACGTCATGGCTTATCTCGGTGCGGCCGATGTGCTCGCTCTGTCCAGCATCAGCGAGGCCCAACCCATCGCGATGCTGGAAGCTGCCGCGACCGGGATGCCGATTGTGTCTACTGATGTCGGATCGTGCCGCGAGATCCTTGAGGGTTTTGACGGAGATCCGGTCAAGGGGCGTGGAGGCTTCGTTGTCGAGCCCTGCGATCCCAAGCGGATGGCCGATGCGCTTGCAACGATCCTCCGCGACCGCAACATGCGCGCAGAGATGGCGGACGTCATGCGACGGCGCGTAGCTTCTTATTACCACAAGGACCGTGTCCGGGCTCTCTACGAGGGGCTATACACCGATCTCGCCGCGCAATCCGTTCCCGATGGCCAGGACGATCATGACCGGAATCAACATCCCCATTGAAGCGATGACGCGGCGCGGGACGCTCGCGGGCGTGTTCGGAGCCTACGCATATGCGGCACTGCTTGTCGCAGGCCCCTGGATATTCACGGTCCTCGGCTTGTTCAGTCTGGGCACCGAATGCACGGGAAATTGCATCGACCTGACAATCTTTCGCTCGGTCGTCATCTACAACTCGATGTATGCGCTGATCGTGACGAGTCCGTTGGCGTTCCTATGTGGCCGCTTTGTTGCGACGCAGCTACAGGACGGATACTGCGACAACGTCATTTGCGCGCTCGTAATTTCGGTCGGGGCCTTTGGTCTGCTCACGCTGATGAGTGTTGCTCCGTTCTACATTTTTGCCACAACGTTGGACGACATCGAGAAAGTTGCAAGCATTCAGAACGCGATCATGATCGGTTGCTCATGGTTGTTGATTCCGTTCCTTGGTGGGGTGCGGGCTTACAACGCCGTGCTCGTGGCGTTCGGCGCCGGCGCCATTTCAATGCTGGCGTTAGGCAGTGTGCTGCATGAACCTCGGGCTGCATCGCTTCTGCTGGCCTTCAACGCCAGCTTCGCGATTACCAACCTGATAATGCTTGGTAACGTGGTGTATCGCTTCGGTACGAGGATCGTGTTCGATAGCAAGTTGAAGGCCAGCGCTATTCGGTACTGGGAATTGCCGGCGGCTGGCCTCGCATATGCGCTCGGGTTGTGGGTCGACAAGATCATCATGTGGTATGCCGCACCCTACGGCGGGTTGGTGGTGGCTGGCGCGCTGCAGACCATGCCGAGCTACGACACCGCGATGTTTTGGGCGCAGTTGTCCTCGATTCCGATCATTGCGGTGTTCTTCGTTCATGTGGAGACACGGTTCTCCGTCATGACCCACAGTTATCACACCCGAATGCAACAGCGCGCGACGTTGCGTGAGCTGAATGAAATCGTCAGCAACGTCGGAACTTACGTGCTGTCGAGCATGTTCGCCTTGTTCTCGGCGCTCGGCATTGTTGCCGGAATGATGATCATGTTCTCGCTGGTGTTCATGCCAGAGCTCGGCCTGCGTCCAGCTTACATGGGCACTCTGCGAATTTCCCTTTGTTCGATGGCGTTCTACACCAGCGCGATGTTCTGCTTCACGTTTTTGCTCCACCTCGACCTGCGGCGGCCGGCGCTGCTGATCGTTCTGACGTTCCTCGTTCTCAACGCAAGTCTGACTCCTGCGCTCCTGCCGCTCGGTCCGGACTTCTACGGCTACGGAAACATGACGGCGGCTGCGGTCAGTCTTCTGGTTGGAATCAGCCTCGTCCTGAAGGAGCTTTCTTGGCTGCACTTTCATGCCTTTGTCACCAACAATCCGTCGCTGTGACGAATGTGCCAGGAAAGCAGTTGTCGTTCTAGGTTAGGTTGATTATCGGCCATTTCGAAGTTTCATCACTTACAATATTTAAAAGCGGAGTTGGACCATGTGGAAAGGCAAGAAGGTTCTGGTAACCGGTGCTGGTGGCTTCATCGGCAGTCATTTGACTGAGGAGCTCGCTCGTGCGGGGGCGGTCACGACCGCCATGGTCCGATACAATTCCTCGTCGTCGATCGGCAACCTCGCGCTTCTCGAGCCAGACGTGCGCGATGCGATAAGGATCGTCAGTGGAAATATTGAGGACAGTGACTTCGTCAACCGCGTCGTCGAAGGGCAGGATACCGTGTTCCACCTGGCCGCGCTGATTGCCATCCCTTACTCCTATGAAGCGCCGCGCAGTTACGTGCGCACCAATGTCGAGGGCACGTTGAACGTGTTGGAGGCCGCCCGGCGCTACAGCACCGAGCGGGTAGTGCATACCAGCACCTCCGAGGTGTACGGTACTGCGCTCAGGACGCCGATCGATGAGGACCACCCGTTGCAGGGCCAATCACCGTATTCGGCGACGAAGATCGCCGCCGACAAGCTCGCGGAGAGCTATTACCGATCATTCGGGACACCGGTCACGACGGTGCGGCCCTTCAACACGTTCGGTCCACGGCAGAGCGCCCGCGCGTTCATTCCGACCATCATTTCGCAGGCATTCGAGCGCAACGAGATCCGGCTCGGTTCGCTCACTCCCGAGCGGGACATGACGCTCGTCAGCGACACGGTCGCCGGCTTCCTGGCGGCAGGTGCAACCCAAGGACTGGAAGGCATGACGATCAATCTTGGCACTGGCAAGACCTACTCGGTCGGTTGGTTCGCTGAACGGATTCTCAAGTTGATGGGCGTGCAGAAGCAGTTGGTCCAGGACGATGCGCGGCTGCGTCCAGCGCTGAGCGAGGTCATGAAGCTGGTTTCGGATAACACGCGAGCGCGGGAAGTGATGGGCTGGACCCCTACAGTATCGGTTGATGATGGCCTGCGGCGCACGATTGAATTTTTCCGCACGCATTCGCTGGGAAGCCAAGTGGGGAGCTATGTCAGGTAAGTTCCTGGCGGAAACGCGATGCACAATCGCCTGCCCGGGCTGGCCTTACGCGACGCATGAGGTATCGACATGAAGACCTCGCGCCAATTCATTCTTATGGTGGTTGTCGCGCTTGCTGTCGCCGCAGTCCTCTTGTTGCCCCGACGCGGAGAACATACGGCCGTGCTCGCCAGCGAGGGACGGCACCAGGAGGCGATTGCCCTACTCGAGCTCCGGTCGGCCAGTATTCCCGGAGACCCCGATGCGCTTGCCGCGCTTAGCCGCTCCCACGCAGCGCTCGGCGACCTGCGTCGTGCCGTCGAAGCGCTCGATGCGTATCTCGCAGTGCGTCCAAACGATGTGGCCGCGCTGCGGAGTCAGGCAGAACTCTTGCTGCTGAGCGGGTCAAAGGATCGTTATCTTGACGTCCAGGCGCATCTGGTCGCGGCACAGCCAACTCCCACTGGTGTTACCCGGCTGACCGAGCTGCTCCGCTTGAATGGGCGGGAGGCAGACGAGCTGGCAACATTGCAGATCTATGCAGGTAAGGCGATGCTCGAGCAATCTCAGCTCGAGCGCCTGGGAACGATCCTTGTCGAACGCGGGAATCGACGCGAGGGGCGCGAATGGCTGGAACTCGCGGACCAACGAGCGCCGGCCGGAGCCAGTGCCGGGCGCCTTCTACTTCTTGAACTGCTGATCGACGCCAAGGAGAACGACCGTGCCATTGAGCGCGCACGGTCTTGGATGAAAGTCTGGCGGAGTTCCTTCCTGTGCGGAAAGCTGATCCTCAGGCTGGCACGATCGGGCCTCAATGCTGGCGCGTCCGAACTGGCATCGGACTGCGCGGATTTGATGCCGGACGACGCGTCCGGAATGATCGATTACCTCGTGAGCAAGGGACGCCAGGACCTCGCTCAGCGGATGCTGCTGCGCTGGGGTGACCGCATGTCTAAGCCGAACGGGCAGGAGTTGCGCTCATTTGTTCAGGCGTCGGCTGCGGTGGGCAATGTCGGTGCACCGTTGACGAAGATGGCGCAGCTTGTGCGCAGTGGCACCGACGCGTCGGTGCAGGGTGAGTTGGCGGAGGAGCTGGCGAATGCGTTCGGCAAGTCGGCCTTGGCTGCCATCCGGCCGCTTCTGTCCACCGAGGCGCTGCTCACTCGACCATTATTCGCCGCGGAGTTGTCGTTGTTCGAAGGCAATAGTCAGATGGCGCGCTGGTTTCTGATCCGGGTTGAGCCAGCGCAGCTGTCGGCTCAACGGTCGGCCGATTGGCTTGCGATGCTGCACCGCGTGGATACCGAAGCCGAAGTGGTCACGCACCTGACGACGCTATGGAGCGAAGGACGCCTGCCTCCCGAGCTGCTTCCCCAGTTCGCTGATGAAGCGGCCAAGCAGGGGCACGTAAAGGTCCACGACAGGATATGGAATTCGATGAGGTATCAAGCGGACGGGCGCGCTTCAAGGTAGTGCGTTGTATGGACAATTTGCCCTTGGACGTGCGTCTGTAGTTGCTGATGCAAGTCAGAGTTTTACACTCGCTTTGCCGATCACAACCAGTCAGTCTGACGCTTGGTCCCCAGCCCGTGTCTCCGCGCTGAATGCTCGCTTATGGCGGCAAGGATGCAGTATCGGGGATGCAGGGTGTTGTCGGGCCAGTGCAGGAATGGAGCAGTGCGATGCTCGCGATCGTCAAAAGTTGCGCTACGATTCTGGTTGCTGTTGCCTTGGCGGGAGGCGTGGTTCTCGGTCAAACGAGCCCGCCGCAGCCAGGCACCCCCGATGCCGTTAGGGCCACGTTGCTCGGCGAGCCGTCTTTGGAGATCGGAGATAAGCTCAAGATCTCGTTCTACGAAACAATCGACGTCGGGACTGCGAAGCAAGGCGGCCGTGATCGCGCCGAACCACAGGGCGTGCTACGAACATTCTACCAGCGCACGGACCTCGGTGGCGATTACACCGTCGAGCCGGACGGGGCGATTTCGATCCCCATGCTGGGCCGCTTCGTGGTTCGGGGACGTGGGCTTGAAGATTTGCGGGGAGACATAGCGGCCTCGTTCATGTCGTTGATGGGCCGCAGCGCTAACATCGAAGTCACGATCGCGGAGCGCGCGCCGGTCTACGTGCTCGGCAGCGTCAAGAATCCCGGGTCATACAAGCACATACCCGGCATGATCGTGCTTCATGCCGTTGCGCTCGCGGGCGGTCTCGACCGGGGCGACAACCATCTCACCAGCGTGATCGAAGGCGCGAGGGAGACGGAGCGCCTGCGTGGCGCAACCGTTCAAGTCAAACAGCTGCTGGTCCGTCGTGCACGGCTGGAAGCGGAGCGCGATGGCGCTTCGTTGCTGTCAACTCCGATTCAACTGGCCTCGTTAGGTGGCGAGGAAATGACTGCCCGGACATTCATCACGATAGAAAATACCATCCTTCGCGCTGAACAGGCGAGGCGGATGCAGCAGGTTCGGGAAGTCGCTTCGAAAGTGGATTCCGTGCGCAGCGAGGTGGACGCGTTGCGGCGCAAGTTGGAACAGACTGATGCCCAGAGGGATATGCGGCTTGAACGCCTCGGCGATATGCAAAAACTCAAGGATAAAGGTTGGGTGACGAGCAGCAACGTCGTTACGCTACGTACGGAGTTGTCCGATATCGAAGCGCGCCGGCAAGACTATCTCGTGGAGATCGCGCAGGCCGAGACGCGGCTGGCGGACGCGGAAGGGGCCGGTCTGCGGCTGTCTTCGGAGAACGCGGCAAACCTCGCGAAGGCCATGGCGGTCGTCGACAAGGAGATCGTGGCGGCGCAAGAAACCATGGCCTCTGCGAGGGCTCTTGCGATGGTTCTTCAAAGAACAAGTGGCATGGCGCAGGCCGAAAGCTACGAGATCGTACGTCAATCCCGGGAAGGTCCCCAGACGCTCCAGGCCAGCGAGACGTCATCGTTGTTGCCGGGTGATGTGCTCAAGGTTATCGCAAAGACGTCCGAGCTATCGCCGAGTCTACTCGCTCCCGCGCCGCAGTCCGCGCCCCCTCAGAACCGTACATACACGTCGAATGAACGGTAGGGGCATTTCCTGGCGTAGGCTGTCGCAATTGAGGTACGTCAAATGCGATGGCGAAACATCGCCAGCCAAGTGCTCAAGCTATGGCTGAATTTGTCGAGCGCCCAAAAGGGCGCTCGGTCGCGTTGGCCTAATCGTATACAGTCAACCGAATTGCCTCGCGTTGAACGAGATCGATCGCGAAGCACTGGTCGCGGTCATGTCTCGAAGCCAACACCTCGAAGGATACCACCATCTGACCGGACGATGTCATGTGCGTGGCGAGCGAATGAGCGCCACCGCCCGATAGTTGGGATTACCCCCAAAGCATATCTTCGAATTCGAGTGCGCATCAGGTTTACTCCTTCATAAACATACACTGAGCTGCCGCGCGTGGTAGACTGACGAGTGTACGATAATGTTCATCTATTCATTATTTTTTCGAGCATTCGTCGCTGACGCGACGTCAGCGCCAAAGGCTCCCAAGAGGGTTTTTGCGATGATTCCCCGGCGCAAGCCATATATCGAAGCTCTTTCTCAAACGCATTTTTCATCAACAAAGTCATGCCCATCCACCGCCAAGCCGCCGCTTAACGAACCCGAAATTGCGCGATTTATCGGAGACATTTGTGCCGACGGTGATTGCTTGCACCTTCGCTCTCAGCAGCGCGTTCCTCTTCCGCTGCCAGGGAAGGTCGTGGTGCTGCGGGAAGGCATGCTGGCCGTCGACGCAATGCCGGCAAAGGGAAAGCTGCAGGTGCTTGACTTTCTGGTAGCAGGCGACGTGCTGTCGGCTGCAACGGTTCTTCCAGCGCCTGGCGTTTCGTTGCGAGCGATCACTAGCGCATCGCTGGTGTCCCTGGATCCGCCTACCGTCAATCGGGGTATGCCGTCGCATGACTATTGGTCGTTCTTGATCACACGGTGTCACGATCAAATGGCACGCGCCAACATCCATCAACTGCTGATAGGTCGCCTGGAGACGGAGCAGCGCGTCGCCTCGTTTATTCTAGCTCTCGCGCTGAGAAATATGCGCAAAGAATCGCGCAGTGTGTCAGTCGAGCTTCCGATGTCGCGTACCGACATTGCCAATTATCTCGTGATCAACTGCGATACGTTGAGCCGTACCATGATGAGGTTTTGTGATGGCGGCCTCATCGAACGAGAGAGCAGGCATGCGATCCGTGTCGTCGATATCGATGCACTGAAGAGAAAATCTCCTCTCGCATCGTTGTTGTCGGCAATGTTCGAGAACCGCGCGAGCCGGGAGGCGGACGTCCATGAGCGTCATGCCGAAGTAAGCACGCCGGCTGCGGCAGACGAAAGCCGTGGCGTCGCTCCCCTGGTGCTGACAGTGGCCGGATTGGCGCGGTCGTCCGCAACGCAGCCGTATTCTTCGCGCGGCGGACTATAGATCCTCGGAGATAAAATATGTGTGGAATCGTGGGTTTCGTCGGGCAGGGCCCGGCTACTGCTCCTATTCTGGACGCATTGAAGCGGCTTGAATATCGCGGATACGACTCTGCCGGTATCGCAACACTTGAAGGTGGCTTGCTGACGCGATGTCGCGCTGTGGGCAAGCTCGTCAACCTCGAGAACCGGCTTGCAACGCAGCCGCTCGCCGGGCGGATCGGCATCGGTCACACTCGCTGGGCCACACACGGCCGCCCCAATGAAACCAATGCGCACCCGCACGCAGCCGATGGTGTTGCGGTTGTTCACAACGGGATCATCGAGAATTATCGCGAGTTGCGCAACGAATTGACGGAGGCCGGCTCGCGTTTTGCTACCGAGACGGATTCCGAGGTGGTTGTACATCTCGTTGGTCGCGAATTGAAGAGGGGGTGCGGCCCGGTCGGCGCGGTGCGCAAGGCGTTGCCGCGGCTGAAGGGAGCGTTCGCGCTCGCGTTCCTGTTCGAGGGGCACGACAATCTGTTGATTGGCGCCCGAAAGGGATCGCCTCTTGCCGTTGGTTACGGACACGGCGAAATGTTCTTAGGTTCGGACGCGATCGCGTTGGCGCCTATGACTGATATGATCAGTTACCTGGAAGACGGCGATCTCGCCGTGATTACGCGAGAGGGGATCGAGTTTCTCAACGTAAAAGGCAAGCACCTGCGCCGCGCACCTGCCAGGATCGTCGGTTCGGCTATGGTCGTTCACAAGGGTGAGCATCGCCATTTCATGGCCAAGGAGATACACGAGCAGCCAAAGGTGCTCGGACAGACGCTCGCACAATACATCGACTCATCGAGCGGCACGATCAGGCTGCCGGAGCACTCTGATCTCGACTTCCGAACAATCGATCGCGTGTCGATCACGGCCTGTGGCACGGCCTTCTATGCCGGGTTGACCGCGAGGTACTGGTTCGAGCGCTATGCGAAGCTGCCTGTTGAAATCGATATCGCGTCTGAATTCCGCTATCGCGACGTACCGTTTGGCGTAGGCAATTTGGCGATTTTCGTGTCACAGTCTGGCGAGACCGCCGATACGCTGGCCTCGCTGGAGTTCGCCAAGAGTCATGGCCAGCGCGTGCTTTCGGTTGTCAACGTGCAAACCTCGACGATCGCGCGCGCCAGCCATATCGTATTGCCGACGCTGGCAGGTCCGGAAATCGGCGTCGCATCGACCAAGGCGTTCACCTGCCAGCTTGCGACGCTTGCTTGCATTGCAATTGCGGCCGGTCGCGATCGAGGCGTGCTTTCCGCTGAAGATGAGAAGTCACTCGTCGCGGCTCTGACCGATCTCCCAAACTATGTGAATCGCGCGCTCGAGTTGGAACCGAATATCCGCAAAATGGCGCGTCAAATCTCTACGTCGCGCGACGCCCTGTTCATGGGTCGGGGCACGAACTACCCACTTGCGATGGAAGGCGCGCTCAAGCTCAAGGAAATAACCTACATCCATGCGGAAGGCTACGCGGCCGGCGAACTCAAGCACGGGCCGATCGCGTTGATCGACAAGGATCTGCCCGTGATCGTGATCGCGCCGGGCGACGCGACGTTCGAAAAGACCATGTCAAATATGCAGGAGGTCATCGCTCGCGGAGGGCGCATCATTTTGCTGACCGATCAGAAAGGCGCCGCACTGGCCCCACCTGACGCCTGGTCGGTCCTGGAATTGCCAGACGTCCCGCAGGTCGTGATGCCGCTGGTCTTTGCCGTGCCGCTGCAACTCCTCGCCTATCACACGGCCGTGGTGCGGGGGACCGATGTCGACCAGCCGCGCAATCTCGCGAAGTCGGTGACGGTCGAATAGTCGGCCCGCTTGAGAGCTGCGTGATAGCCGCGGTTCCTGCATGGGTGGAAGGTTTGCGGGACGTTCGATCTCACTCCGGTTGATGACGATGGCGTTTCCGATGCAGGGCGCAATCGGCGGGATGTCGAACTCGGGCTGACAATGTGCCTATGCTCGTGCTTCGGCCGGCGTGCCGAATGAGGTGGCGTCGTCCGTATCCTTCGGCGACCAACTTTCCGCTTTGCATAGGGTTGTAGCGACCGTCCGCGCGAGAGGATTCTCACGGGTCTTGCGGGTGTTTGTCCCTACGCTCATGCGTGCCAGGCGGCAGCTCGCAAACGCGCAGCGCGCCCCTCTCCCGGCCGAGACGAAGACGAAAGAGTGAGGGAGCTGCGAGGCGATGGCATCGAGAGGCGAGTTGTCGCAGAGCAGAGCGCGCACGATAAGAAGATGATCCTATCGCAGGAGCTCTGACGCGACGAGGAAGCTGGCATAGGCTGAATTTACTTTGGATTGTTGCAGAGGCAGCTCAGGGCGCCGTGCACGCGCGGATTGAGACTCAAATATTGTGGGTAAAACAGTCCCAGACTGGCCCCCAACTTATCCCGAAGCGACCTTCATTCGGCCTCGTTTGGTCCCGAGCAAGACGATTGGAAAGATCAGAGTATTAGGGGAGACGGAAATGATAGTTACTGCAGATTATGTGTTACAAGGGGTGGATCCCACGAAGATCGCGAGCGCGCCGTTCGACGTTCAGGTGGTAGAGACCGAGAATGATTCCGGTGTGCTGTTCACTGCCGCACAGGTTTCGGTGATGAAGAGCGGCGGTAGCCAGGTGCTCGGCTATTTCAACCTTGGTGAAGCCGAAAACTACCGCGACTATTTCAGCACGCTATCGAAGTCGATCGTCGGCCCGCAGGATCCGGACTGGCCGGGCAATTTCAACGTCGCCTACTGGACGCCGGAGTGGAAGGCGGTCGCGCAGAAGGCCATCGATCAGATGATTTCCGCCGGCTACAATGGCATCTATTTTGATGTGGTCGACGAGTTCTATACGCCATGGGCGAAGAGCCACGATCCAAATGCCGAACAGGACATGGTCAATCTCGTCGTATCGCTCAAGCAGTACGCGGTGTCGAAGAATCCGAATTTCAAGGTGTGGGTCAACGGTGCCGAAGAGCTGCTCGGTCACACTGACTACGTGAACGCCATCAACGGCATGTTCAAGGAGGAGTTGTACTATACGGACAGTGGCAAGAAGCAGCCTGTCGCGGAGACGCAGTACATACTCGAAAATCTCCAGAAGGCCGTTGCTGCCGGCAAACCGGTCGTGGCCATCGAGTATGTGAGCGGGGCGACAAAAATTGCGGATATTCATACGCAGGCCACGCATGACGGCCTCGGTTCCTATGTAGGGGATCTCGAACTCAACGGGATCGACTACGACGGCGTTCTTCCCGGTCAGACCGTGCATCCAATCGGTGGATCGACCGGAGATACTGGCGGCACGACCGGAGGTACCGGCGGTTCGACCGGCGGCACCGGCGGTACTGGTGGTACCACCGGCGGCACAGGTGGCACGACCGGAGGCACTGGCGGCACCGGTGGCACCACCGGAGGTACGGGCGGCACTACCGATGGTACAGGCGGTGGCACAGGCACGGGCGGTTCGCATGGGCCGATCACGGCAGATTATGTTCTGCAAGGCGTTGATCCTGCGAAGATCGCGAAGGCGCCGTTCGACGTTCAGGTCGTCGATACCGAGAATGATTCCGGGGTGCCGTTCACGGCCGCACAGGTTTCGGTGATGAAGAGCGGCGGTAGCCAGGTGCTCGGCTATTTCAACCTTGGCGAGGCCGAAAACTACCGCGACTATTTCAGCACACTGTCCAAGTCGATTGTCGGCCCCCAGGATCGGGACTGGCCGGGCAATTTCCATGTCGCCTATTGGACGCCAGAATGGAAGGCGGTTGCGGAGAAGGCTATCGATCAGATGATCGCCGGTGGCTACAACGGCATCTATTTTGACGTGGTCGACGAGTTCTACTCGTCATGGGCGAAACGCCATGATCCGCATGCCGAACAAGACATGGTCGACCTGGTCGTATCGCTCAAGCAGTACGCGGTGTCGAAGGATCCAAGCTTCAAGGTTTGGGTCAACGGCGCCGAGGAGCTGCTCGATCACACCAACTACGTGAACGCCATCGACGGCATGTTCAAGGAGGAGGTGTACTATACGGACAGCGGCAAGAAGCAGCCTGCCGCAGAGACGCACTACATACTTGAAAATCTCCAAAAGGCTGTCGATGCCGGCAAGCCGGTCGTGGCCATCGAGTATGTGAGCGGGGCCACGAAGATCGCCGACGTTCATACCGAGGCCACGCATGACGGCCTCGGCTCCTATGTCGCACATCTCGACCTCAAGGGGATCGACTACGACGGCGTTCTTCCTGGTCAGACCGTGCATTCGACCGGAACAACGACCAGCTCCGTCTCGACGACCCTCGCGGTGACCGCCGCGACGCCGGCGGTGCAGATCACAGAGGCGATCGTCCCGCAGTCGACGACGTCCAGCAGCCCGTCCACGGATGGCAGCACGAAGACAGCCGGCCTGCCCGACACTCAGTCGTCGCCTCAAAACGATTGGACGCACAAGTTCGATAAGCTTGCCGCTTTGCCCGCGAGCAACGCTTCCGCGACGACCACGCCCGTCGCGACAGACTGGAATGTGCGCGACGACCACATTCAGGACCTGCACCACCATTATTCGCACATCTGGTGAGGCCGAGCCCGTCGACCTGCGCGGTCCGCGCGACCAGACGGGTTAAGTTGGACTTTAGTGGAGCCTTTGCCTCGCCGAGGCAGAGAGGGCGCAATGACCGCCTACCCCTTTTGGGGTAGGCGACCGCTGTTCGTAAACACTTGAGGGCCTCAATGCGGTCAGAAATGGTCTGCATTGACCACCAGGGAACAGGGATCGCACGGGGGCTGCAACCAATGACAGTTGCTTCGTTCACATGGGTATGATGCCGTCCTTCAATTTCGAGGCTCCGGTGCCGACGGCGCCTGCGGGCGATCCCGTCGGCGCAAGCCTGCGCGCGAGCGCGCGACGGATTGTGGGCATCGCTGTGTTTAGCGGCGTCGTGAATGTCCTGATGCTTTCGGGCTCGCTCTACATGCTGCAGGTCTATGACCGGGTGATCCCGAGCCGCAATCTCGCGACACTGCTAGGCCTGTCTCTGATGGTGTTGTTTGCCTATCTGGTTCAGGGCTATTTCGAAGCATTGCGCTCGCGCATGCTATGCCGTGTGGCGACGCTGTTTGATGTGAGTCTGCAAGAGTCCATTCATAACGCGCTGGCCACGTTGCCGCTTCGTGGCGCAAGCCCGATGTTGCTGCAGCAACCCTTGCGGGATCTAGATCAGGTGCGCGGCTTCATGTCTGGATTGGGTCCGACGGCGTTTCTTGATATGCCGTGGATTCCGATCTTCCTGATCGCACTGTTCTTGTTCCACCCCGCGATCGGCATGACGGCGGTTGCGGGAATGATCGCGATCATCGCTATGACCCTTTTGACGGAGCGGCTCTCTCGCGACGCGACCAAGATCGCAATGGACCTGAGTGCTCGAAGGCAGGTACTGGCCGATACCACCCAACGCAACGCCGAGGTCATCCAGGCGCTCGGTATGACCGACCGCTTCACGGCGCGCTGGTCCCAGACCAACGAGCGCTACCTGCGCGAAAACATCCGGGCTACCGATATCTATGCCAATCTTGGATCGAGCGCCAAGCTCCTGCGTTACGCGCTGCAGTCGGGCATGCTGGGGATCGGCGCCTATCTCGTGGTGATCGACAAGGCTTCTGGTGGCATCATGATCGCCTCTTCGATCATGATGGGGCGAGCACTGGCCCCGGTCGAGCTCGCGCTTGGCACCTGGAAGCACTTGGTTGGCGCGCGCCAGAGCCTCGTCCGCCTGCGGGACATCTGCAAGCTGACGGCAAAGCCGCCGGCTCCGCCGGTTGCGCTGCCGCGTCCCCGCCGTGAGCTCGTTGTGGAGAATCTCGCGGTCACGGCGCCGGGCATGAGCAAACCAATCGTGTCGGATGTCTCGTTTTCGTTGAAGGCCGGCATGGGACTGGCGCTGCTTGGCGCCAGTGCGTCCGGCAAGACCTCACTGTCGAAGGCTCTGGTCGGAATTTGGCCGGCCGCGCACGGCGTTGTGCGGCTCGACGGAGCGGCGATCGACCAATGGGGCGGTGCAGAGCTAGGGCGCCATATCGGCTATTTGCCGCAGGAGGTGTCGTTGCTGGATGGCACAGTGGCCGAGAATATCTGTCGGTTCGACGAGAAGGCGACGTCGGAGGCGATTATGAAGGCCGCGCGGATCGCCGGCGTACACGACCTGATCCTCCGTCTGCCGCAAGGATACGCGACGCGCATTGGTCAGGGCGGCACTTCGTTGTCCGCAGGCCAGCGCCAGCGAATTGGTCTTGCGCGTGCGGCTTACGGCGACCCATTCCTGGTCGTGCTCGATGAGCCCAATGCGAACCTTGACGCGGACGGCGAGAACTCGCTCGGTGGTGCCATTCACACTTTGCGCAGCAACGGCAGTATCGTCATCGTCATATCGCATCGTCCAAGCGCGCTCGCTGTGTTGGACATGGCGATGGTGCTGTTTGAGGGTAAGACGATCGCGTTCGGGACGTGCGAGGAGATCTTCGCACGGATCGACACGGGAGCGGCCAAGTCCGGGGGGGCGATCCATCCGGTCGCCGCTCGGACCGTTCGCGCGATGCGTCGTGCTGCGATTGCCGAGACAGCCTGACCATGTCGCCCGCACTCGTAACAGGAGAATCCGGAGAGGCCGCCGCGCGTGTGACCCGCACGCCAAATCCGGATGCGCACGGGCCGCAGGGGGCCGCTCTGGTTCTCGAACTGCAGCGCCTGAGCCGCGCCTTTGACGATGAGATCCGCAAACATCAACATGGACGACGCCGGCCGCCCGATGCGTCAGCGCGTTCCTCTGATCCCCACGCGGGCAAGAGGAAGAGCAGGACAAGGAGCAGGTTAGGGCGCGTCATCGACTTCTGCCTCGTGCAGTTCGGATTAAAGTCTCCCGCTGCCGAGCGAGGCATCGAGCAGGATGAGGCTCCGGCTGTGCCGCGTCAAACAGGCCATGGCCTTGTGTCTCCTCGTCCATTGTCGATGGACTTAGCGAAGTTCGTGCCAGAAATTGAAACGCCACAGCTTAAGGCTTCCGGGGCGCTGACGCCTGTGCGGTTCGCAGAACGCCTGCTTCGCATCGCTGGCGCGCGGCTGATTGCGGGAACGTCATTCTTGCTCGGGCGCAACGGTCACGACAGCGGGGCTCATGCTGCCGATGTCAGCCTGCTGACGCGTGTCGGTCTGTCGTACGAGAACGAGTTGCGGACCGGCCTTCGTGTTCTGCTCGTTGTCACTCTCCTGGGCGGCGGATGGCTTATTGCGGTTCCGCTCGCCGGCGCGGTCGTGGTGCCCGGAAATCTTGTCGTGCAGTCGAATACCAAGTCGATTCAGCATCCGACAGGTGGCGTGATTGCGGAAATCAAGGTTGCAGACGGCGCGCGGGTCGCTGCAGGTGATCTGCTGTTGCGGCTCGATGCGACCCAGGTGCAGGCCAACCTTCAGATCGTGAGCAAGCAGCTCGACGAGGCCCGCGGGCGGATTGCGCGGCTGAGCGCGGAGCGCGACGGTCTCGCTCAACCTGAATTTCCCACCGTATTGATGACGCGTGCGGATGAGGCCAACGTCCGCGGCCTGCTAAAATCAGAGACGTCGTTGTTCAAGGCCCGGTCGGACGGGCGTGCGAGCCAGAAGGAGCTCTTGCAGAGCAAGGTCGTCCAACTCGGCCAGGGAACTTCAGGTTTTGAGGCTCAGGTCGCTTCCAAGGTGAAACAGCTCGATCTGATCGCTGGCGAAATCACCGGGGTGCAGGATCTTTACGACAAGCGATTGGTGCCTCTGGCGCGCCTGACGACGTTACAGCGCGAGACCGCTCGGATCGAGGGCGAGCGCGGACAGTTGATATCCTCGATCGCGGAAACAAAGGCAAAGATCGGTGAGACGCAGCTCCAGATCGCCCGAATTGATCAGGACTTCCGTACCGAGGTCGTCAAGGAGCTTGGCGAGACCCAGGGCAAGGAAGCCGAACTCATCGAGCGCGGCGTCTCTGCCCGGGATCAACTCGACCGCGTCGAGCTTCGCGCACCGACGTCGGGCACAATCCATCAGCTTGCTGTCCACACTATCGGCGGTGTGGTCCGTCCCGGCGACGTCATCATGCAGCTTGTGCCTGACGCAGACGACCTGCTTGTCGAAGCGAAGCTGCAGCCGCATGACATCGACCAGGTTCGCCCAGGGCAGCAGGCATTTGTCCGGTTTTCATCCTTCAACCAGCGGACGACGCCGCAGCTGACAGGTACCGTCTCGCTGGTATCCGCCGACACCAGCCACGACTCTCAGACCAATGCATCCTATTACTCGGTCCGGGTCGTGCTGTCGGATGAGGAGCGTCGCCGGCTTGGCGGCCTTCAACTCGTCCCGGGCATGCCTGCCGAAGTCTTCATGCAGACCGGTAGCCGCACGATGATGGGCTATCTGCTCAAGCCCATCACCGAGCAATTTAATCGAGCCTTCGTTGAGCGCTAGCTGTTTCGAGGTGGTAGCATTGACGCGCCACCGCGGGAAAAGACGACGCCGACGCACCGCGTTCGAGCGCCGGCCTTTGACGCGCGAGTACTCAGCCGTGGTATCATGAGGAGCGGTGGCCGCTATCGCTTGCGTGTGAATCGCCCAAGCATTTGCCGGCGGTCTCCGCTGTTCATCTCCATTTCGCCGGCGATCACTACAAAGAAGTCACCCATCTCCTTGCCGAACAGCTTGCCGCTGTCCGTGACGTGCTTGTGCGCTGCGAGCACTTTGGGACGATCGTAAAAGAGTGTCGGCACCTCGTTGAACGCACCGACATACTCGTCATCACTCGCGGAATAGCGACAAAGCTGACGGAAGCAGTCTATCCGAAGGCGCCGTAGTTCCGCCGATTTGTTGTATCTGATCGTGGCGATTAGGGAGACAGCGACGCTGGCGAAGCCAGTAAATAGGGTTCCCCAGAAGAATGGCCACGAGAATTGCATTACAGATTGCTCCCTTGCCATTCCATCGGAAACGGCGCCAAAAGCAATGCCCCCTTCGGTGGATGCTCATTGGACAATGGAAAAATCAGTGCGAGTCCGCTCTTGGGTACAGAAACCCGAACCTCTGAGCTAGGGTCAGCATACTTCCCGATTGGCGCTGCGTCGATGGCACTCACAAGCGCTTAAATTCGACGACACGAAGTTTGAGTGACACCCTCGCGTGGAATCCTGCCAGGAGCCACGCTCTGGACTGCGTGTGGCCGGATTTCCGAGTCATCTCGTTGCCCCACCACGCCGAGAATCTGTAGGCAGAGGCAGGCAGAGAGCGATCTAGGATCGTTTCGATCTCGGCAAAGGTGAGCCGGACGATCTGATCTTGAACTATACCCAGTCTCTGTCGCAACGGATCGTAAATGGACACGGATGTTCTGCCGCCCGCTTCGCTCGTGGGCGGTCTAGCGCAACTCGCCAGTCGTGATTGGCTTGAACGCATGATCTGCGCAGCGATCGCGGATACTAGGACCGCAACCTGGAATTTGGATCGATAGGTCGGCTAGTCGAAGAACCCATAATCGCTGCTTTGATGTCTGCGGCCAGGTCACGATAGTGACCTCCTACACGCTGAAAAAGCTCACGCTTTTTGCCGTCTGTGGCCAGCTTGGCCACCAGTTCGCATTCGTCCGCGAGTTCTTCGAAGCGCAGTAATTTCCCCTCGAGATTAATCATATTTCCCCTCCAATAAATTGCGAAACGGGAAACGCAAACATCAAACTTAATCCTGAATTCAGATATCAAACCGCAACAACCGGGTCAGCGCAAGAGAAATGGGGGCTGGTTGGGGGGCATTGCAGCTTCTGGGCCTCGTTCCCACATCGGCCCCGATCAGAGGGGAGCCGCCGGAAATTGTTATTGCGAGGCTAAGGGGCCGTCGAACGCGACTCTGAAAGACGTGGTCGCGCGAACGAGAGGGTCCCTAACGCAGCTTCGTGTGTGCAGGAAGATCAAATGCGGTACGAACGTGTGGGATTTCGGTAGTTTGGAGTTGCACGCGTGCACCCCATCCAGACGCGGGTGCAGGCGAAGGTGCAGAAGCTTTGCGCTGAGCGGGATCGGGAAATTCGAGATGAAAGGGGCCGACCTCTGACACCCGGCGAGCCGAAAGGGAACGCAGGCACGGCGCAGGCATTGATCGACTACCTAAGGCGCGGCGGGTGATGCAGCAAGAGGAAGCGCCCTTTGCGTGAGGGACGGAAACGGCACTAGTCTGCCGTGTCCTCCGTCGGGAAGACCTTCACAGCCGCGATTGCCGGTATGTCCACCAATTTTTCCCGTGAAGAGGCGAGGCGGATACTCGTTTCAGGAAATCAGATAAGCCTGAATGAGCATTTTTACGGAAAGTAAGAGGCCCGCCCAGAGCAGTAGGCTGATGGTCCCGCCAATTAGCAGGCCACGAAAAAAGAGTATTCCATCATCCTCGTCAGCGCCCCTCGAAGCGGCAGCGTGGCGACTAGTCGGAGTTTGATGGTCGAGGTTGCGGGTGAGATATATCTTGTTCATACGGTACTATTTCAGTGCACTTTGCAGTCGGGTAAAGTCCTCAAAAGTATGCCCGATGTACTCTTTCGAGGTAGTTCTGAAGTGACTTGAGAATCTTCACTGCCCCAGAGGCTCCGTGTCCGCTCCTTTCAGGGAATTCCGGCCCGTACGAGCCGCCAATCACGCCAAGGCACAATTCAAACATGCTCCGCATCGTCAGCTCAAGTTCTGCCAGTCGCTGGAGCAACGGGGCGGGCGTGCTTCAGAGGCTGGATTGGGTGCTGCCGTACAGGCCGGCCGAGTTGTCTCGGTCAAATATGTCTATTGGGGCAGCGAGACGCAGGCATGGTCTCGTGGTGGTGAGTCCGATGAACAACAGTGGCAACGCAATGAGGGGGACGGATAACCGCGTTCCACGACCCTGTCGACTTTGCCGCGAAGGGGATGCTGTTCTCGGGGTGCGATATCTATGCGCGAGCCTTTTCGAGGAGTTGCGTCTGCCTCTCCATCTGCATCGCAAGCTGTCGGCGTTCAAACTCTAGCGTCGCTTGCTGCTCAAGTGTAGTATGTCCCTCTCGCTCTAAAACATGGATCAAGAAAATCTGGTCTTCAACGTGTCGATGGCGCTTCTGGATATCAGCCATCAATTCTTTGAGTTGACTCCGAAGGTCAGGATCCATGGCAATGCCTCAAGTAAGCTTAGATAACTGCGTCCTGGGCAGCAACGTCTTAAGCGAAGCCTTAATCGGTCTCAGCGCTGGAGAGGCTAGATAAATGACCGCAGTGGGGCGCCACCGCGGCTGCCAAGTCTAAGAATCGTAAAATATGCAGCCAGCTTCGGCTGCCGAGCTTGAGCGCAATGTCATCCAAGTCACACATCGGATCGTATTCAACGCGTGTTCAGGTGAGGGAGGGCCCGCCGGGCTGGCAAGATAGCGAGCCCTCAACCCCAAGCACGAGACCGCTGATGTCCCCTACGGCCTTCGTCCCGAGGAAAGAGTTTGCGCCTGAATCCTTAACCTTGTCTAACCAGTGCCTGCAGCCAGTTGCTGACTGGGATCAGACAACAATTCCAACAGTATCGAATTCGGCAGAGCATTGCCTGCGGAGGCTCGCCTTCTACCTCGAATGGGGTAACGTTAGACTCATTTTAGAACCTTCTACTGCAGGTTTCATAGTGTCGTCGAGTGTTGAAACAATTGTATCCGCATACGTGCGTTTGAAGGATCAGCGAGCGCTGGGGAATATGCGCGAGCTTCGAAATCAATTGCTTGGAAAGCTGAAATCCTAGTCTGGCGTCGACCCGCAGTTGGCTCTCCAAGCGGTCCGTGAGGACCTTCGATTGATTGAGGGGTCTAGAGCAGCTCAAGCCACTTTCAGGAACGGTTCCCGAAAACGAGTGACATTGAGCCCCTCGATTCGCCAAATGCGGATTTGCAACCTCCGCTCGGTGCAGGATCTCGACTGGGAGCGTCCTGCATGTTTCGAAGAGTAGTCGTCGCGTTTGCTTTCATGGGACCTCGCTTTTTTGCTTGCGAAGCTCGTCCGCTTCACTCGGTTCATCCTATGAATGCCATGTTTTGATGCCTTACGACTTCTCCCTTGCGCGGGGCGTCAGGCTGCCAGTCAATGTTCGGCAGTTTTGCAATCGTCGTCGCAGGCCGGCGTCTCGTTTGCTCTCGTCGACGCGCCGCTCGGGGGCAGGTTGTCGGTTGGCGGCCGGCAGACTGTCCTCGTTTATTCCTCGGCTGCGGCGCCGCCTTTCGGCCGCATCTTACCCGAACTGAACTTGCCCTCGAATTGGCTTCGCTTCCCTCACGCCGCACCAGCGCTTGGGATTGTTGCAGCGAGGCACGGACACGTCTTCGTTCAAGAGCGGCATGTCGATTGAGATCTCTGGATGGCGTATGATGCCAACTGGCGGTCACACGACAAGAATTCAAGCGCGCTCGCTTCGAGGCTACGCCGTCGTCAACTCGCACGCGGTGTAGGTTCTTGTTCGCCAAGTGGCGAAGCGCGCTTTTGTTGCTCGGTGACGCCTGGCTATCTCACGTTCAACTTCTCGACGATCGCGTAGAGCAGGAAAAGATCGGCAGGAAAACGCAGAACCAAACCGAAGCCGGTTCAATCCGCGCGAATTCGCGGTTTGGATTGGTGTCGGTTGCCGTGGACAGCGGCCGAGTAGGCCCGCCGGTATCTCGCTAAGTGGCCAAGCAGGCGCCGAACCGTCGCTTCCGAGATCGTGTCCCGTGGCGTGGTGTAGCTGGCGGTGGATCACCGCGTTCGCCGGCGAGAGCCGGGCTGGTCAGCTGGCGATAGCCGTGAGGCTGACGCTCGGATCATCGCTCAACGGCGCGATTGTTTCCAGCGTCATGTAACGGGCGCGCTGGACCGCCCATTCATCATTCTGTTCGAGCAGGATCGCGCCGATGAGGCGAACGATGGCGTCCTCGTGGGGGAAGTTGCCGACCACCTCGGTGCGCCGCTTGATCTCGCCGTTGAGGCGCTCGATCGGGTTGGTGGAGTGCAGCTTGGTCCGGTGCTGCGGCGGGAACGTCATGTAGGCCAGCACGTCGGTCTCGGCTTCGTCCAGGAAGCTTGCGAGGTTCGGCAGTTTGGGCCGGAGCTGGTCGGCGACCTTGCGCCATTGCGTCCGCGCGGCCTCGGCATTGTCCTGGGCAAACGCGGTGGCGATGAAGGCCGAGACGACGCGCCGGCCGCTCTTGCCGGCATGCGCCAGCGCGTTGCGCATGAAGTGGACGCGGCAGCGCTGCCAACAGGCATTGAGCACCTTGGCCACGGAGGCCTTAATGCCCTCGTGGGCATCGGAGACGACCAGCTTGACGCCGCGCAGGCCGCGGCGGGCGAGCTTGCTCAGGAACGCCGTCCAGAACGTCTCGGCCTCGGACGGCCCGATGTCCATGCCGAGAAACTCGCGCCGGCCGTCGCTGTTGACACCGACCGCGACAATCACCGCGACTGAGACGATGCGGCCATTCTGGCGCACCTTCACGTAGGTGGCGTCGATCCACAGACACGGCCAGTCACCCTCGATCGGACGGGCGAGGAAGGCCTTCACCTTGTCGTCGATCTCGCTGCACAGCCGGCTCACCTGGCTCTTGGAAATGCCGGTCATGCCCATGGCCTGCACCAGATCGTCCACCGAACGGGTCGAGACGCCCTGCACGTAAACCTCCTGCACCACGGCGGTGAGGGCCTTCTCGGCCATCCGGCGCGGCTCCAGGAAGCCCGGGAAGTAGGAGCCCTTGCGCAGCTTGGGGATGCGCAGCTCGACCGCGCCGGCACGCGTCTCCCAGATCCGGTCGCTGTAGCCGTTGCGCTGGGCCAAGCGCTCGGAGCTCTTCTCGCCGTAGGCCGCCCCGGTCTGGCCTTCGACTTCCAGCTCCATCAGCCTTTGGGCGGCAAAGCCAATCATCTCGCGCAACAGATCGGCGTCAGGGGTCTTCTCCACGAGCGTGCGCAGGTTCATCATATCATCGGTCATCGGTGGTTCCTCGGTTGCGTTGGCGTGTCGCAACCCGATCCTACCGGAGAACTGCCGGTGACCACCGCAAAGCCGCCCGCCCGCTACGGCGCTATTTGGAGGCGCGCGTCCGGGCGGCTTTGCTCTACCGAGCTACACCACCACCGGGGACACGACCGCTTCCGAAGGAGGCGCTTTCATCGCACTCTCAAAGTGCAAGCATCAGCGGGGATTTTTGCGCTGGGTCAAGGTCAACATACCCGTTGCTTTTTCCACTCATGAAGGTAGTAGGTCAGCGAGATAGCGTCGATCTCCGTGCCGTCGCCTCTTATCGCCTCGCACGTTCCCAAGCGGGGAGCCTATTCCCTCGCTACGCTGTAGGCATTTAGGTATAATGCGTCGAATGCAGCTTTATCGTTCGTCACTGCTGGTCATTCGCGAGGTCTCTCGCTCATCGCAGGTGGTAGCGCATCTCATCGGCATCCCACGAACGGCGGCGGGCTGCTTGCAGGTACTCGGACACTTATTTTCGGCAGGTGCAGGCGTGGGCGCATACTATGGTCGTGGTTCCCTGCTGTTGCGCTGAAACGACAGTTCCGAGCTATCTGCCGCACGAAATTGCTGTTTTAATTGTCTCGTAGCTAAAATCCTGCGACTTTTTTAGGGCTATGCTTGGGGAATAAGCCTCGCGGCGATTTTGTAAGGTGTTACCGTGATGCGGGGGTCTGGCAACGGATTTTGCGGCGATATCGGTGCCCGAAGACGCCGCTGCCTTGTCGGCATCGCGGCTCAAATCTTGGTCCCGGCTTTCACGATCGTGCTGCCGGACAGCGAAGCGCTAGCCGCCTGCACGCCGGCAGCCGCCAGCAATGTGATGGCCAGCTGTACCGTTACCACCACCAATCAGGGTGGTGGTGCGCCGGGCAGCAGCGCGGGCACGAGCGGCTATGGCACCGGCATCGAGACCGGGATCACCGTCAACGTCGCTGCCGGCACGGGAACCACGGTCACCGGCATTAATTCCGGCATCCTCGTCGGTGGCGGGACGGTGACCAACAATACCGGCGCCAGCATCACGGGCGGCCAGTTCGGGGTTTTCGCCAATACCGGCGCTGTGAATGTCATCAATTCCGGCAGCATTACCAGCACTTCCTTGGATGGCATTTTCGCAAACAGCGACGCGACGGTGACAAACAATGCCGGCGCCAGCATCACGGGCGGTCAGTACGGGATTGTGGCCGGTACCGGCGCAGCCATTGTCGTCAATTCTGGTAACATTACCGGCACGGCCTTCGACGGCATTTTCGCAAACACCAGCGCGGCGGTGGCCGTGACCAACAATGTCGGCGCCAGCATCACGGGCGGTCAGTACGGCATTGTCGCCGGTACCCTCGCCGCCAGCATCATCAATTCCGGCAGCATTACCGGCACTGCCTTCGACGGTATTTTTGCAAACACCAGCGCGACGGTGACCAACAATGCCGGAGCCAGCATCATAGGCGGGTTGTACGGAATCTTAGCCAACACCGGCGGTTCATCGGTCTTCAACGCCGGCAGCATAAGTGGCGGCACCGCGTCGATCCAGTTCTCGGGCGTCGGCAATACGCTGACGCTGGGGCCAGGCTCGGTGATTGCGGGCAATGTGCTCGGCACCGGCGCTAATACTTTCCAGCTCGGCGGTACCGGCACGGCGACGTTCGATGCCTCGCAGCTCGGTCCCGTCCAACAATACCAGGGTTTTGGCACCTTCAACAAGATCGGCAGCTCCACCTGGACGCTGACCGGCATCGGCAACCAGGACTGGAGCGTGCAGGGTGGAACGCTGCTCGCTGGCAGCAATAGTCTCGGGGGGGTGTTCACGGTGTCGGGAGGCGCGTTTGGTGGCGGCGGCACGGTCGGATCGTTGATCATCAATGGCGGCGGCACGGCAGCGCCCGGTGCCGCGAGCCCATTCTCCACCCTGAGCGTGATCGGCAACGTGACATTCGCCACCGGTTCGTTCTACCGGGTCAACGTCAATGGGGCGGGGAAGACCGATAAGCTTGCGATCGGCGGAATCGCTACGCTTACCGGCGGCAGCGTGCAGGCAATATTCGCCCCGGGAAGCTTCGTGACGCGCAGCTACGACATCCTGCACGCGACCGGCGGGCTCGGCGCCACCACGTTCAGCGGTGTCAGCGGCGATCTGCCCGGCTTCGCCGAGAGCCTGAGCTACACCCCGACCTATGTAGTTTTGAACCTGACTGCGGCGCTCGGCAGGGGTAGCGGACTCAATGTCAACCAGCAGAATGTTGCCGATGCCATTAATAATTTTTTCAACAATGGCGGCGCCTTGCCGCCGGGCTTTGTCACGTTGTTCAATCTTGCCGGATCCGATCTCCGCAACGCGCTGAGTCAGGCGTCCGGCGAAATCGCCTCCGGCTCGCAGCAGACCACCTTCAACGCGATGAACCTGTTTATGAGTGTGATGACCGATCCGTTTATTGGCGGGCGCGGCGACGGTGTGGCGTTCGGCGGCAATGCGACGGGATACGCCGACGAAAATGCCTTGGCTAGTAGTGGCGGCCCCAAGCCGAACGACGCGTGGGCCTCAATCACCACCAAGGCGCCTCGATCCGTCCCGTTGGAGCAGCGCTGGAGCGTGTGGGTCGCGGGCTTTGGCGGATCTCAAACCACCGACGGTAATGCGACGCTGGGATCGAACAGCACGACCAGCCGGATCTATGGCACAGCTGTCGGCGCCGACTATCGCTTCTCGCCGAACACCCTAGCAGGCTTTGCGCTGGCCGGTGGCGGCACCAACTTCGGCGTCAACAATTTTGGGACTGGCCGCTCCGACCTGTTCCAGGCAGGCGCGTTCGTGCGGCACCATGTTGGGGCAGCCTATATCACCGCCGCCGCGGCGTATGGCTGGCAGGATGTCTCCACAGACCGCATCCTGACCGTTGCCGGCGTTGATCAATTGCACGCTCGCTTCAATGCGAACGCATACTCCGGCAGAATCGAGGGCGGCTATCGATTTGTTACGCCATGGATGGGCGGCTTCGGCATTACCCCCTATGCCGCCGGACAGTTCACAACCTTCGAGCTGCCGAATTATGCCGAAACGATGGTATCGGGCGCAAACACCTTTGCGCTCGGTTATGCCGCCAAGAGCGTTACGGACTTCCGTACCGAACTCGGCGTTCGCAGCGACAAATCCTGGGCAATGCGGTATTCGATCTTCACCCTGCGCAGCCGCCTGGCTTGGGCACATGAGTACAATCCCGATCGCTCGATATCGGCCACGTTCCGGACGCTTCCGGGCGCGGCTTTCGTGGTCAACGGCGCAATGCAGGCGCACGACTCTGCGCTCACTTCGGCATCGGCCGAACTCAAGTGGATCAACGGTTGGTCTGCCGCCGCCACCTTCGAAGGCGAGTTCTCCGACCGTACTCGCTCTTACGCGGGCAAAGGCATGGTGCGATACGTGTGGTGAGCCCTATCCGGAATGTGCGCTGCTGGTAGCAGTAACTTGCATTTTTCTCTCGCTGAGCAATCTCGCTTTGAAGCAGGATGACATGATTCTCGTAGATATTCCGTAACGTTCGAATCCCGAATCAGCCGGCCGAAAGAATAGTTCGCACTCGGAACAATTCTTCGGGTGTTGTTCAGGGGCTTTGGATCGCCTTCGCCGAAAATGGCCATCGCTGCTGGTCCCATTCGGCTGAGATCACTGTACCCTCCTGATGTAGGTGAACCGTCGCGGCTCGGACGTCACTGAGGATAGACTACGCCGGCCTGTTTGAAAGCGGCCAGCAGCACTTCCGACCAGGCGGCCATCGCTCTTGGCAGCGCCCTTGTCATGCATTGGGACGCGTGTCTCCCGAGCAGCAGAAGCTATTGCGTGATCAGGCGCAGGACCGGCGGAAGAGATGAGACAGTTCAACTGGAGCAGCAACTTCAGATGTCATTCAGAAGCGAAGCTGCGAGATAAGGTTCTTGTTATACGGCACAAAGTTGTTTGCGTGTTGGTTGTCTTATCCTCCCTCTTGCCGTTCGCCGTGGTCTTACTTTTCGCGCGCGATCCTTCCGACCCTCTAATTCTAAGCCGCCATTCGGACATCACGACGGTCATCCGTATGTGGTAGGAGTTTTTTCGTTCTGGTCAGCGAAGGACGAGGATGATGGCCGCCTGTCCAGCATTGCCGTCTACGAGGACGGGCTTCTGGGGCATCTTACGCGCAGCCGCAGCCTCGTCGAGCAAGGGCCCTTAAATCGGTGGGGGCGCTGTGGGGCGGTTTCCATGAACTCGAGCACGGCCCGCCCGTTCTCCGTAGTGCGCCAGCCGCCGGCCGGCGCTCGACGAGCGCCTGCGAGAAGATGTCCAGGTCCGGCACCCGCGCGGCGAGGCGGTTGGTCCGGTCCGCCCATTCGCGGCCGCTGGTCGTCAGGATCGCCATGTCACGCTTGAGCTCGGCCATCGGGGCAAAGCCGCCGGGATAACTCACCAGGATCTTCAGCACCCTGACCTGGAAGTTCAACCTGCCGCCCTCGTCCGCCTATCGCCACATAGTCGGTGCTTCGGACAGAGCCTGACGTCCGACCTGCTTGAGCTGGCCCGGAGACGTGGCGCCCCTGGTCACGGCTTCCAGAATTTTCAAACCCACGTGGGTACGGGTGCCTGTTTCGGTCCGGGAAACGCTTTCGCAGACCTCGTCCAGCACCGCGCGCAAAAGCGCGGTCGTAGCAGGATCGAACATGGGAGACCCCCATAGACAATTGGCTCACGACGTCAAAATCAAGAGTGCTTTGAAATCTCGCGAATTCTTACCTTCTAACCCGCGCTTGGCAAGAGGGAGAGTGCGTTGGCAGCATTCGGCCGCGACGATGCGCCGTCCGATCCGTCGCCTGCTTTCGTTGGCGGGCCAGGTCGCTCTCGGCAGAAACCGCTTCAGCTACTCCTTTTCAGAAGTGACCGCGGCTCCAGGTGGGCGGCGGCCTTCCGATTCCGCACGGACGTCGCTGGTCTGGCCATGACTGCATCCCCGCCAGTCTGTCGTGCGAGCAGCTTGCACTGTGATGCCGAACGCGAGGGCGGACGGCTGCGCCGAGACCGGCGAGCGCGCCAAGCCCCGCGCGAGTTGGACATGTTGGAAACTCGGCTTGCCCGGCGTCGGCGGCGGTGCCTCCCGACCCATGACCATGAGTAGTCTTGTCCCTGCGGCCGACGGGGTGCTCGGCGCACAGGCGCAATCGGCTGGTCATGTCGGGGCAGGTGCCCCTCGGGGAAGCGCGTAGGTCGCGCAGACTGCGCTGTCAGCTGGCCCAGCGGCTGGGCCGCCGGCTGGACCGGCCCCTGTCGGGGGCACTCTCCAGCAAAGGCGCCGCGAAGAGCAGCACCTCGAACAGTGCCCGATTGGCCCGATATCTGGCTGTAGAGCGCTTGCCTTCCGCCCCGTGCCTAATCCTTCGGCCGTCGGCCGTGCACAAGAACCACCACCACGTGCGGCCGCGCTTTCTCAGGTGGGTCTCGAAAACGGGGAACCTTCCCATTGTCCTTTGTCTTACCCATGCTGCCGCAGGTTCAGGTCCCGGGCGTCCAAACTTGCTTACGGCGACCAGCGAACAGTCCTTCGTCGAAGGAAAAATGCTTTGAGGCGGGAAACAATTGCGCGTAGCCTCCGAAGTGTCGGAGCTCGGATTCCGGGTGAACGGAAGCGAGACCCGGCCACCCGACCTTACCTAAAGCTTTTTTGCCTCAATGACCTGGAGTCCGGATGGAAGCGCCTGCTTCCGTCCTGGAAGCCGATTCCGGCAGCGTCCAAATGTCCGCACCGAACAGGATCGCCCTCTTCATCGATGGCGCCAATCTCCACGCCACCGCAAGGACCTTGGGATTCGACATCGACTACAAGCGCCTGCTGAAGGCGTTCGAGGGCTGCGGCAGCCTGGTTCGCGCCTACTACTACACGGCCGTCCTCGAGGATCAGGAGTATTCCTCGATCCGCCCGCTCGTCGACTGGCTCCACTACAACGGCTACACTGTCGTCAGCAAACCGACCAAGGAATTCGTCGACGCCGGCGGCCGCCGCAAGGTCAAGGGCAACATGGACATCGAGCTCGCGGTGCAGGCGATGGAGCTCGCCGGACAGGTCGACCAGATGATACTGTTTTCCGGTGACGGCGACTTCCGCTCACTGGTCGAGGCCGTGCAGCGCCGCGGCGTCCACGTCACGGTGGTCTCCACCATGGCCAGCCGGCCACCGATGATCGCCGACGAACTCCGCCGCCAAGCGGACGTCTTCACCGATCTGGCCGAGCTGCAGTCCACGATCGGCAGGGACCCTTCCGAGCGCGGCGCCGTCCGCCAGAGCGGTGCTTCGACGAGCCGCGGCACCGGGCCGAGCGACGACTAGCCTGATTAGGCCACGATGTCGCGTCCGCATCTAACGGCCATCCCGGGGCCGGAGAACACCGACCCGCAGCCACCTCTCTGACGAGAAATGCGATGTTAAGATCGTTCCGCGAGGAAACATCGCGGTCAACGCATCCTAAAATCCGGTCTCCTCGATCGCTTTCATTGCCATTGTCGCAGTCGTCTGGCCGTGTTTGGGACAGCATCCATGTCAAATGCACAGCAAGCCGGCAGCAACGAGGATGAAGCCGCCATTCGCAAAGTCATTGTGGAAATGACTGAGGGTTTCAACAATCACGACGGAAAAGCTGCTGCACGCATGTACGCGCCGGATGCGCGATTTGTCAGCGTCCGGGGTGACATGATGGATGGTCAGGTCGGGATTGAGAAAGGATTGTCGGCCGTACTGACGAGCAGGGCGAAGAACGCGACGCAGCGAACGATGGATGTCACGATCAGATTCATACGGCCCGATGTTGCACTCGCGAATGTAACCAATGAGCTGAGCGGCTTGGTTGCTCCAGACGGCCATGCATTGCCTTCACACCAGGAGTCGAGCTTGCGCGTCTTCGTGAAAGACGCCGGGCTATGGCAGATTGCAGCCTTCCAGAACACACTGGTTGCCCCGTTTCTCGCCACCTCCCAGATGAGAGCCCGTCAATAGCGCCGATGGTCACGCTACCCATCTGAGCCGCCTGCGCCGGGCATATCCAGTTCGGGTCACAAGCGGTCCTCGACCGGCGGCGCACAGCAGGTCGGGATGCGCCCGACCCCGGACCTCGCCAGAAGTTGCTCCTATGGCGAACGACAATGCAGGTTCGAGGCTCCGGACGTGACGGCCTCAGAGCACGCGAACTTACGTGGGCTGCGAATGTTTGCAGCAGCTGGGCAAGAGCTGCAGGGGCGGTTCTGTGCGCTGAATAGCTGGCGTCGAGTTCGTAGTAACCCCAATGGCGGTCGTTCTTCGCGCGATCGGCAAATGTTCGGAAAGAGTCCGCAGGAGTTACGCGCGTGAGATAGATATAGCTGCGCGGCAACGAGAGATCCCCACCGTGCATCTTCTGCGGCTGCTCGAAGCACTTGATGGATTGGGGGAGCCGGCGTTCAGAAGTCCACTTCACGTCGGCATCCGAAGTGTCAGGCGGAATGGGATTTGATGGGACTCGCCAGCCATCGCCCGCTTTTGCGAGCTCCTGCATGCGCTGCCGTGCCGTTGGGGGCCCCGCATCCATCAGTGATTGTCCATCCGTTGGCAGAAATGCGTCCAGATAAACCAATCGGGAGATACGCTCTCGCGCCCGGTCGGCGACCCCCGTCGCGACCATGCCACCGTAGTTGTGGCCGACTAGCACAATGTCGCGCAAGTCTTCGTATTGATGACCGCCAGAATATCCTGAATATGGGTCTCAAAATGGTTTGACGGGCTGGCTAGGTGCTCCCTCTCGCCAAGACCTGTGTAGGTCGGAGTGACCAAGCGATGGCTACCGGAGGTCATTAGGGGTGCATCTTCTTCCACGACCGTCCCGCAGACCACGCGCCCGTACGGACTAAAAATGTTCTTCCAGAAGTCTGCGCGATGGCCGGCGCGGCCGCTGAAACAACGGCGATGCTTGCGACGGCTGCTTCCAAGAATTCTCGACGTTTCCTCGTCGTTCGTCCTTGCAATGAATTGTCTTTAGCGGAACGGATGTCCTCAGTTCAGTTCGTGACGCGCACCTAACGCAAACATTCCAATGTTCCAACCAACCAACTACGAAAAGGGCGGCGGTCGGCACGTGCAGGCTTATCGCGTAACACTCTTCCGGCCGGGATGCGCTCGATGCGATGAAGGCTAAGCCGGGCCGGGTCTGTCCGCTGATCTGTGACCGCGCCGGATGGGCTTCGAGGTCATTGAAAGCGCTTCAGGCGATGACGCTATGGACTACATAGCGAGTGGCGAGCGGATTGACGTGCTGATTACGGATATCCAGACGGCCGGCCCGCAACCCGCACGGACACCGGCGAGACGTTTGTCTCCCGAGCGCGTGCGGTCGGGACTATTTGATGCTGACGAACATGCCCCAGGCGCCGGCCAGCGCGGCGCCGGAAAAGACGATCAGCGGGTTGTCGCAGAACGCACCTCCATAGGTGCACATGGTGACGCCGAACGAGCCGATCTCGTGATGGCTCGCGGAGTAGAACAGTCCCGACAGCACCAGCAACGCGGCGGCGACGAAATACATCGACGATCTCTCCGAGCTGTCCCCGTTGCGTCTGTCGCAAGGGACGTGTTCCAGCATGGCGCGAACCCATTGCATCCTGCCGAATCCGCCCTGCTGCATTTGAACTAAAGTCGATCTTTCCCGCGAGATGCTGTCGTCGTCAGCTGCAGTTCGTGCACAATCTGCACGTGTGATCGGAGCCGGAACGTCAGCGCCGGAACTCCTGGACGTGCTCGTCATTAACGAACATGAACAGTTGGACCAATCGAGGGGAGTGGCCCATGGGAGCCGAGCGGATGCACCCTCCGCGGTACTGGCGGATGCGAGCGGAAGAATTCCGCACCAAGGCGGACAATTGCGAATATCCCGAGACGCGGGACGTGCTGCGCAAGGTGGCGCAAAATTACGACGAGCTGGCCCGCCGCGCCGCGCGCATCTCCACACTCGAGAGCCTGGACGAACTGCGGGGGGGGCCCGCCAACAGCAAGCCGGCTTGATCGTTCAGGACAAACCCGCTTGATGGTTCAGGACAAAGCCGACGAGAAGCGCACGCTATCGTGGGGCGGCTAGGCCCCCGCTCTATCAGAAGCTCCGCCCGCGCCGTTGGAACGAATGTCCACTTTGGCACTTAGGAACTCAGTCGTCCAATGAGGGATGAGATGAGCCGCGAACAGCAAAGCCCGGCAACGAGGCCGGATCAGCATTTCAAGCCAGGGCCGGCCTGTCCCAAATGCGAGAGGGGCACGCGCTTCCTGACGTCGATCTTCGACGTGAGCCGCGACTGCTCGGTCCTGATCTATCGCTGCGACTCGTGCCGCGAGGACGTCTGGATCTGAGCGCGGCCTTGTCCTCGGCGTCAGCCGACCTGCGGGATGGCGCGCACCACATCGCATGGCAATGTCGGATAGGAACTTCGCCTGTTTCGCTCGCTTGTCGCCTGCATCGACCACGCAAGGCACGAGACAGCTCCCCACCATGCAATCACGCTACCCGTTGTTGAAGAAGTGGACAGCGGAAGAGCACGCGCGGCTGAAGGCGCTGGCCGAAGCCGGCTGGCGGCCGGACGAGATCGCCGGCGAGCTTGGTCGCAGCGAAGCCGCCGTGAGGGTGCGCGCCTGGCAGCACGGCATCGCGCTGCGCCTCGTCACGCAGAAGCGCGGACCCTGAAGACCGGCTGGGTCGAAACCCCGCAGGCGGGCATCCCGCCGTGTGTTCACTTGTGAACGGTCCTCGATCGCCTCTCGGCGTACTCTGCGAATGGAGCAGGAACACGGGAGCTTGTCATGCTCACCCGCGGGGAATTCGAGGCGGATCTCGACCGGCAGAAAATACACCAGCTCGATGCAAGCCAGGCGACACGACAATTGCTGCGCCGTTCGCGAGAGCAGATCGCGGCATCGATCTCACTGCTTCAGCAGCAGGTTCCGAAGATCTGGCACCCTGAACCTCCAGAACGATAGAAACCTCTTCCGCTGTCCCGCGTTTGCGCGCATGGCGAACCGAGACAGCAGGCAGCGGCCGATGTGTGCCGCGTGCAACAAGCCCATGACATTCATCGACGCGGTCAGTTCACCCGAGGGGGCGATTGCCATCTTCCGGTGCTCCGGCTGCAACAAGCTGTCCTGGGAGAAGCCGATGCGAGACCAGAACGCGGGCTCGGGTTGAATTTGCGCGGGCGGAGAAAAGGCCCCAGCCCGGGGGTGAGCTGAGGCCGTTGGAGGGTAGCCGGTCGTGCATCCGGACCGACGCCCGAATAACTTTCTGATCCTACAAGCTGTTCCTAATTTGCTAGCGCGCCCCCGACGAAACACGCCTGAAACAGTGCTGAAACCAGATTGTCTCGAACGCCCCGCCGGCTGCGTCCGACCAACCTAGCGAAAAGGAGATCATCATGATCCAGGTTGGTTCGAAGGAAGAAGTCGCGTTCTTGCTGGCGCTGTTCGGCACCCACACCCAGCCGGTCAAGCGGCCGGCGAAATCGCGCGCGTGAGGCGCTGATCCATGCCAGGTTTGGCCGAATGCCAGAGCCTCTTGCGGCTTCTGATCGCAAGGGGTGACCCGAAGGCCATCCCGCTCGCAAAGGGCGCCATCGACCAATATCTGAACACGGCGCCGGCCTGCATGCGCGGCCGCGGCCTGCGCGTGCTCCAGCGCGACGCGCTCGACCAGCATGGGACTGCGGTTGGTGTGCAGCGCTCGTTCGCCGAAACGGTGGATGCCTATATCGTAGGGAAGCTTGCAGAGGAGTGAAGGGCCGAATGTCGTTTCGCCCCTGCGCTTTCGCTTCCTGAAGAGACACGAACGCGGCAGGCGATGCTGCCGCGTTCGATTTGGTCATCCCTGCGCAGGGCTCCCGCGATTACTGGGTCGCCGGCAGCACGGCCTGCGTGGTCTGCTGCGGCAGGTTGGTGTAGGTTGCGCTTTCCTTGGTGCAGATATCCCTGAACACCACGACGCCGGCCTGCGGATATTCCTTCACGAGGCAGTTGCAGTTGTTGTTGACCACCGGAGCGGGCGCTGCCGCCGCGACCGGTGCCGCAACCACGGTGGCGGGCCGCTGCACGACGACCGTCTTCTCCACCACCTGCGGCGTCGGAACGTACACCGGCCTGTTCACGACCACCGGATACTGGACCGGCCGGACCACGACCTGCGGCGGGATATAGACCGGCGGCGCGGGCCGCGGATAGACATTGACCTGGGGCATCGGCCGCGGGCCTGGATAGACGACCGGGCGCTGGCCGCCGTTGCCGCCATAGCCGTTGAAATGGGGACCGAATTGGGGGTGGGCCTGCGGCGCATTGCCATACTGTCCGTTCTCGCCCCAGCCGGCCTGCGCCGAGCTGCTCGCAACGCCTGCCGCAACACTGGCCAACACGATTGCTGCCGCCATCTTCGTGATCATCAAGGTCTTCGTCATGGTCCACCTGTCTGGTTGTTTGTTTTGTCTCATGCCGTCGTCGTGGGATGAGTGATAGGCGGACATGGCGCGTGCATCCGTGACGCCGCGCACACAGCAGGCGAAATCCTCGTTCGTTGGAATGAGAGATGACGGCGGAGCGGCGCCGCGGTCGGCGCTCGTTGCCTGCTGGATCGACCTGAGATGGGGTACACGCAGGCGAAGTGCGGGCGCAGGTCGGGAAACCCTGGGTTCCCGGAACCTGTTGATTCCACCAGATTTTTTCGCCGCCGCCGGAAACCCTTTGGCCGTTTCGGACCTGTTACGGGCAAAGGATGCTGCAATGCCCCGATATTATTTCGACCTGCGCGACGACACCGGTGTAGCGCTCGACGAGGAAGGGCTGGAGCTGGCCAGCTGGCGCGCCGTTCAGGCGGAGGCCGCCAAGTCGGTCGCGGACATGGCGCGCGATGCCATCCTCTCCGCGCCTGCCGCGGGCGGCAGGCAGACCATGGCGATCGACGTTCGCGATGCCGAAGGTCCCGTGATGCAGGTCAAGTTCTCGTTCGCGTTCGAGACCTTCAGGACACCCTCGACATCACGCGATCATTGACGCGTGAGAAATTCCGGCGCGGAGGACTCGGGCTCGAGCACGGCGATCTTGCGGCCGAGCTGCCAGACCTCGACCTTGCCGTGCCGCGTGAACTGCTGCGCGAAGGTGAGGGCGTTCGCATCGGAGGCGGCCTCGAACGCTTCGGCGGAGCGGAACACGCCGTTGTCGCCGACCAGATAGGCGCGATATTGCAGGGTCATGACGGTGCCCTCAGCCCGGGCGATTGCAGCCAGGCGTCGATGTGCATGGCGGTCTCGTCCTGCCGCGCGCGGCGCAGCAGCATCTCGCGGCGGCGCCCCGGCGCCAGCGTGCGCGCTTCCTCGCGCAGCCGGGCGGCCTCCTCGGCGAGCCGTTCGGTGAGTGTCGTGGTCTGCTTGAAACGTCGGCGTGTCGGCATGCACGTCTCCCTCGTTCGTGTGGGGCGGGAGCAATTTCGGCGGTCGCATCACCGGTCGATGCCAATTGCCTTGCGGTGATGAGTAAATCTTAACTCCCTCGTCCGACGGAGAGACACATCATATGATATGTCGGCGGATTAAATTGCGAGAGCAGGTTGAGCCAGTTGAGGGACTTGCTCAACTTGAGTGCTTGCGATTACAATGTTGACTTTTGAACAGAAGCGCATGCCGAAGGTCCGGATATTAGGAACCAACTGTAGCAGCGGTTAACGCGTCTTCCTTCTCGATGCCGCGCGCAACAATCTTCAAGGTTTCGTCCGGCAGTGGCCGTTGCAGCGCCTTGGCCTCATCCCACGGCGCCCTTAGCCAAACGTCTCGCTCTTCCGCTGTAGTCAGCAGCACCGGCATTGCCTTCGGATGGATCGGCCCCACGACCGCATTCGGCGTCGTGGTAAGAAAACCGTACACCTGATGCGGCCCTGGTACGGGCTTCGATTTCGTGCCGCGCTCGCCATCGAAAGTCGTCCAGATCCCGGCGAACGCGAACAGCGGCCGAGCGTCCGCGAGCGCGAACCACACGATGTCTTTCTTCTTGGTCTCCGGGTTCGGCTCCGGCGCGTATTCGGCAAAGCTGTTGACCGGCACGAGGCAGCGGTGCTCCGGCTTGAGCCACGCGCGCCAGTGCGGCGACGACGTGTTGCGAATGTTCGTGACGGGCGGGCCGCCGGTGCGCGGCGGCGGGGGCATGCCCCAGCGCATCAGCACCATCTCTCGCTCGCCGCCCGCATGGCGAATGACGGGTGCGGGGTAATCCGGAAACACGCCGGGCATCGGCGGCAGATTGCCTTCATAGCGGCGGACGACCCGGAAGAGGTCGGCAATCGCGGCCTGGTTGGTGGTGATCGAATAGAGATTGCACATGAAGACGTTGCCCCTTATCGCTCCCCCGGCCACCAGGTCGAGGCCGGGTGATTGGCTGAAATCTTTGTCCGTCTCAACACCACAAGCTTACTTCGCTTGTACGGATAGCCGCGGAGCTGCGAACAGTCCTTGCAACGCATGTAGCGTTCGAGTTCGTGCACCGGCGTCGACTTGGAACGTCGAATGATGTCGAGCGCTATCGTCTGGTTGGTATCGCAGCCAAGGCACCGAACCTCAAGGTATGGGTATCCGCCATTGATCGCATCGCCGAGCGTGGGCGATGGCTGAGCAGGGCCTTTGTAGCCGAGCATTCGCTCGTTCCACGCCACGCAGGCAAGCTTGTCGGCCTCTTGGCGCGCGAACTTAGCGCGCTCGGCGGACATCTTGATTTGAGTGCCGAAGAGGTATTGGCGCGACTTCGTGGACATCTCTTTATCAAAGTCATGCGCCAACAGCGTTGGCAAATTGTCGATCCCTAGTGGTGACGCGGGGCAATGTGCTACTGCCTGTCGTGGCTGTGGAAAACGTGCGGGCTCTATCGTTCGTCGCATTCCTTCAGCTTCCGCACCACTGCGGAACTCTCCACCACCTTATTGTCGCGGCTCAGGGGGACATAAGCGGCCTTCCGCCCTTCGGGGTCCGTCACCTCGAGGACTTGCGGCATAGTGTCGGGATACTCCCCAGTGTGCTCTCGAGTCTCGATCCAGTATCCCTCATAGCTTAAGTCGCGGCCATCCAAGGAAAGGTCCTGCGGCCGCTTCTCCTCAGGCATCAGCGGAAGATCGGGTTCGGCCGCGTTTTTCGGAGGCTCCGATCGAGGGAGCTCGCCGCGACTAACGGCGTCCCGCAACTCGCGCAAGGCGAGCTCCTGCGCCTCCATCTCTTCAACGGCGAGGACTACGGCTTCGTCGTCCAGGACATCAAGCAAGTCATTGATGGTCTGCTTGGCGTCGCGGTGGCCCGGCTCAACGTATCTCGCCAAGATCGCCTGCGCCTGCTGCACGGCGTTCAGCACCTGTTCCTCGATAGACATTGATGGCTCCACTTCTTCGCTGCACAACCTCACCTAAAGATCCTCTCTCAGCCCTTTGAAAAAGGGATGCCGGACCTTCCCCTCCGCCGACTTGGCGCGGTACTCGATTTCCGCGAGCAACTTCGGCTCGACCCAGATGCCCTTGTGCGCGATGCGCTTGGCGTAAGGTTGCGTCTTGCGAATGAGCGGCTTCAATCGTTTTTGCAGTTCTGCGGCAGACGTCTTGTCGAATCCGTGGTCGACCTTGCCCGCATAAATGAGATCATCTCCCTTATGGCGCCCGAGATAGATGCCGTCCCATTTGCCTTCGTCGAGTGCGAAGCCGGCGATGGTTAGCGTTTCTCGCTGCGCGCAAGTCGTCTTGACCCAGCTGTTGCCGCGGCCGCTGTTGTAGGTGCTATCGCGAACCTTTGAGACCACGCCCTCCAGCCCGATCTTGCAGGCGTGCGCGAACATCTCGCGTCCATCGATTTCGAAGCTCTCGCTGAACTGCACGTCGGTGCCGGAAATGATCTTCTTCAGCTCGGCCTTGCGCTGAAACAGCGGCAGGCCACGCAGGTCTCGTCCATTCAGATAGAGCAGATCGAACGCCACGAGCACGATCTTGGTTGATGTGCCTTTCAGCTCGTTCTGAAGGACGGAAAAATCGGTGCTGCCATCGGCAGCAGGGACGACAACCTCGCCATCGATGACCGCCGATCCCGCCTTGATGTGCCAGGCGTCGTCGGCGACTTTCTTGAAGCGCTTGGTCCAGTCATGGCCGCGACGGGTGTAGATAGTGACGGGCTCGTTAGCCAAATGAAGCTGCACCCGGTAGCCGTCGAACTTGATTTCGTGAATCCACCGGTCTCCGGATGGCACGCTGTCCACCACCGATGCCAAGGCCGGTTCGATGAAGCCGGGGAAGGGCGCTTTCATCCCGATCGTCCCCGGCTTACGCTGACGCTGCAACGCCACTGACAAACTCCACGCAACGAATACGTTGATTCGAATCTTTGTGGCCGGATTCGTTCCGCTGATCGGCGCGGGCCCGAGCGGCGCAAGGAACCGATTGAATCCTCTTGCGTTTCAAAGACGCAAGGAGAGCAACATGGCTAAAGCGAAGAAGCAGACAACTCGCGGTCGCAAGCAGGACCGCGCGCGCGTGGCGGGCGGACAGAAATACGAAGTCAGCTAGGAAGCGAAGAAGACGGGCCGCTCGGCATCGGCCGTGAAGAAGGCGGTGAAGAAGGTCGGGAGCAGCCGGAAGAAGGTGGAGCGTAAGCTGGGGGGCTGATCGTTTGCTTGAGACCTAGATTGTGACCAGCCGGTCGCGTGAGCGACCGGCTTTCTTGCGCCATCGAGGCAGTGTTAAGAATATCTCCCTAACTCCGGAACTCTGGCGCTTGCAGCTGGATTGTTCGGTGCTGGCTCATCGCTGAGCTGGCGGAAGCGGTCCCGGCCATACCCCCAGCCCCCCTGCAAGCCGGGGCCGTCTCTCCGCCCACGCGCAGTTTCGGAGCTAGGACAACACGCTTTTGAAGTGAATGACCGCTGCACTCCTGATGAGGACAACAGCAGAAGCGATATATCCTATCACTTCAATTGGACGGTTCTTGCCGTTCGCGACTATAGATTTCCGCTCGTACGTTGCAATGGCAAACCTTCAAAAGCCAGCCCCCAAAAATTTGAACTTGCTGCGATGCGAAGTGGCTGGGGGCATGGAAGCGTTGCTAGCGAGAACCGATATCGGATGCATCCCACCATCTGCCGGAATAGCAAAAGTCGGCTCTTGTCGAAGTAAGGCCGTGTGGTCTCAACGATGCCTAGCATCTTGGAGTAAGATGGATTTTGACACGTCGGGGCAAAACACTGGCAGAACGGCATCATTGAAGATCAACCCGCGCGGAGTAATCCGCCGCGGGCTTTTTGTTTGCGGAGTTGTCATTTAACACACGGATTTTCCAAATGACCAAATTCAGGAGAAGGACCGAGCTGCATCTTCCTGTTGCTCAGCATGTGGCGAGTGAAGGTTTCAGGGCACCAACGCTGGCCGATATCGAAACCCTGGCGCGCGACCGAAGCCGCACTCAACGTGCTTGCTGCCATCATGTTCAGAGAGACAGCGAATGCCTTTGCGCGGGTGGCCGCCGCAAACTCTATTCTCGATCGTGGGTGGGGCAAGCCGGTGCAGCCCTTGGCTACGGACGCACGGCCGCGCGAATTGCTGCAACGGATCGAACGCATCATCGTGCATCCGGATCATCCATCGATGTTCGACAATGAGACCGGCGAATCCGAGGCTTCGTAAGCTTCGCATCGTCTTGTCTCCAAGCGAGATTGCAATGAAAATACCGTCGCCAGCGACTCCACCGGAGTCCAAAAATATGCATCCCCAGCAAGAGAACGCGGCTCTGATTGGTTTACCCCAATGGATGCGCGACGCACTATCTCATCACGCCACCGCAGAAAACCGGCAGCGTCGATGAGCCTGCGCACGGTGAACGCGCGAATATTCGAATCTTGAGCCGCGTTCCTTCGCGCCCGACCTGAAACTAGGCCGCAGCCGGTCCGAACCACGTCGTCAGCGCGTCCGTAAGCCCGTGCAGGCTCTCATCTCCCACCCAGGCCACGTGCCCGTCGGGCCGCACCAGCACGGCCCCGGGTGCTGCGACTTGTCCGATCGCTGGAAGCTGCCACGGGCCGTCGCACTCGGCGTCGATGCGATCGACGCGATCTGCCCAGGGCGCGATGTCGCAGCCGCCGACCTTCCCAAAATCGAGCAGCAAGCCGCGCGCGCCGTGCAGCAGCGTGAACAGTCGCAGCGGACGCTCGTCGACCGTCAAATCGAGATCGGGCATGCGCCGCCCGAGCAGCGCGTGGCCTTCACCGAGATCGTAGCGCACGTCGAGCCCGCTCGTCATCGCGCCAAAGCGCTTTCGCGGCGCGTCCATCGCGAGCAGTTCGGACACGATTTCGCGCGCGGCCTTGAGGCCGTCCTCGCTGCGGCGGAGCAGGGCGATTTGCGCCATGGTGTTGCACAAGGTCCGCGCGCCGACGGGATGGCGCTCGGCGTGGTAGGTGTCGAGCAGGGTTTCGGGCGACAGGCCCTTGACCACCTGCGCGAGCTTCCAGCCGAGATTGACGGCGTCCTGCACGCCAATGTTGAGGCCTTGCCCGCCGACGGAATGATGGATATGCGCGGCATCGCCGGCGAGCAGCACGCGGCCCTTGCGATAGGACACGGCCTGCCGTGCCGCATCGGTGAAACGGGAGATCCAGGACGGGTTGTGGAGTCCGAAGTCGGTGCCGTAGACGGCGACGAGGGCTTCGCTGAGATCGCGCGGGCCGGGCGCGCCGGTGCGATCGAGCGTCGCTTCCGTCACGACCACCAGCACGCGTCCGCTCTCGGTCTTGCTGAGGCCGTGAAAGCCGAGCGCGTCGTGGCGCAAGCCCCATGCGGGCTCGTCCCGCATCTCGACTTCGGCCATGAGGTTGCTCAGCGTCGGATCTGAGCCTGCGAAGTCGATGCCGGCGGCCTTGCGCACCAGGCTGCGGCCGCCGTCACAGCCGACCAGATAATTCGCGCGCAAGGTCTCGGCGCCGGACAGCGTCACGTCGATGCCGGTCTCGTCCTGCGCGAAGCCCGTGACCTCGCGGTTGCGATAGATCGGCACCGCGAGCTCGCTGACCCACTCAGTCAGGATGCGCTCGATGTGGCTCTGCCGCAGCGCGAGTCCGTAAGCGTGCCGGGTGGGGAGGTCGCTGATATCGAGCCTGGTCCAGGCGAAGCCCGCGAGCTGCGTGATTTGCCCTTCGCGCAGGAAACGATCCGCGACGCCGCGCTGGTCGAGGATCTCGATGCTGCGCGCGTGCAAGCCGCCGGCGCGCGCGCCGACCAGTTCCTGATCCACACGGCGTTCGACCACGGCGACGTCGACATGCGCGAGCGCGAGCTCGGCGGCCAGCATCAAGCCGGTCGGGCCAGCGCCGGCGATCACCACGGCGTGGTCTTCGTGGCGAGCGCCGGCCGCTCTGGCGTGGTCGCGCGTTCGGGACGTCGGAAGCAGTACAGGCATGTGAGACCCCTCGGGATGGTGTTCGGGTCGAGGGTTCTACGGCAGGGGCGGGGGCTTGAAGCAAGCCCGTCGCACACCACATATCTGAGTGGGGAGAGAGAGAGAACCTTTTGTCCGCGTTCGCCGCGCTGAGAGGTCGGGCAAAACACCGGCATAATGCCATCATCGAAAACAGTTTGGTTCACCCGCGCGGAGGCGATCAGACGCGGGTTTTGTTTTGGGTTTTGCGCTTTCCGGCGTTTTTTTTTGCGGGGGCCTGCGACCTTCAGCAGATGCCGGTGGTCCGCTGCATGGTGCTGGCGAGTTCCTCGAACGAGAACGGCTTCCTGATCATGGGGAGACCGTCGCGCCGGGGCTCACGCCCCGACAATTGCAGGATCTTCAGTTCCGGGCGGCGTCGTCTGGCCAGCTCGGCTAGTTCATGACCGTCCATGCCGGGCATGTTGATGTCGGTGATGAGGATGGAGATATCCTGGTTCTGCGTGAGCCGGTCGAGCGCATCCGGGCCGCTATTGGCGCTGATGACGTCGCAGCCGAGATCTTCCAGCATGTCGACGATGACGTCGAGCACGCCGGGATCGTCGTCAACAACCAGCACGGTATGGCTCATCGCACAACGTTCCTTCCTGAAGGAATAAACGCGGCCGCCTTGGCGTAAGTTCCGGCACGGCGTGGTCGAATGAGCGATGTTTTACACGTCGCGCCGCTTGCAGCGCAGCCTAATCGTCCTTCGACAGATCGCCGGGCCTGGTGGGAAGGTCTATCGTGCCGCCCTCGTCATGCACGAGATCGCGGTTGCTGTCCTCGGTCTCGCCGGCGTCTCCAACGAAGGTCTCTTGTGTGTCACGCTCCTTGTCGATATGCGGCTTCTGGCGGGGCAAGTCTCGCGATGTTTTCGGAATCATGTTCAGTGTCATTGGTCGATCCTCCTGACCGGCTTAACGCGGGCAGGGACGGTTCGTTCGTTGATACGTCGGGGGACGTCGGCAGCCTGATTGGAAATGGTTTCCCGAAGGTCTCCGTCGGTTTTAATTCGCAAAAATCGAAATAGAGCTTGACCCGTCGGGCAAAACACTGGCATAGTGGCATCATCGAAAAGTTCGCAACGCCCGCGCGGGACAACATCCGCCGCGGGTTTTTTCGTATCCCATTTTCGGAATCGGACGGCGGCCCACGCATCACGGCCACGCACTCGCTTGAAACGCGTTGAGGGAGCGCCGATCGGCGTGCCGCCGTCCGTACCAATGCTGGCCGTGCACGCGCGAACGTGCCGGCCCGGGGGGGGGGGGGGGGGGGGGGGGGGGGGGGGGGGGGGGGGGGGGGGGGGGGGGGGGGGGGGGGGGGGGGGGGGG
>NZ_JBVVPT010000037.1:0-65624 GCF_055811715.1 Bradyrhizobium sp. WSM4872 | reverse complement strand
CGGCCCCGCCCCCCCGCGCCGGGGGCCCCCCCCGGGGGGGGGGGGGGGGGGGGGGGGGGGCGGCCTAGCCCAGGAAAAAGTGCTGGTTGTTGCTGAAGCGCTGGAGGCCGGTGCGCGACGGAAAGAATCCCCGTGTGGCACCCCCCTCCCTGCCCCTCCCCCACAAGGGGGGAGGGAACGGAGAGAGCGGTATTCGCGGTTAAACTCGACCCGGCTTCAGCTCATCTCGCCCTAGTCCGGAAAGCCGAACAGCTTGGCCGGATTGTGCACCAAAATCTTCTCCAGCTCCGCCTGATCGGCTGCGTAGCGGTACATCAATTCCAGCAGATCGGCGTCGTTGGGCGGCTGCTTCACCGAGACCGGGTGCGGCCAGTCGCTGGCCCAGACGCAGCGGTCGACCGCGGCCTCGATATAGGCCCGCGCGATCGGGATGACGTCGTCGTAAGGAGCACCGCGCTTCGAGGTCTTTTCGCCGAGCGACAGCATCACCCAGAAATTGCCCTTGGCGAGCAGCTCCAGCATCTTGCGCAGGTTCGGATCGTTTCTGCCGGCTTCCGGATCGGGCCGGGCCATGTGGTCGATCAGCACGGGGACGTCGAGGTTCTCGTATTTGGCGACGCTCGACATGATGCCGTCCTTCTCGGGCTGGATCTTGACGTACCAGCCGAGCTCGCGGATACGCGCAATCGCGCGGGCGAAATCAGCATCCGACAGCACGGCGCCGAGCTCCTGGCGGAAGCTGAAGCGCGCGCCGCGGACACCCGCATCATGCAGCTTGGCGAGATAAGCATCGTTCGCCTCGGCGAACACCAGCGCGTTGGCGCAGCCGCGATAGTTCGGGCCCATCGCGGCGAGACCGTCGAGCACGACGGCATGATCGGCGCCATAGGTGGTGGTCTGCACGATGATGCCGCGCTCGATGCCGAGCGTCTTGTGCACGCGCAGCGCCGCTTCCCAGGTCGCGGTCGGCATCCGATACGCCGCGCCGGGACGCTCCGGATATTTGTCGATGGGGCCCAGCACGTGAAACTGGCTGTCGACGGTTTTTGGCGGCGGCGCCTTGACCGGGCGGCGCGGGTTAGGATTGAACGGCAGATAGGCGGGCATGCGCAAACTCCTCAGTCGATCATTGCGGTGAAGTCGCACTGCACCAGCGCGCCGCCGTCCATGTTGTCCATCGGCAGCGCGTGGCGTGCCGGACGCGAATGCTCGTCCGGAAACATCTTCAGCCACTCGACATTGACGGGCCCGCGCTGCGTACGGGCTTTCAGCCACACCGTCATCTTGATGATGTCGTCCGTGCTGCCGCCGGCGGCCTCTACCGTGGCCTTCATATGCGCGAACATGTTGGCGCATTGGGCCTCGAGACTCTCGGGCATCGCGCCGGCCGCATCGCGGCCGAGGATGACGCCCGACATCACGAGATTGCCGATGCGGCAGGCGTTCGGAATCGGATTGGCGTGCTTGAAGCCGCCGATATGGATGCTCTTGCGCCGCGTGTGACCGGTCATGATGCGCTCCCTTTGATGTGTTGGTTCAGACGAACTGGCACGACACCGAGCCGAACGCGCCGTAGTCGGCATGCAACGTATCGCCACGGCGGATGTCGACCGGACGCGTGAACGATCCCGCCAGCACCACCTCGCCGGCGGCCAGATGTTCGTCATGCGGCGCGAGGCGGTTGGCGAGCCAGGCGATGCCATTGGCGGGATGATTGAGCACGCCGGCGGCCAGCCCGGTTTCCTCGACCTCGCCGTTGCGGAACAACAGCGCGCCGATCCAGCGCATGTCCGCGTCCATCGGACGGAACGGTCGGCCACCCAGCACCAGCGCGGCGTTCGCCGCGTTGTCCGAGATCGTGTCCATGACCTTTCGCGCCTTGCCGGTCTCGGGATCGACGCGGTGCATGCGCGTCTCCAGAATCTCCAGCGCCGGGGTCACGTAATCGGTGGCGTTGAGCACGTCGAAGATGGTGCAATCGGGCCCGCGCAACGGCGACTTCAGCACGAAGGCGAGCTCGACCTCGATGCGCGGCGCATGAAAACGGTCGAACGGAATCGGCGTGGCATCGGCATAGAACATGTCGGCGAACAGCACGCCGTAGTCCGGCTCGGAAATACCGACCGCGTTCTGCATCGCCTTCGAGGTCAGGCCGATCTTGTGGCCCTTGATGACCCGGCCGCGGCCGAGCTGGAGTTTGGTCCAGGCGCGCTGAACGGCGTAGGCATCCTCGATGCTGTAATCGGGATAGTCTTTGGTGAACATCGTGATCAGCGTCTTGCTGCGCTCGGCTTCGTCGAGCCGCGCGGCAAGGCGTTCGATCGTGGCGGTGTCCAGCATGACTTAACTCTCCGCCGCGACGGTGTTGCGCAGCACGCCGATGCGGCTGGATTCCACCTCGACGACATCGCCGACTTTCAGCCAGCGCGGCGGGTCGAAGCGGGCGCCCGCCCCTGTCGGCGTGCCCGTCACGATCATGTCGCCGGGCTTCAGCGTGGCGAAGGTCGAGAGATAGGAGATCAGGAAATCGAACGGGAACATCAGCCGTTCGGTGGTGTCCTGCTGCCGCACCTCGCCGTTGACGCGCGTGATGATGTCGTGAGGCCCGCGCGGGTCGAGCTCGTCCGCGGTGACGATCCAGGGACCGATGCTGCCGGAGCGATCAAAATTCTTGCCCTGCGTGACATTGAACTTGCCGTGGCGCAGCCAGTCGCGAATCGTGCCCTCGTTGCACAAGGTCATGCCGAAGATGTGCGCCCAGGCCTTTTCGCGCGGGATGTGGCGGCCGCCCTGGCCGATCACGATGACGAGCTCGCCTTCGTAATCGAGCTGCTCGGAGACGTGAGGCTTCTCCAGCGGCTGACCGGAGCCCGTCATCGAGGACATGCTGCGCACGAACAGGCTGGGATATTTGGGCAGGTCGGAGCTGTCCTTATACTCCGCATTGCGCTCGGCGTAGTTGACGCCGATGCACCAGAGCTTTTCCGGCGCCAGCACCGGCGGAAGCAGCACGAGATCGTCGAGTGCGTAGTCCGGCTTTTGTCCGACGACGGCTTCCTGCGCGTCGGCCAGCGCATTGGCTGCGATCACCGCCCTCACATCGGAGAAGTCGCGGCCGATCCGCCGGGTCAGATCGACGACACCGCCTTCGATGGCGGCACCATAGCGCGGCTCTCCGTCCAGGAGATAGCTGAGGAGTCGCATGGTCGTTCTCCAATGGTCTTGAGGTGCGGCCGGGACAGCGCGCTTAGTCTTTCGATTTGGGAGTCTGGAACACGCCGCGCAGCGTCACGATCTCGCCGAGACGGGCGTAGCGCGGCCCGCCGATGCGCGCGATCGGATCGAGCGCCGCAGTCTCGACCTTGCCGTCGTTCACGAGGCCGTCGCGGAGGTGGAACATCACGACCTCCCCCACGATGAGACGGCTGCGGGCGTCGCCGAATTCGAGGCACTGCCGGAAGCGGCATTCCATCGCGACGGGTGCAATGCCAAGACGCGGCACCTTGATGCGCTCGCTCGGGATCGTCTCAAGGCCAAGCTCCGCGACCTCGCTGATCTCAGGCGGATGCTCGACCGATGAGTTGTGCACGGCCTGCATCAGCGGGGTATCGGCGATGTGGATGACGTATTCCTCGGTGTCGAGGATGTTGTGCGCGGTGTCCTTGTAGTCCGCGCCCTTGCGGCCGACGCTGATGGCCAGCATCGGCGGCTTCTGCGAGACGAAGGTGAAGGCGCTGAACGGCGCGAGGTTGAGCACGCCCGCGCGCGACAGGCTCGTCACCCAGGCGATCGGGCGCGGCACCACGATGCCGGTCATCAGCCGGTAGATGCGCTCGGCGCCGAGCTCGGTGGGGTCGATCCGCATCGATCAATCCGCCTTGATGTTGGCCTTGCGCACGATCGGAATCCATTTGGCGTCCTCGCGCTCGAGATAGGCCTTGAATTCGTCGGGCGTCATCGCGACGGCTTCGCCGCCGAGCTTCTCGAACTTGTCGACCACGGCGGGGTCCTTCAGGATCGCGGTCAGCGCCTCGTGCAGCTTGTCGATCACAGGCGCCGGCGTGCCTGCCGGTGCGAACAGGCCCGTGAAGGTCTGGCCGTCAAAATCCTTGTAGCCGAGCTCGGCGAACGTCGGGACGTCAGGCAGCGACTTCAGGCGGTGCGGGCTGGTGACGGCCAGCGCCCGGAACAGGCCGGCCTTGATGTGCTGCAGGCTCACCGTGAGCTGGTCGAATGCGAACTGCACCTGCCCGCCCAAGAGATCGTTGACCGCAGGCGCATTGCCGCGATAGTGCGCGGTGACCCATTGCAGGTCGAGGCTGGACTGCATCAGCTCGCTGAGCAGATGGTTGGTGGTACCGGGGCCGGGCGAGGCCATCGTCAACTTGCCCGGCTCGCGCTTGGCGAGGTCGATGAATTCCTTGAAATTCGTCGCCTGCACCGACGGATGCACTTCGAGCACCAGCGGCGTCATCGAGATCGTCGTGATCGGCAGGAAGTCCTTCTTCCAGCTATAAACGTCGCGCTTGTTGATTTCGGTCGCGAACAGCACCGGGCCATTGGCGCCGACGAACAGCGTGTAGCCGTCGGGCGCGGACTTCGCGAAGGCCTCGCCCGCGATCATGCCGCCGGCACCCGCCTTGTTCTCGATGATGAAGGGCTGGCCGAGCTTTTCCTGAAGCTTGTCGGCGATGATGCGCGCGGCGCTGTCGACATTGCCGCCGGCCGGATAGGGCACGATCAGCTTGACGTTGCGCGCCGGCCATTGCTGGCCCGACGCCGGTCCCGTCAACATCGCCGCAGCGGCAGCTATGGCAATCCAGATTAATCTCATGTTAACCTCCCGGCGGCGCTTCTAATTTCACGTCGAATGCCCCTGACATCGTACATGGCATCTCGATTCGGAGCGCAATCTCCAGATGCGCGCTTTACCTGTCGAGTGAATTGTGGCGTTCTTGTCCATATTATGGACAAGACCTCTTCCGCGAAATCCGCCCGCCGCATGACCGAGCCGCGACAGGGCGCGCAGGCAATCCGGCGCGCGCTGGCGGTGCTGCGCATTCTCGCCGCCGGCCGCGAAGACGGCGTGCCGCTGGCCGAGGTGGTGCGGGCAACCGGCCTCACCCGCCCGACCGTGCATCGCATCGTCCACGTGCTGATCGAGGAAGGCATCGTCGAACGGCACGATAAAACCGGCCGCTACGCGATCGGCAATCAAGTGCCGGAGCTTGCGCTCGCACGGGCCCGGCCGTCGCGGCTGCTGATCGCCGCAAATCCGTCGCTGCAACGCGCCTCCACCGAGATCGGCGACACGCTGTTCCTGACGGTGCGGACTGGCAATGACACGCTGTGCGTCGATCGCAGGATTGGAATCTATCCGATCCAGGTGCTGTCGATCGAGGTCGGCGCGCGCCGGCCGCTCGGCGTCTCCAGCGCAGGCGTCGCGATCCTCGCCGCGATGCCGGCACAGGACGCGCGAAAAATCGTCGCAGCCAACGAGAAAAGACTGGAGGCCTACCGGACCGACGCTGCGACGGTGCTGGGCCAGGTCACCGCCGCGAGACGGCTGGGGTATGGCATGAGAGAAATTGGTCTCGTGCAGGGCACGAAATCGATCTCGACCTGGATCAAGACCCCGGACGGCCGCCCCGCTGCCGCGATGACCGTCTCCGCCGTTCGAACGAGGCTCGGCCCGCGCCGCGAACAGGAGGTCGCGGAGATTTTGCTGCGGGAGGCGCGGATCATCGAGCAGGCGATCCGGGGCTAGGCCACGCCGTCAATGGGCTGACTTCGCATGCTGTTTTGTGGCACAAGAGCCACCTCCGCCGACCGAGCAACGAGGCCACGCATGCCCGCACCAAAACCGCCCGCCTTCGAGACCCTGAGCCTGCATGCGGGCCAACATCCGGATCCCGCGACCGGCGCCCGCGCGGTGCCGATCTACCAGACCACGTCCTACGTGTTCCAGGATTCCGATCACGCCGCCGCGCTGTTCAATCTCGAACGCGCCGGCCACATCTATACGCGCATCTCCAATCCGACCACTGGTGTGCTCGAGGAACGGCTTGCGGCGCTGGAGGGCGGCGTCGGCGCGATCTGCACCGCAAGCGGCATGGCCGCGCTCCATCTGGCCATCGCGACGTTGCTCAATGCCGGTGACCATATCGTGGCGTCGAGCTCGCTCTATGGCGGCACCATAAACCTGCTGGCACACACGTTGCCGCGCTTCGGCATCACCACAACGTTCGTGAAACCGCGCGATCTCGATGCGTTCCGCGCGGCGATCAAGCCGAACACGAAGCTGGTGATCGGCGAGACCATCGGCAATCCCGGGCTCGAAGTGCTTGATATTCCGAAGGTCGCGGCGATCGCGCATGACGCGAAGATTCCGCTGCTGATCGACAACACCTTTGCCACGCCCTATCTCAGCCGTCCGATCGAGCTCGGCGCCGACATCGTCATGCATTCGGCGACCAAATGGATCGGAGGCCACGGCATCGCGATCGGCGGTGCCATCATCGACGGTGGCCGGTTTGACTGGCGTTCATCTGGAAAATTCGGCGTGCTGACCGAGCCCTATGGCGGCTATCACGGCATCGTCTTCGACGAGCAGTTCGGCACGGCCGCCTTCATCATGCGCGCGCGCACCGAAGGCCTGCGCGATTTCGGCGCTTGTCTATCCCCGACCAACGCCTTCCAGCTGTTGCAGGGCGTGGAGACGCTCGGTGTGCGCATGGACCGCCACATGCAGAACACGCACCTCGTGCTGGAAGCCCTGAAATCCAACAAGGCCGTAGATTGGGTGCTGCATCCCTCGCTGGAGGACCACGCTGACTACCAGCTGGCAAAGACATTGCTGCCGCGCGGCGCCGGCTCGATCGTCTCCTTCGGAATCAAGGGCGGCCGGCCCGCGGGACGCAAGTTCATCGAAGCGCTGCGCATGATCAGTCATCTCGCCAATGTCGGCGACGCCAAGACGCTGGTGATCCATCCCGCGTCGACCACGCACCAGCAGATGGACGCCGAGCAGCTCAAGGCCTCCGGCATCGGCGAGGAGCTGGTGCGGCTCTCGGTCGGCATCGAGACCGCAAGCGACATCATCGACGATCTCACCCAAGCGCTGCGCATCTCGCAAAAGGTCTGACACCATGAAGCTCTCCGTCAACGGCGCCGAGGTGCTGGTCGCAACCGGCGGCCGCGACTTCGACAGATCCCTGCCCGCAGTCGTCTTCCTCCATGGCGCCGGCTTCGATCATTCGACCTGGGCGCTGCACACGCGCTGGTTCGCCCATCATGGCTTTGGCGTGCTGGCGCCTGATCTGCCCGGTCACGGCCGCTCGCCCGGACCCTCGCTCGGCAGCATCGCCGAGATGGCCGACTGGACGGCGGCCCTGCTCGATGCGGCCGGAGCGACGAAAGCGCATCTGATCGGCCATTCCATGGGATCGCTGATCTCGCTGGAGACGGCCGCACGTCACCCCGACAAGGTGTCCGCGCTCAGCCTGATCGGCACGGCCGCGACCATGACGGTCGGCCCGGATCTGCTGAAAGCGGCCGAAGCCAATTCGCAGGATGCAAACGACATGGTCTCGATCTGGGGACTCGGCTTCAACGCCGAGCTCGGCGGCAGCCTCGCACCGGGCCTGTGGATGCATGGCGGCGCCCAGGCCGTGTTGAAACACTGCGAGCCGGGCGTGCTGTTCAGGGATTTGTCGGCTTGCAACGCTTACGCCAATGCGCTTCAGGCGGCCACGAGCGTGAAGGTGCCCACGACTCTCATCCTCGGCGAGCGGGACATGATGACGCCGGTGAAGGCCGGCAAAGCACTTGCCGCCGCGATCCCGCATGCAAAGACAGTCGTCGTGCCCGGCGCCGGCCACATGATCATGGCCGAACGCCCGGATGAATTGCTGGCGGCGCTGACGGGCTGAGGATTTAGATAGAAGCCGGCCTCCCCGGCGTCATGGCCGGGCTTGTCCCGGCCATCCATGCCTGGCCACTCCAAAGCAAGAACGTGGATGCCCGGGACAAACCCGGGCATGACGACAATTCAGGACCCCGGCGTCCACTTCCAGACGATCTCGGACACGTTGACCGGCTTCGGGATCAGACCCAATTTTGCAAAACGGTCGGCGACCGCCTGCTGGCTCTTGGTCACCTCTGCATCCAGCGGTACCACGCGATAGGTGGAGCGGTTGACGAAGCGGCGGATCGCCTCGATGTCGACGCCGGTCGCGTCGGCCTGAGCCTTTGCTACCTCCTCATGATGAGATTCCGCCCACACGCCTTCGGAGGCGAAGCTCGCGTTGAGCTTTGCCACCAGCGAAGGATACTTCTCCACGAAGTCGGCGCCAGCGATGTAGAATGCGTTCGGTTTGTGGACATCCTTGTCGAAGGCGATGACGCGGGCGCTCTCCTTCAATTCAGCAAGCGCCAGATACGGATCCCAGATCGACCAGGCATCGACCGAACCCTTTACAAAGGCGGCCGTCGCATCCGCCGGGGCGAGCGGAGCCGGCGTAATATCGGACCAGGAGAGACCGGCCTTCTCGAGCGACGCGACGAGGAGGTTGTGCGCACTCGATCCCTTGGCAAACGCAACGCGCTTCCCCTTGAGGTCCGCAAGCGATTTGATTGGCGAATCCTTCGGCACGATGATCGCCTGAGTGTCGCCTTCCGATTTCACCGCCGCGACGTAGCGGATCCTGGCCCCGCCGGCTTGCGCGAAGATCGGCGGCGTATCGCCGACGAAGCCGAAATCGACGCTGCCGACATTGATGGCTTCCAGCAGCGGCGGACCAAACTGGAAGTCGATCCATTTGATCTCGATGCCGAGCGGCTTGAAGGCGCTTTCGAGCGTTTGACGCTGGCGAACCGCCGGGAAGAAGCCGCCCTTCTGCGTACCGATGCGGATTTCCGCCGGCTTGTCCGCCGCGTGCGCCGGTGCGGCCAAAGCGGTCGCGAGCAGCAGCGTCGTTGCGAGAATGTGTCGACGATTGATCATGACGTGGTCCTTTCGGTGGGATCAGCTGGCAAAGGCTGGAGAATTCGCGCGCCGGGTCCGCTCGGAGAACACGGTACGGGCGGCACGCTCGGCCTCGCGCGCCGAGCGGAACTGCCGGCCTTCGAGGCTGTCGAACAGACGCTCGGAGGAGAAAAAGCGGAAGCCGCGCGTGTCCTTCGTGACGATGCCAGCGGCGCGGTCGTGGATTTCGATGATGTAAGCGTTCGATTGGTGTTGGGACATGACTGCTCGTTCGCCGGGGCTCGGCGTTTCTGTCTTGGGATTTGCTGGATGAGGTGCTGCTAGGAGGCGGCGGTCAGCAACAACAGGCGCCGGTGGCCGCCGAGAAACAACGCCGCGTCATGCATGCATGCATGTCGTTGTTAATGCGCTGGTGATCCGTTCTCATATCGCGGCTTCGGCTCGAGGAGCAGTTTCGATGCATCGAATATCGAGCGTTTAGTGCGATCGGTCAATGAAATGGCTATCCATAATTGCCCCTGCCGCGCATCGGCACTTCTCCGCGCGCGAGCGCAAGCAAACGAATTCATCTCGCGATGAGCTCAACTAGCGAGGCACTTCGCCTCTCCCCGTAAGAACGGGGAGAGGGGGAAGAGGCAGCAGAGAGAGGGGAAGAGGCATCACCACATCGTCGCGGCCGCCCGCTCGGGCCAGGCGCGATCGTACTCCGCGCCGCCGACCTTGTTCTCGCTCATCTCGGCGAGGATCTGGCCAGGTGTCGGCAGCGTCTTGGGGTCGATGCGCTTGTCGGGATTCCAGAGATCGGAGCGGACGATGGCGCGGGCGCACTGGAAGTAGATTTCGTCGACATTCATCACCATGACGCTGCGCGGCGCCTTGCCGTCGACCTTGAACGAGGCGAGCAGTTCGGGATCGATGGAAAGATGGGCTCGGCCATTGGCGCGGACCGCATTGCCGGAGCCGGGGATCAGGAACATCAGCGACACCCTGGGATCGCGCACGATGTTGCGCAAGGAATCGACCCGGTTGTTGCCGCGGCGATCCGGCAGCATCAGCGTCTTTGGGTCATGAATGCGAACGAAACCGGAGAGATCGCCGCGCGGCGAGCAGTCGATCCCCTCGGGTCCGATGGTTGCGAGCGCGGCGAACGGCGCCTTTTCGATGAAGACGCGATAGAGCGGGGTGACGTGGTCGGCGACTTTCACGGTCGAGGCGTCGTTGGTGACGCCGTAGATGGCCTCCAGCTGCTCGACCGTTTCGATCACCGACATTCCAGTCTCCTTGCTGTGCGGGCTATTCGTGCCAGCCTTGATTCCTGATCACGCGCAGAAGCTGGCGGCCGTGATACTCCGCACTGCCTGCGTTGAGGATGGTGACATCGGCCTGGGCCGATGCATCGTCGACGCTGCGCGTCAGCCGTTCCGCGATATTGCCGTCACTGTCTCGGGCGCGAGCGGCGAGCCGCTGCGCCAGCACATCCGGCGGCGCAGTGATAGCGACCGCCACGACGTTTGCATAGGCCTGGCGTAGCGCGCCGATCACGGTGCGCGAAACATTGGCCACGACGGCGCGTCCGGCACGAATATCGTCGTTGAGGTCGCGCGGCAGCGCGTAGCAATGCCCATGCGCCTCCCAATGCACGGCGAATTCGCCATGCTCGCGCGCGCGACGGAATTCGTCAGGGCTCACCGCAATATTGTCTTCGTCGGCCGAGGATTCGCGCGTCACGACACGGCGCGGAAAGACGATGTCCTGATCCTCGATGCACGCCGCCCGCGCCAGTCGCAGCAGCGTGTCCTTGCCGGCACCGCTGGGACCGACCACGAGCACGAGCCGCCCGGGCCCGATCGCACCCGTCTGCGCTCCCGCCGTGGTGACGGTCTCGCTCATGCGACGCGGCTTCCTTCGCGCCAGACGCTGCGGACCGCGGGAACGTGGCCCGCGACGTGCACGCGGATCAGATCGGCACGCTTGCCGACGGCAATCTCACCCCGATCGGACAGGCCGACCGCCTCGGCGGGCGCCTTCGTCACCGTGCGGATCGCCGCCGCAAGACTGATGACGGGCACGTGCTCGGGCAAATGCAATGCAGCCATCAAAAGGCTCGAGGGAATGTAGTCCGACGACAGGATGTCGAGCAGGCCCTCGCGGGCGAGATCGACCGCGGCGATATTGCCGGAATGCGAGCCGCCACGCACGACGTTCGGCGCGCCCATCAAGATGTCGATCCCGGCCTCGTGCAGGCCGCGCGCGGCCTCCAGCGTGGTCGGGAATTCCGCCACCGAAACACCATCGCGCACGGCGTCCACGACGTTCTCCTCGGTGGTATCGTCATGGCTCGCCAGCGGGATCTTGTACTTGTGTGCCAGTGCCACGATCTCGCGCATGTTGGTCGCCGCATAGGCCTTCTGATATTCGAAGCGCTTCGCGAACAGCTGGTCGAGCTCGGCATCGGTCTTGCCGCCGCCCTTGCCGCGGTAATAGTCGCGCAGCTTGCCTTCGTCGCGGAACTGGCGCTGGCCGGGGGTGTGGTCCATTAGGGACATCAGCCGCACGTCGGGACGGTCGATCAGCTCCCTGGCCTCCTCCACCACGCTCGGCATCGGGATTTCGCAGCGCAGATGCAGGAAGTGATCGGCGCGCAGCAGGTCGGCATCGCGCGCGGTCGTGATCGCGGCGGCGAGCGTGCCGGCGCGGCCGTCGACTTCCTCGGCGCCGTCCTCGCGCCAGACCCGGAGCGAGTCGAACACCGTGGTGATGCCCGATGTCGCGAGCTGACCGTCATAGGAGACCACGGCCGCGACCGGATTCCAGAACACTTTTGGCCGCGGCACGTAATGCGCTTCGAGATGGTCGGTGTGAAGCTCGATCAATCCCGGCATGATCAAATCGCCGCCGGCATCCTCGGCCCCCGCAGGCGCCCTGCCCTCACCGATCTCGGCGATACGTCCATCGGCGAGGGCAAGCCAGCCCTGCTCGATCACCCGGTCCGCCAGCACGATCCTGGCGTTGGCGATCACGATGTCCTTCTTGGCGTTCATGTCCATTTCCTTCAAGCCGCGGCGGCGAAGCTGGTGACGTCGACGATGCGGTCGGCAATCTGATGACGGATTTCGTCGTCATGGACAATGGCGACCATGGCGACGCCCCGGCGCTTCTTTTCGGCGACCAGCTCGACCACGACGGCCCGGTTGGCGGCATCCAGCGAGGCGGTGGGCTCGTCGAGCAGCAGGATCGGCAGATCCGAGATGAAGCCGCGCGCGATGTTGACACGCTGCTGCTCGCCGCCGGAGAAGGTCGCGGGCGGCAGCTGCCGGAGTCGCTCGGGGATGTTGAGACGATGCAGCAGTTCGCCGGCGCGGGCTTGCGCCTCCGCGCGCGCCATGCCGTTGACGATCAGGGGCTCGGCGACCACGTCGACGGTCGCGACGCGCGGCACCGCGCGCAGGAACTGGCTGACATAGCCAATGGTCGCGCGGCGGATGTTGAGGACCTGCCGCGGCTCGGCGGTGGCGAGATCGACCAGCGCGCCGCGATGGCGGATGCCGATGCGGCCGGAGTCGCAGCGGTAATTACCGAAGATCATCTTCAGGATCGACGATTTTCCGGCGCCTGATGGCCCCGACAGCACGACGCATTCGCCAGGATTGACGTGAAAGGTCACGCCGCTGACGACAGGCAATTCGATGCCGCCCTGCAGGTGCATCGTAAAGGTCTTGTTGGCGTTGGCGACGTCGATCATGGCGGTCATTGAAAAACTCTTCCTGGAAGGCTCATGGCGGCAGAATCGAGGAGACGAGGAGCTGGGTGTAGGGCTCGCGGGGATCGTCGAGCACCTGGTCGGTGAGGCCGGTCTCGATGACGCGGCCGCCCTTCATCACCATCACCCGATGCGACAGCAGGCGCGCCACCGCGAGATCATGGGTGACGATGATGACCGCGAGGTGCAGCTCCGCGACGAGACTGCGCACGAGGTCGAGCAGGCGGGCCTGCACGGAAACATCGAGGCCGCCGGTCGGCTCGTCCATGAACACCAGCCGCGGCTCGGTGACGAGGTTGCGGGCGATCTGGAGGCGCTGGCGCATGCCGCCGGAATAGGTCCGCGGCGCATCGTCGATGCGTGCGATGTCGATCTCCACGCGGGTCAGCCAGTCCGACGCGGCATCACGGATGCGGCCGTAATGATTCCAGCCCACTGCCATCAGCCGCTCGCCGACATTGGCGCCGGCCGAGACCGCCATGCGCAGACCCTGCGCGGGATCCTGGTGGACGAAACCCCAATCGGTGCGAAACAGAAACCGCCGCTCGGCCTCGCCCAGCGTGGCGAGATCGCGGCTGACGCCGTCGCGCATCCGGTAGGAGACGTGCCCACCGCTGGCTCCGAGCTGACCCGACAGCAGCTGGAGCAGCGTCGATTTGCCCGAGCCGGATTCGCCGACGATCGCGAGCACCTCGCCGGGGTAGAGCGAAAACGAGACATCGCGGCAGGCGGCGATCCGGCCATAGGATTTGCTGAGGGATTCTGCGACCAGCAGCGGCTCGTCGTTTTCGAGCATGTCTTGATCAGCCATTCGATGCCTCCTGCGCCTTGTCCTTGCACGGCGCGGCGCTGAGGCTGCCGTGATGGCCGGCGGCCTGGCGTCCCTCGCAATAATCGGTGTCGGAGCAGACGAACATGCGGCCGCCCTTGTCGTCGGTGACGATCTCGTCGAGATAGGAATTTTCCGAGGCGCACAACGCGCAAGGCGCGTTGAAGCGATAGGGCTCGAAAGGATGATCCTCGAAGTCGAGCGACACGACCTGCGTAAAGGGCGGGATCGCATAGATGCGCTTCTCGCGGCCGGCGCCGAACAATTGCAGCGCCGGGCAATTGTCCATCTTGGGATTGTCGAATTTCGGCGTCGGCGATGGGTCCATCACGTAGCGCGCATTGACCTTCACCGGATAGGCGTAAGCCGTCGCGATGTGGCCGAAGCGGGCAATGTCCTCGTAGAGCTTGACATGCATCAGGCCGTATTCTGCGAGCGCATGCATGCGCCGCGTCTCGGTCTCGCGCGGTTCGAGGAAACGTAAAGGCTCCGGGATCGGCACCTGATAGACCAGCACCTGATTCTCGTGCAGCGACGTCTCGGGAATGCGATGGCGGGTCTGGATCACGGTCGCATCTTCAGTCGCCGTCGTCGTGGCAACGCCGGCGGTCTTGGCAAAGAACTTCCGGATCGAGATCGCGTTGGTGGTGTCGTCGGAGCCCTGGTCGATCACCTTCAGCACGTCCTGCGGCCCGAGGATCGCGGCCGTCACCTGCACGCCGCCGGTGCCCCAGCCATAGGGCATCGGCATCTCGCGGCTGGCGAACGGCACCTGATAGCCGGGGATCGCGATTGCCTTGAGGATCGCGCGGCGGATCATCCGTTTGGTCTGTTCGTCGAGATAGGCAAAATTGTAGGCGGGCGCGTTCATTCCGCGGCCTCCTTCATGGCGTCAGGCGCATTGGCCTCGGTGAACGCTTTAGAAAACTCTTGGCGCAGCTTGCGCAACAGGCCGAGCTCCGACTGGAAATCGACATAATGCGGTAGCTTCAGATGCTCGACGAAGCCGGTCGCCTGGACGTTGTCCGAATGCGACATCACGAATTCCTCATCTTGCGCGGGCGCGAGTGCCTCTTCGCCAAGCTCGCGCGCGCGCAACGCGCGGTCGACCAGCGCCATCGACATGGTCTTGCGCTCGCTCTGGCCGAAGGCGAGGCCATATCCGCGGGTGAAGCACGGCGCTTCGGTGGCGGAGCCCTTGAACTGGTTGACCATCTGACATTCGGTGAGTTCGATCGAGCCGAGCGGAACGGCGAAGCCGACATCTTCCGCCGAGAATTCGACCTCGACCTCGCCGAAGCGGATTTCGCCGGCGAAGGGGTGGTTGCGGCCGTAGCCGCGCTGGGTGGAATAGCCCATCGCCAGCAAGAACCCTTCGTCGCCACGCGCGAGGTTCTGCAGGCGCAGGTCGCGATCCGCAGGAAAATTCAGCGGCTCGCGGGTGAGATCGCCGACGCTGGCGCCTTCCTCGGCCTGCGGCGATGATTCGATCAGCCCGTCGCGGCCGAGAATATCCGTCACCCGCGGCGTGGGCGCCGTCGATGCTTCGGCCGTCGCCGGCGCCTCCGGCACAAAGCCGTCGGCGAGCGAGGGATCGAGCAGACGGTGGGTATAGTCGAAGGTCGGGCCGAGGATCTGGCCGCCGGGAATGTCCTTGAAGGTCGAGGACACCCGCCGCCGCACGCGCATCGCACCGGTCTCGACCGGCTCGCTGGCGCCGAAGCGCGGCAGCGTGGCGCGGAAGGCGCGGACCAGAAAGATCGCCTCGATCAAATCGCCGCGCGCCTGCTTGATGGCGAGCGCCGCGAGCTCGCGGTCATAGAGCGAGCCTTCGCTCATGACGCGGTCCACGGCGAGGCCGAGCTGCTCCGAGATCTGGTCGAGGGAGATTTCCGGCACGCTTTGGTCGCCGCGCCGCGCACTGGCGAGCAGGCGATGAGCGTTCTCGATGGCGCGTTCGCCGCCTTTGACTGCGACATACATGCTTAGCTTCCCTTGCTCACGACGCGCGTGGTGCGCGGGATCGCAACCACGGCATGGTCGGCGACCAGCACCACATCGACGCCGCGCGGAAACAGCGCTTCGTTGACGCGCAAGCGCTCGAACAGGTCGAACGGCTTGATCGAGGCATGGAGCGCCGCGACACCGTCGATGCCGGGACCGCGCAGCTCGAAGCTGCGTCCTGCGTCCAGGCTCTCGACCTGCAGGATCAATGTGGTCGACCGATCCGGATATTCGCTGGTGCCGAGCGCGAAGCGCTCAAGCGAAGGCAGCGCCCCGCCGTCGCTGATCAGGGCGAAGCTTGCGATGGAGGAATCCTGCACCACCGGCGCGCCGGTATGGAATTTCAGCCATTTCACGACGTCGGAACTTTCAGACGTGTGCGCATCGAGCCAGAGCGGCGTGTCGTGATCGAACAGCGTCAGCGCGATCGCGGCCGTGCCGCGCATCATCATATGAGGCGCCCCTGATGTCGGCACGATGCGCTGGACCGATCCCGGCCGCGCCATCGCGTCCATGACCGAACGAAAGGTCGATTGCGCCGACAGCACCTTGTCGGCGAATCCCGGCGGCAGTTCCGCAATCGTGGTCATGATCTCACCCCTCACCGCGCACCATGGTGTAGAAATCAACCTTCGTCGCGGCGGTCTCGGCCGCCGCCTGCTTGCGCCTGACCATAAGCTGCTCACGCAACGGCGCGATAACGTCCCGCTCCACGGCGCCGCCGAAATCCCTGGACTGCACCAGCGCATCGCACAGCGCGATCAACCGCGCCTTCTCACCGTCGCGACCGAGCGTGTAGCCGAAGCCGACCTCGCCGCTCGCGAGCCGCACCGCGGCGCGCGATACCGTGGCTTCGCCGAGATTGAACGGCGCACCGTCGCCGCCGACCCGGCCGCGCAGCATGACGAGGCCGTTTTCCGGCGCGCGCAGATCCTGATGCGCCGGCAGAGCGAGAGCGCGGAGGCGAGCGGCGATCTCGCCCGCCTCCGCGTGCGCCAGCACGGCCATTGCGGCCTTGCGCTGGGCTTGCTGATTGTTGTGCTGGGTCACCAGATCCACCGAACTTTTCTCAACAACTTGCCGAATCCAAGTTGTCTATGATACTAGACAACTTGATACCGGAGCGCCATGACTGTTTCGTGACAAAGGCGTGATTTCTGGAGTAGCTTCCCGGCCACATGAGCATGCAGGACACAGCCTCCTCCGGCGTCGCGTTGTGGCGCCTCGTTGCCGACGGCATCGAGCGCGGCATCGCCGACGGCCGCTTTGCGGCCGGCGACAAGCTGCCGGGCGAGATGGAGATCGCCGAAACCTATCGCGTCAACCGCCACACCGTGCGGCGCGCGCTGGCTGCACTTGCCGAGCGCGGCATCGTGCGGGCCGAACGCGGCAGCGGAACCTATGTCGAGGCGCAGAAGCTCGCCTATCCGCTGCGTTCCCGGACCCGCTTCTCCGAGATCGTCGGCGCGGACGGCCGCGAACCGCATGGCCGGCTGATCGAGGCGTCCGATGATGTCGCGACCCGCGAACTCGCGCGAGAACTCGGTCTCAAGACCGGCGCACCGCTGGTGCGGATCGAGGCGATGCGCCTCGCCGACCGCACGCCGATCTGCGTCTCCACGACATGGCTGTCGGCGCAGTTGTTCCCGGGTGCGGGCGACATCTTTGCCGCGACCCGCTCGATGACGAAACTGCTCGAGCATTACGGCGTCCGCGACTATCGCCGCGGCGCGACCCGGATCACCGCCGGCATCGTCGACGCAACCGACGCCGCACGGCTCGATCTGGCGCTGGGGGGGCCGATCCTGGTGGTCGACGCCACCGACCACGATCTCGACGGCAAGCCGCTGGTGACCAAGCATTCGCGCTTTGCCGCGGAGCGGGTGGAATTTCTGGTGGAGCCGTAGGGTGGGCTGCTTGTTCTCCCTCGCCCCGTTCTTACGGGGAGAGGGTTGGGGTGAGGGGCTGCCTCCACAATCACCGTAAGAGACGGACTCGCGGAGAGTCCCCCTCACCCGCCGCAAGCGGGGAGAGGCGAAGACCTACGCCACTGCCCTTCGGCCGATGATCGCAAACCGCAACTTTCCCGAGACGAAATCAATCGCGGCGACCGCGACCAGGATCATCAGGATCAGGAACGACACCTTCTGCCATTCCAGCACGCGGATCTGCTCGGCGAGCTGGAGGCCGATGCCGCCGGCGCCGACGATGCCGATGATGGTGGCCGAGCGCGTGTTCGACTCGATGAAATAGAGCACCTGTCCGGCGATCACGGGCAGGACCTGCGGCAGCAGGCCGAAGCGGATCTCGTGCAGCGCACTGCCGCCGGAGGCGCGGATGCCCTCGACCTGCTTCTGGTCGGCGCCCTCGATCGCCTCCGAGAACAGTTTTCCAAACGCGCCGAAATCGGACACGGCAATGGCGAGCACGCCGGCGAACGGGCCGAGCCCGACCACGTTGATCCACACCAGCGCCCAGATCAACGTGTCGACGCCGCGGATCGAATCCAGGAAACGCCGAATCGGGAAACGCAAAATGCTCGACGGCACGACGTTACGCGCGGCCAGCAGGCTGACCGGCAGCGCGAACAGCGCGGCCAGAGTCGTGCCGAGCAGCGCGATCGACAGCGTCTCGCCGAGCGCCTTCAGATAGATCGGCAGCGACGAGCCGGGATCCGGCGGGATCATCATCAGGCTGATCCAGCCGAGCTGGTTGAGGCCCGCGACGAACCGCGACGGCGAGAAGTCGAGATCGACGAGGCCGTAAATCAGGATCGCGAGCGCCGCGACGATCGTCGCCGGCATGGCGAGCCGCGCCGACGCCGGCCGGTCGAACACGTCAGGATAGCGCGCGCGAAGCGCCGCGGTATCGGTCTCCCGCAGTCCCGTCACGTCCGCGCCTCCTTGCCGAACAGACGGCCGCGCAGCCATCCGGTGCTGATGTCGATGATGAAGACCGTGACGATGATGGTGAGCAGGATGGCGCTGACGTCCGAGTAATAGAACTTGCGGATGGCGACGACGAGCTCCTGGCCGATGCCGCCGGCGCCAACGAAGCCCATCACGGAGGCCTCGCGGACATTGATCTCGAAACGCAGCAGCGCGTAGCTGGCATAGCCAGCCGTGACCTGCGGCAGGATCGCGAAGCGCATGCAGGAGAGCCAGCTCGCGCCCGTCGAGCGAACGCCTTCGACCGGCTTCATGTCGGCGTTCTCGACGATCTCCGAAAACAGCTTTCCGAGCGCGCCGGTGGAGTGAATCGCAATCGCCAGCACGCCCGCCATCGGTCCGAGCCCGAACGCGATCACGAAGATCAGCGCAAACACGATGCCGGGCACCGTGCGCGCGAATTCGAGCAGGCGCCGCACCACGAAGCGCAGCCAGGGCGCGGGCGAGGTGTTTTCAGCCGCGAGGAAGTTCAGGCAAAACGCAAAAGTCGCGCCGATCAACGTGCCGACATAGGAGATCAGCAGGGTCTCGCCCAGCATCTTCAGCCATTTGCGCCAGCCCCAGAGCCACTCGCCGACATCGGTCCAGACGCGCTGGCCGGTGTCAAGTGTGAGGATGCGGTCGAAATAGCTGATGAAGTTGCCGAAATGGGCGAACAGCGTGCGCAAATTCACTTCCGCGCCGATCGCCGCCAGACACAGTGCAGCGGCGAAGATCACGGCTGCAAACAGGAGTCGGAGCCGCTTGCGCGCGACCGCCTGGCGATAGGCGGCGCTGAGCACGGCGAGCTGCTGCTCGGGGAGGATCGAAACCGCGACGGTCATCTGATCAGGAAAAATGGTCGATCAAAGAGAAAGAGCCGGGTCCATCGACCCGGCTCCAGTGGCATCGTCCCGATACTCAGGACGCCTTCTTCTTACGCAGCGCATCGACGAACTTGATCAGCTCGATCGTGCCATCCCAATCCTTGGTAGTCGCGGGATGAAAACCCTTCTTTTGGCCGTCCTGGAGGCGATCGAACGCAGCCTTGTCCTTGGCCGGCGCGTCGAAGAACGCCTTCGCGATCGCGGCCTTGGCCTCTTCCGGCAGGTCGGAATTGTAGGCATAGGGGCCGTTGATGATCGGCGCCGACTTGTGGATGATGCGGAAATCGTCCTTCTTCATCGCGGAGCCGTCGGCATTCTTCAGCATGCCCTTGGTCAGCATCTGCGCCAGCGTCGAATCGTCGTCGCTGGTCCACTGGTTGGCGGCGACGTCGACCGTGCCCTGCGCCAGCGCCAGGATCGCGTTCTCATGGCTGCCGGTGAAGACGACCTTGCTGAAATAGGTGTCGGCGTCCGCGATGCCCATCTTGTCGAGCTCGAAGCGCGGCACGTTGTTGCCGGAGGTCGAGTTCGGGTCGACCAGGCCGAGGTTCTTGCCCTTGAGCTGGTCGATGCTCCTGTAGGGACTGTTCGCCTTGACGAAGAACACCGAGTAGTAGCCGGTCGAGCCGTCGGAATTGATGTCGTTGGCGAAAGCGTCGGTCTTGACGCCGGTCAGGCGGGCGCGAGCGAACGACGCGGAGCCATAGCTCGCGATGTGGATGTTGCCGGCACGCTGGCCTTCGATCACGGCGGCGTAGTCGTTGGCGATGCGTAGCGTGACCTTCACGCCCAGTTCCTTGGAGAGATAGCTCATGAACGGCGCCCAACGCTCGGTCACGCCCGAGGCGTTTTCCGCCGGAATGACCGCGAAGGTCAGCTCGGGATATCTAGCTTTCCAGTCCTCGGCCGAAGCCGAAGCCGTGAACGCGAGCGCGGCGGCGCCAGCAAGAATCAATCTGCGAGTAATCATGATAGCCTCTTCATTGGTTGAGGTCGGTTGACGCAAAACTGGTGAGTCCTGATGCGGCGCCGCTCAGGCGGCGGCCGCCGTTCCAAGCGCCGGAATGCCTTGTCGCACCGGTGCAGGCGTGCCGCCCATGACATCGGCGGCTTCCAGATCGTAGAGCTCGCGCGCAACGTGCTCGGTCAACTCGGCCGGCGCGCCGTCGAACACCACGCGCCCCTGCGCCATGCCGATCAGGCGGTCGCAATAGCTGCGCGCCAGGTCGAGCGAATGCAGATTGCAGAGCACGGTGATGCCGAAGTGCTTGTTGATGCGCAGCAGCGCATCCATCACGATCTTCGTGTTGCGGGGATCGAGCGAGGCGATCGGCTCGTCGGCGAGGATGATGTCGGGCTGCTGCACCAGCGCGCGGGCGATCGCGACGCGCTGCTGCTGGCCGCCGGAGAGCTGGTCGGCGCGCTGGGCCGCGAGCGGGGCGATATCGAACTGCTCAAGCGCGGACATCGCCAGCGCCTTGTCCTGCTCGGGCCAGGTCTGCGACAGCGAGCGCCAGGCCGGCATCGTCGCGAGCCGTCCCATCAGGACGTTGGTGAGGACATCGAGCCGGCCGACCAGGTTGAACTGCTGAAAGATCATCGCCGAACGCGCCCGCCACTGCCGCAGCTCCTTGCCGCGTAGCGCCGTGACGTCGAGACCGTCGAACAGAATGCGGCCCTGCGAAGGGGCCGCGAGACGGTTGATGGTCCGCAGCAGGGTCGACTTGCCGGCGCCGGACCGTCCGATCACGCCGACGAAGCCGCCGGGAGGGACTTGAAACGAAGCGTCGTCCACCGCGGCTTTCACGCCGAAGCGACACGTCAGACCTTCAACCACCAGCATGCAGGGCTCCAGAGTAGCTGGGACCCACCGCTAGCGCCGGCGCTTGACACTTGTGTGACACGGACGTTGCGGTGCGGCGATCCTACACACGTCATCCACTGTTCTTGCCCTGTCATCGCGTCGTCATGACATTGTCATCAAGCCGCTCGAAGAGAAACGCCCGCCCTCTCGTTCGGATGCAACATGGCCGCCAAAGCTCTTTCGGTCCAGCCGACTGTCGATCCCTCGGCGAAGCTGCACGACACCAGGCTTGGGGCCTATACCGAGGTCGGCGCCCGCACGATGCTGCACGACGTGACGATGGGCGATTACTCCTATGTCGTGAACGACGCCCAGATCACCTACAGCACCATCGGAAAATTCTGCTCGATCGCGGCGATGACACGGATCAATCCGGGCAATCACCCGATGCACCGCGCCACGCAGGCGCACTTCACCTATCGTTCGAGCGCCTATTTCGAAGGCGAGACCGACGACACCGACTTCTTCGACTGGCGGCGCCAGCACCACGTCCATATCGGCCACGACGTCTGGATCGGCCATGGCGCGATCGTGCTGCCGAGCCGCAACATCGGCACCGGCGCGGTGATCGCGGCCGGCGCCATCGTCACCAAGGACGTACCGGCCTACACCATCGTCGCCGGCAATCCGGCGCGCATCGTTCGGCGGCGGTTCTCGGAAGAGGTTGCTGGGCGGCTTGCGAGGCTCGCTTGGTGGGACTGGGATCACGACAAGTTGCGTGACGCCCTGCCCGATTTCCGCAAGCTCGGGATTGAGGATTTTCTCACGGCATACGAAGCAGGGGCACCCTCCTCTGCCAGCAAACGAAGCGCGGTCGCGTGACAGACATATTCCTCGAGGGCGGGCGGGCCCTGATCGGCTCCGAGTTCGCCGAAACGTCGCTTCTCGTGTCCGGAACGGACATCGCAGAGATCGATGCGTCTCGCGGCCGAGCGCGACTTGCGATCGATGCCCGCGATCTGCTGGTCCTGCCGGGCATCGTCGATCTGCATGGCGATGCCTTCGAGCGACAGATGATGCCGCGCGCCGGGGTCGATTTCCCGATCGACGTCGCGCTCGCCGACAGCGACCGCCAGGCGATCAGCAACGGCATCACCACGGTATTTCACGCCACGACCTGCTCATGGGAGCCGGGCCTGCGCAGCGCCGACAATGCGCGCGGTCTGATGGAGGCGATCGAACGGCAGCGCCCGCAATTCGCCGCCGACACCCGCTTTCACCTGCGTCATGAGACTTACAATCTCGACGCCGAAGCCGAGATCACCCAGTGGCTCAGTGAGGGCCGCGTCGACCTGTTCGCCTTCAACGACCACATGGACGGCACGGTTGGGGACATGGCCAAGCCCCGCAAGCGCAACCGCATGGTGGAGCGTACCGGCCTGTCGAGCGAGGAATTCGACCGCCTGGTCGAGCGTGTGCTCTCCCGCGCCAGTGAAGTGCCGGCTTCCGTGTCGCGCCTCGCCGCGGCGGCGCGCGCCGCCGACGTGCGGATGCTATCGCACGACGATGCGACGCCGGCGATGCGCCAGGGCTTTCGCGCCATGGGCGTGGCGATCGCGGAGTTTCCAATCAACGAGGAGACGGCGCGGGCGGCGGCAAGCCACGGAGACGCCATCGTCTACGGCGCGCCGAACGTGGTGCGCGGCGGCAGCCACACCGGCTGGACCAAGGCATCCGACATGATCGCCAAAGGGCTCTGCTCGGTGCTGGCCTCGGACTACTACTATCCCGCGCAGCTGCTCGCTGCGTTCCGGCTCGCCGCCGATGGCGTGCTGCCGCTGACCGAGGCCTGGAACCTGGTTTCCGCCGCGCCCGCGCGCGCGACCGGTCTTGCAGATCGCGGCGTGCTCGCGGAAGGCCGGCGCGCGGACATTCTGCTGGTCGACGACAGCATGCCGCTGCGGCCGCGGCTGATCGCCGTGATATCAGGCGGCAAGCTCGTACATCTCACCGACGCGACGCGGTTGCTTGGCATGGCAGCTACCCCGCGCGAAGCTGTCGTCGCAGCATAAACCCGCTATGCTCGGACGATGACAAGTTTCCCCCGCTACGCGATCTATTTTGCCGCAGGCAGCAACAGCGCCCTGTTCCGCTTCGGCGCGGAGTTGCTCGGCTACGATGCCTATAGCTGCAACGAGCTGCCCTTTCCCGCCGACGCATCCCGTCTCGCGCCGGACTGGCGCGACATCACCGCCGATCCCCGCAAATACGGTTTTCACGGCACGCTGAAGGCGCCGATGGCGCTCGCGCCGGGCAAGACCGAAGCGGAGCTTTTTGCGGCCTGCGCGGCTTTTGCCGGCGAGGCGCGGAAGATCCCGGTGATCCGCCCGGTCGTCGATGCCATCAGCGGCTTTATTGCGGTCATTCCGGCCGAGCAGGTCGATGCGCTCCAAGAGCTCGCCGCTGATTGCGTCCGCGCGTTCGACCGCTTTCGCACCGCCCTGACGGCGGAAGATCGTGCGCGTCGCAAACCCGAGAAGCTCAGCGAACGGCAGCGCGACTATCTCGATCGCTGGGGCTACCCGTACGTGATGGAGGAATTCCGCTTCCACATGACGCTGACGGGGCGGCTGGACGCGGAGCGGCGCGGCCCGATTCTGGAGATGCTGCGCGCGCGGTTCGCGGCGCTCGAGCTTGAGACGCTGGCGATCGATCGCATCGCGCTGTTCAGGCAGGACGGTGCGGGGGCGCGGTTTCGTCTCGTCGGCGAGTGGATGTTAACGAGATAGCATTGCGCTCGCGCGTCATTCTCGCTGTCGTCCTGGCGAAAGCCAGGACCCATTACCCCAGGGAGCGGTTATAGCGCGAGCCATAGCCTCCCGAGTCTTCGCCAAACGACATCCTGGGGTAATGGGTCCTGGATCTGCGCTCCGCTTTGCTACGCTTGTCCAGGACGACGGCTGAGTTATATGGCGACCGCCGAGCAGGCAGCGCCCTACTTCCCCCACCTCAACGCCATTGCATCCCGTTCCTTCGCGAGCTCCAGCAGCCCTGCCCGCGTCGCCGGGTGCAGCGGCTGGAGCGGATGCCGCACCGTGTCCGACTTGATCACGCCGCCGGCCTGCATCATCGCCTTGCAGGCGATCAGGCCGCATTGGCGGTTTTCGTAGTTGATCAGTGGTAGCCAGCGTTCGTAGGCGGCTTTGGCCTCTTCACGCTTGCCGGCGAAATAGGGATCCACGATCTGGCGGATGCCGTCGGGGTAGCCGCCGCCGGTCATCGCGCCGGTGGCGCCGGCATCGAGATCGGCGAGCAGCGTAATCGCTTCCTCGCCGTCCCAGGGACCCTCGATATCCTTGCCGCCCGCCTCGATCAGGCTACGCAGCTTTGACGCGGCGCCCGGCACCTCGATCTTGAAATAGCGGATGTTGGAGAAGTCGCGCGCCAGCCGCGCGAGCAGCTCGACCGACAGCGGCGTGCCGGCGACAGGCGCATCCTGAATCATGATCGGAATCTTGATCGCGCCGGAGAGCACCTTGAAGAATTCGACGACGCCTTTCTCGGGCACGCGGAAGGTTGCGCCGTGATAGGGCGGCATCACCATCACCATGGCGGCGCCGGCCGCCTCGGCCTGCTGGCTGCGCGCGGCGCAGACGGCCGAGCTGAAATGCGTGGTGGTGACGATCACGGGAACGCGGCCCGCGACATGCTCCAGCGCCGCATGCATCACGGTCTCGCGCTCGGCATCGGTGAGCACGAACTGCTCGGAAAAATTGGCGAGAATGCACAGACCGTTCGAGCCTGCGTCGATCATGAAATCGATGCAGCGGCGCTGTCCGTCGAGGTCGAGCTCGCCGCGCTCGTTAAAGATGGTGGGTGCGACCGGGAACACGCCGCGATAGGGGCGCTGCGCCTTGTGTTGGGGCGTGACCGGCATCGAACTCTCCATCCCTGATATCTCTTACATCTGCCGCAACGCTCGCGCAGCGTCACAGATGTACCCGCCCCGCGCATCTGCGGCAATGCCGATCGCGCGACGTAGGGAGGAAGGATTTGTCGAACTTATGCGGTCCTCACCGCGCCCAAAAAGCCCTCGACCGCCACGCGGAGACGATCGGCGTCGGCGGACATTTTCGACACGGACACCGACAGCACCGAACCGGCATTGCCCGTTTCCTGGTTGAGCCTGGCGACGCTGCCGATGGTGTCGGTGACCTCGCGGGTTCCCTGCGCGGCCTGCTGGAAGTTGCGGGAGATCTCGGTGGTGGCCGCGCGCTGCTGTTCGACGGCGGCGGCAATCGCCGTCATCTTCTCGTCGATGCCGCTGATCGCGCCGCCGATCGCGCGGATGGCAGTGACCGCCTGGCCGGTCGCGCCCTGGATCTCCGCGACCTGGCGGGAGATCTCTTCCGTCGCCGTCGCCGTCTGCGAGGCGAGGCTCTTGACCTCGCCGGCGACCACGGCGAAGCCGCGGCCGGCCTCGCCCGCGCGCGCGGCTTCGATGGTGGCGTTCAACGCCAGCAGATTGGTCTGCCCTGCGATGGCGTTGATCATCTTCACGACCTCGCCGATGCGGCCAGCGGTCTGATCGAGGATCTCGACCGTCGCATTGGTCTGCGCTGCCTGCGACACGGCTTCGCGAGCCTCGCGGGCGCTGGCCTGCACCTGCGCGGAGATCTCGCCGACGGACGCCGAGAGTTCTTCGGTCGCGGCCGCGATGGTCTCGAGATTGTTGGTGGCCTGCTCGGCGGAGGACGAGACCGCCGCGGTCTGGCTGCTCGATTCCGAAACCAGCGAGCGCACGTCGGTCGCGGTGGCGTCGAGTTCCTTGGTCGACGCCGCAACGCTGTGAATGACGGCTTGCACGGTGTCGTCGAAACTGCGGCAGGCCGCATCGACGGTGCCGGAGCGGGCAAGCTGCAGCGCCTGCTGCGATTCGCGCTCGCGGCCCAGGCGTTCCGCGGTCGCCGCGCTCTCGCGCAGGCTTTCGAGTGCGGCGGCCATGGTGCCGAACTCGTCGGGATGCCTGGATTGCGGGACGGGCGTCGCGTAGTCGCGAGCGCTGATCTTGGCAATGGCATCCAGGATGGCGCGCACCGGGCGCATGAGGCGATTGCGGACCACGTACACGCCGGTGAGGGTCACGGCCAGCGCGAGCAGGAACGCGAGCGACTGCACGACGAGATTGGTGAGCGCCTTGGCCTGCACCGTTTCCGCCCGGACGATCGACTGGTCGAGCGCCTTGTTCGCCACCGCGACGATGGACGCGAAGGGTGACTGGCACAGCGTGTTCCATTCCGAGGCGGGCATCGCGGGCTTGCCGCTGCCGTCGAAATTCTTCGTGAGGTCGCCGATCTGCTTGAGGGCACCGTCGGTCTTGGCCTTCGCGTCCGCCGCTGCCGTCACCAGCTCCGCCGCCACGCCGGGCGCGGCCAGCAACTCGGCCATGCCCGCCCAGCCGGAGGCGATCGTGCCATCCCATTGCGCCACTGACCGCTTCTGAGCGTCGTCGAGCGGCTTGCTGGCGTTGACGTTGGAGCGAAGGGACGAACAATGGATTCCATAACGGTCGCGCACCTGCCAGGCGAAGCGCCGGACCTGGATCATGCGGGCGATGAAGGGATCGTCCATCCAGGCACGGTTCGACACCGCGGTGGAGGCGAGGTTGGCCGTCTCGATCACCTTGGTGACGGCATCATACCAGGAATTGGTCCGCTCGATCTTGCGCTCCGCGCGCGGGCGCTTGGCTTCGTCGTAGAACAGCTGGAATTGCGGGGAGGCGGCGCTCCAGCCTTGCTTCAATGTGCCAGCAAGTTCGTCGCGGCGGGCGAAGTCGACGGTGGCAAGCGCGGCGCCGATAGCGTCATAGCCGCCCTGCTCGGCCTTCTCCGCCGCGTCGAGTTTTGCCCGCGGGTCGTCTTCGCCGAGGATCGCGCTCTGCGCATCGCCGCGATTGTTCCGCAGCGCCAGCACGCCATGGAAGATCGCCTTGTCGGCGGCGGCAAGCCGCGCGGTCTCGAGGCTGTCGCTATAGCGGCCGAACGCCCCGACCATCTGGATCGCCGTGGAGGCTAGCGCACCCGCGGCCAGCAGCGCCATCAAGGTCAGGAGAAGCGAACTTACCGATTTCTTAAACATTGCCATGGTGTCGCGGGCCTGGGGTCGGGGGCCTATTCTTCGGGCGCCACCTTGCCCCGCGACATGCCAATGTTCCGTTAAGTTTAATCGAATTGCTGTGAGCACCCCCGGACGAGGCTCGGTGCCCCCATATCACGCAACCTTGGAGAAATCCGGCGGGCGGCGCTCTGCGAACGCCGTGAAGGCCTCGCGCGCCTCGGCGGTGCGCAGGCGCAATCCGAACTGCTCGCCCTCGGCATTCATCTGCGCGACCAGCGCCTCGCCATTGCGCATCAGCTTCTTGGTGGCGGTGAGCGCGCCGGCCGGCTGACGGGCAAGACGCTGCGCCAGCGCGAGCGCCTCGGCATCGAGCCTGTCGAGCGGCACCACGCGGTTGGCGAGCCCCCATTCCAGCGCGGATTTGGCCGGCACCGTCTCGCCCAGCGCGAACATCTCGTAGGCCCGGGCGTAGCCGATGCGCGCCGGCATCAGCAGGCTGGAGGCTGCTTCCGGCACCAGCGCAAGGCTGACGAACGGCGTCGACAATTGCGCGTTGTCGGCAAGCACGACGAGGTCACAATGCAGCAGCATCGTGGTGCCGACGCCGACGGCGCGGCCCTGCACCGCCGCAACCAAGGGCCGGGTGCAGCGCGCCAGCGACTGGATGAAGCGCACGACGTTGCGGCTTCCTTCCGACTTGCCCGCTGCGACCGCCGCGAATTCGCCGACATCGTTGCCGGCAGTGAACATGTCGCCTTCGCCGCGGATCAGGATGACGCGGGCAGACGCATCGGACTCGGCGGATTCGATGGCATCGGCGAGCTTGCCGTACATCGCATCCGTCAGCGCGTTCTTCTTGTCGGGGCGTGCCAGCGTGAGCGCAAGAATTCCGCCGTCGTTCTCGATCCGGACGTGCTCGGTCATGGGTCTCTCCTCTATTCCTCTGGATCTTTCGAAAGCTCTGTTGAAAGTTCTCTTGGAAACTTGTCCCGAATGCTGGTCAGCCAGCGCGCGACGATATCGATCTCCGCACTGGTGAATCCATCCGTCAACGCCGCGTTGACCCGTGCCGCGTTGGTTTTCGCCTGTGCGAGCGCTGCACGGCCCTTCGGCGTCAGCCAGACGCGCCAAGCGCGCCCGTCCTCGCGATCGGCTCGCCGCTCGATCAATTTTGCAGCTGCCGTGCGGTCGACGAGGCCGGAGATGCCGGCCGGCCCCAGATCGAGCGCCGTGCCCGCCTCGCCCATCAGGACGCCGTCCTGCTTGCCCAGGATGAACAGGAGTCCTGCCTGCGCCGGCGTGACCTCGCTCGAAGGCTGCGCCGCCATCCAGCGCTGCAACCGCCGCTGCGCAACGCTCAGCAGGTAGATCAGCCGATGGTGCCCCGCGCCGGCTCCTTTACTTCGCATGCGAAATAGATAGCGGCGCGCAAGGCTCTTGTCAAACGTGTTGGTCTTGTCACGGCGCGCAGGTGAAGCTCGACGCCTCCGTCACCGGGCCGCTCTTGTGGTGCGGCCAGGCCGGCCAACGGCACAGCGGCAGCGCGCGAAGCGTCGCAAACGACGGCGCCTCGACCTTCTGCTCGGCGACTTCGAGGTCGCCGGGCGCCTTGCCCTTTTCCACCCAGTCGACCAGCACGCTCAGCATGTCGACATTGGCCGGCGCGCCGGAGCCGACATGGTCGACCCCGGGCGCGGTGTAGAGCCGCGCGAACTCGGCCGTCTCGGCCTTGCCGAGCTTGCGTTCGACGTTCTCGAAATAACGGATGCCGGCATAGGGGCTCTGCGCGTAGTCCGCCATGTGTTCGAGCATGATCAGCCGCCCGCCGCGAGCGCGAAAGCGGCTGAGATCGGGGTCGGTTGAATCCATCAGGCTGGAGACCTCGAGCAGCCGCGCCTTGTGTTCTTCGGGCTTATACGTCGTCACGTCGAGCTTGGGATCGCGCGCGAACACATATTGGATGCCGCCGGCGCCGTAGATCCAGGCGATGCCGTTATTGGGCGCGGGCGGCTGCGCGGGAGGCGCCGTGCCGAGCCACCATGCAACCCAGCCGCCGGTCGGGCCGACCGCCGGCGTATCCTCGCCCGACACGCCCCAGCCCGGATAATCGTCGAGACCGTTGGCGAGCGGGAACGGGAATTTGTAGGTCGCATGCAAGGTCTCGATTGCCTTGATCTGTGCGTCGGTGAGGCACTGATCGCCCGTCTTGCCGCTCGCGCAACGCAGCGTCTCCGCCTTGAACGCCGCCTTGCAGGACACGGGATCTTGCACCAGCGCGTCATCGGAGCCGTCGGCCTTGTCGCAAGCCGCCCGCACGGCATCGCCCACGAGCTTCACCTGGGCGGGATTGATCCAGCCGTCACCCATGGTCACTAGCCCGGAACGCGTGCCGGCATGCTGCAAACCAACCCAGTTGATGACGGGCACGCGGGCAAAGATGCCGTCGAAATCATCAGGGTAGCGTTGCGCCATCGTGAGGCCTTCGCGGCCGCCTTCGGACGAACCCATGAAATACATCTTCTCAGGTCTTTTGGCGTAGGCGCGCTGCATCAGCGCGACGGCGGCATCGCGCACCTTCTTGTAGGCGCGATGGGCGAAATTCCCGAAGGCTTCGTCGTTGAGCGCGAACAGCTGCGGCGGCTCGCCCGGCTTGGATTCGTGGCCGGAATCCGTGCCGTAGGTGACGAAGCCGCGCGCGAGCGGCGACGGCTTGTCGAAGGGATAGGCCGGCGGCAGCATCAGGCCCGTGATCAGCACGCCGTTGAATCCACCGCCGCCATATTGCAGCGAGCGGCCGTTCCATTCGACGGGAAGATTGACCTGAAATTTGATCGGCGGCGCCTTGGGATCGGTGGGATCGATATGGCCGAGCAGCTTGCAGAAGCCGGGATTGGCGGGCGTGACGCGCCCGGACGGCGTCGGGCCGCGTTCGGCCACGGCCAGTTGCGACGGCGCCAGCAACGTCGCCGAATCCACCTTTACGGCGTCAATGCTGCCGACGAGACCCTTGCAGACGGTGTCCGCATCCTCGGCCAGCGTCGCTGCCGAGGCGGAGCTCGCGCCCAGTGCAGTCACTGCGCCCACGAGCAATACACACAGCTTCGCACGCCCTTGCGCCATCGTTTCCCCCTGCACTTCCTGTTCTCGTTCGTTCCGCCAGGAGGCCGTATTCAAGGCGCCCTCCGGCCGGACGTCAATGACGCTAGTGCTCGAACACCAGCCGCGCGCCGACGGTGCCCTCGAGGCTGCGGATCTGCTGCAGCAGCGCGCCTGAATCCTGGCCGCCGAGGTCGGCATCGAGCACGACGTAACCGAGGTCACCGGAGGTCTCCAGATACTGCGCGGCGATATTGATGTCGCGCTGGAGGAAGACCTCGTTCAGCCGGCGCAACATGCCCGGCACGTTGCGATGAACGTGGCTGAAGCGCGCGCCGGAGGGACGCAGATGCAGCTGCACCTCCGGAAAATTCACGGCCCCCGTGGTCGAGCCGGTGATGAAAAAATCGACCAGCTTGCGCGCGACCTCGCCGCCGATGCGCTCCTGCGCCTCCTCGGTCGAGCCGCCGATATGCGGCGTGAGGATGACATTGCCGAGGCCCTGCACCGGGCTCTTGAAGCGGTCCGAATTCGAGGACGGCTCGACCGGAAACACGTCGATGGCCGCACCCGCGAGATGGCCATCGCGCAGAGCTCCCGCCAGCGCGTCGAGATCGACGACGGTGCCGCGGCTGTTGTTGATCAGGAGGGAGCCGGGCTTCATCGCCCGCAGCTCCTTCTCGCCGATCATCCCTGATGTCTCCGGCGTCTCGGGCACGTGCAGGCTGACGACGTCGCTCTGCGCCAGCAGCTCTTCCAGCTTCTCGACCGGCTCGGTGTTGCCGTGGCGGAGCTTGTCGGTGCGGTCGAAATAGATCACACGCATGCCGATCGCCTCCGCCAGCGTCGAGAGCTGCGAGCCGATATTGCCGTAGCCGATGATGCCGAGGGTGCGGCCGCGCACCTCGCGGCTGCCGGTCGCCGACTTGTCCCAGCCGCCCTCATGGGCCGACACCGAGCGCGGGAAGATGCGCCGCAGCAGCATCACGATCTCGCCGATCACGAGCTCGGCGACGCTGCGCGTGTTGGAGAACGGCGCGTTGAACACCGGAACGCCGCGCTTGCGCGCCGCCAGCAGATCGACCTGGTTGGTGCCGACGCTGAAGCAGCCGACGGCGAGAAGCTGGTCGGCCGCCGCCAGCACCTGATCGGTGATCTGGGTGCGCGAGCGGATGCCGAGCAACGACACGCCCTTGAGCGCCCGCCGCAAGTCCTCGCCGTCCAGCGCCTTGGTCAGGCGCTCGACATTGGTGAAACCCGCCGTTCTGAACAGGTCCACGGCGCTGTCGTTGACGCCTTCGAGCAGCAGCGCCTTCGCGTTCCGCTCAGGGCTTTGGCCTGGGGCTGGCATGGAATCTCCGTGGGTCACAGCTTCGCCGCAGCTCATAGACCGCGGGGGATGCGCAGCACAATAGGGTTCGGATACGGGGAGAAGATGGCGGGGCGGTCGTCAGATCACGTAAAACCCGTGCGTTTCGTCCAGACGCAATTGGTCGACCAGACCATATTCCCAGTCGAGATAGGCCTGCATCGCGCGCTCGTCGACGCCGGTGCCTTCATAGGGGCGGCGGTAACGGTGGGCGGGGTCGGGCCTGGGCAGGACGTGCGACGGGCCGATTTCGAGTGCGCCGTCATAGCCGCCGTCCCGCACATAGACCTCCCAACCCATCTGCGCGAGCCAGGACGCTGTCATGTCGGCGCGGACGCCCTTGTCGTCGGTCAGCACGATGCGCGCGCCGCGCACCGGTGCCGCCATGTCCGTCTCCTGCACGAGCTGGCCGCCGGGATAGTGGCGAAAGCCCGGGAGATGGCCGGCGGCATATTCCTCGGCGTCACGCACGTCGAAGCGATAGAGCGTGCGATCGGTCTGCGCGACAAGCGCAGACATCTCGCGCGCGTCGATGTGGCGCACACCGGCGCGATAGGCGACGTCGCGCGCATTAGCCGGGCCGCCGTTAAACGATCCGATCGCGCCACGCCTTTTAGCACCATGGTCGAGCGTATGCCGCGCCAGCGTCCAGCCGATGGTGCCGTTGCGCAGCGCCCGGACCTTGTTCGGCACGCCGGCATTGATCAGCGATTGGGTGCCGATAATCGAGCGGGTGCGGCCGGCGCAATTCACGATGATGGTGGTGTCGGCATCGGGTGCCGCCTGCCCTGCCCGCAGCACCAGCTCCGCGCCGGGCACGCTGACCGAGCCCGGAATGTTCATGGTGGCATATTCGTCGAAGCGGCGAACGTCGAGGATGGCGATGTTGGCCTTGTCCGCGATGAGTTTTGCCACCTCGTCGGCACTGAACGACGGCGTGTGCCGGCGCGACTCGACCAGCTCGCCAAAGGCTTTTGAGTAGGAGTTGACGTCCTCGAAGATTTGATAGCCGGCCTCGCGCCAGGCCTTCAGCCCGCCATCGAGCGCGCGGACATTGGTATAGCCGAGCGCGGCCAGCCGGTCGGCGCCGGCAGTGACGAGGCCCTCGCCGTCATCATAGAGCACGATCGCCACGTCCTTGCTCGGCAGCCGCACCTCAGCTTCGATCCCGATCCGGTCCGCGGCCATGTTGGCGGCAAACAGCGGATGTCCCGTCGCGAAACCAGCTTCGTGCCTGAGATCGAGCAGCGCGATCTCCTCGCGGAGCAGCAGTGCACGGCGGATATCGGCGGGAGTGACGGAGGTGAGCTTCATGGCGTAAACCCTGACGAGGATTGGCCATGGGCTTTTGAACGATTGCAGAAGTGTTGGCTAGCCTTTGCGACAGCCCGTTCACTCGCCGGGAACAAGCTGCCCGACCCGCGGCTGCGCCGGGCGCCGCAGCCTGCGGCGCGACAGATAGAGCAGGACGCCGGTGACCGCGAACAGCGGCATCAGCACAGCCGCGAGCATGAACGCGAGCTTGCCGGGCCAACCCAGAATCGCGCCGCGGTGGATGTCGAGCACGTTCGCGATGATCTTCTCGCCAAACGTCTTGTCGGCGTAGCGTTCCGCGGAGACCAACTGACCGGTCACGGCGTCGATGCGGAATTCGTCGCGCGCGGTATCGAGAGTGGAATTCTTACCCCACGAGCGTATCCGTATCACCGTGCCCGAGCCGGCGGGCAGCGTCAGCAACGCCTTGGAGAAGCGGCTGCCCTCCTCGCGCTGGAAGGCGGCCCACGCGCGGTCAAAGCCGATCGGCTGTGCCGCCTCGCTGGCGCCGGAGGGACGCGACGCCTTTGCAGGCATCTTCGGCTGCATCTTCGCGGCGGCGATCTGCGGGCGTGACAGCAACCAGACGACGCCATCCTTGTACCAGTCGAACGAATACCACAGCCCGGTCAGCGTCATCACCAGATAGACCGGCAGGACCCAGGTGCCGATCACCGCGTGCAGCGAGCGATGGAGGCCGCGTCCGCTGAGACCGAGCTTGGGCTTCAGCCACATCTTCACGCTGCCTGCACGCCGCGGCCAGCGCAGCACGAGGCCCGAGATGAGCATCACGATCAAGCCGACCGCGGCCACGCCCGTGATCTGACGCCCCCAGCCCTTGGCGTCGCCGGGAATCAACAGCCAGCGATGCAGCTTGCGCACGGTCGCGAAAAACTCTTCGCCGCGCGGTGCGCCCAACACGCGCGCGTCATAGGGATCGACATAGAGCGAGGACGGCCGCGCGCCTCGTTCGTCGCGGGCGAAGCGCACATGCACCGCGGCGGATGGGTCGCTCGCCAGCGTGACGGCGGAGACCCTGCCGACGTCCTGCATCGCGGTCAGGCGCGCAACCAGTTCGTCCGGCATCAGCGCCGGTGCCTGGCGCGACGCGACCTGCATGATGCCGACGTTGAGATGATCGACGATCTCGTCCTCGAAACTCATGATCGCGCCGGTCAGCGCGATCATGGCAAGCAGCAGCGCGAGCACGAGGCCGGCGATGGAGTGGACCTGAAGCAAGACCGCCTTGATCGCGCGCCAGGACTCACGCATCGGCGCAGCGCCTCCTGCTCGGCGCGATCATCGGACGGACGTTCCTGCGCGACATGCCCATCGCTAAAACTTCACCGTCGCCGACAGCGAGACCCGCCGCGCGTCGCCGATGGCGACGTTCAGATTGTTGACGGCGGAAGGATAGTAGACGGTGTCGAACAGGTTCTTGACGTTGAACTGGTATATCACCGGCGTGTTCTGGTATTTCGTCTCATAGGTCGCGAAAATATCGGCGACCACATAAGACGGCAGGAAGAAGGAGTTGATCGAATCGCCGGGACGATCACCGACATAACGCGCGCCGCCGCCGAGGCGGAGCTGACCCGGCAAGGCCGTGCCAAAGTCATAGACCAGATAGAGCGAGGCCGTGTTCAGAGCGACATTCTGCAGTTTCCTACCGAGGAGAGTGGCATCCTCGGATGCCGTCACGCGGGCGTCGGTGTAGCCATAACTGCCGATCAAGGCCCAGCTATCGGTGAGCCTGCCGGTGACGTCCAACTCGACGCCGCGCGAATGGGCACGGCCCACGGTGTGGAGCTCTACCACGCCTGCGCTGTTCGTCTTCGTCGTCTGCACGTTCTTCTTGTCGAGATCGTAGAGCGCCAGCGTTCCGGAGACACGCTTGTTCAGATCGAACTTCACGCCGGTCTCGTATGAGACGCCTTCTTCCGGTGCGACGTTGGAGCCGATCAAAACGCCGATCGGCGCAATAGTCGAATTCGGCTTCAGCGATTCGGTGTAGCTTGCATAGAGCGAGATCTGGTCGGTGAGCTTAAAAAAAGCGCCGCCGAGCGGAAGCACCTTGTCGTGGGACACATTCGTGTTGGTGACGAACGGCTTCCCGCGCCCGGCGATCTGGTCGTAGTCCATGTAGCGCACGCCGCCGACCAACGCGAACCGCTCTGTCAGATGTAGCGTATCCTGGACGAACATCGACCATTGGCCGAGCTTGTCGGTCTGCGCACTGTCTGGATTGGACACCGTCGTTCCCGGCCCGATCAGGCCGTAAACGGGATTGTAGACATTGAAGGCGGGAGTTGCCTGCCGGATCAGATTGTCCCGGTAGATGGTGCGATACTGGCCGTCGCCTCCGAACACCACATCGTTGCGCATGTTGCCGAGCCAGAAGCCCCCGGATATGTAGGACGTTCCGTAGCTGGCGTTGCTGAGCGAGCCCTGCGTGCCATCGTTGCTGCGGGTCTCGACGCCCGTCGTAAAGTTGAGCGTGGAGATGCGGAGCTGGTTGGCGCTGAAGGTCTCGGTGTTGTAGCTGTAGCCGGCGTAGAGCTTCCAGTCCTGATTGAAGCGGTGCTCGACCGACGCCTGGATCAGGTCCGACGTGCCCCATGTGTTATTGAAGGGCTCGTCGAGCCGGCGCGTCGTGGGCACCGCCAGCGGCGCCTTCGTCACCGGATTGAACGCCGTGCCGCGATCGAACGGGTAGATGAACTCGCGATGCTCGTAGTTGAGCTGCACCGTGGTGTCCTGACCGTACCAGGCCAGTGACGGCGCAACCAGCATCTCGCGATGGCGGCCGAAATTGCGCCAGTAATCCTCGCTGACGCCGTAGCCGATGAAGCGATAGGCGAGGCCCTGGTCACCAACCGGACCGGTGACGTCGAGCAAGCCGTCGGCGCCCGTCTTGGAAGCACTGAAGGCGGAGCCGAGGAGCGTGACCGAGCCATGCTGATAGAGCTCCGGGCGCTTGCTGATGGTGTTGACGATGCCGCCGGGATCCATGATGCCGTAGAGCAGCGAGGCCGGCCCCTTCAGCACCTCGACGCTTTCAACTGCGGGATTGAAGCTGCGTCCCTGCACCAGCGGCATGCCGTTGCGCATGATCGAGCCGTCGCGGTTATCGCCGAAGCCGCGGCGGATCACGGCATCCTGACTGCCGGCCAGCGTGTTGGTCTGGGTGACGCCGGAGACGTTGATGAGCGCGTCGTCGATGTTGCGCGGGAGTTGATCCTTCAACACCTGCTCGGGTACGACGTTGACGGCCTGCGAGGTGTCGAGCGGCGAGGCGCCGCTGCGCAACGTGGTTGCGCTCGGCATCGCGCGGTAGCCGAGCTTTGCGGCTTGTTGCGTTGCGGCTTCCGCGGCGGCGCGCTCCGAGAGCGTCGGCGCTGCGGGGGCCGGATTGCGATTGCGCTGGCGCGCGGCGGTTTGCGTGCGCCGTGGAGCCTGCTCCGATGCACGCGCCGCTTTCGGCCGCGGCGCCGGCGCCTCCACCGTCACCGGCGGCAGTGCGGATTGGGCCTGCGCGGTCGCCGAGCTGGAGAGACATTCGGCGAGCAGCACGGCCGCTCCGACGAGAAGACCCGCGCAGCTCTCGCCGGCAGGCGTTCGACGGCCGCTGACGCGCTGGCCGTCCAGATAGACACGCACTTTCGATTCACTTCCAAGTCAGACGCAGAAGCTGGCGCGTCTAACAGCCGCTGCGCGTGAAGAGAACGGCAAGCGGACTTGAATCGCTCTAGTGTTGAATGGTTCTAGGCTCCAATCGCGATATTTGGCAATCCTCGATTGATTGCGCAGCGGTCGCGACACGTAGCGCGCGAATGCGCGGCAACGTGTCGCGGTTTTGCGCGTTCTCACGCGATGGCGGGAGCCGTCAGCTCGTCGAGCTTCCGCTTGAGCACGGTGCCGTCGGACAACGCGCGGAGCGGCGGCCGCACGCGCAGCCAGCTCACATCGCCCCTCTGTGCAGCGAGGATGGCTTTCAGCGTCGTGAGGAAGGATGGTGATTTCACCACGATGTCCACGGCAGCCTGCATCCGTGCCTCGACATCCTTGCCGTCGATCATTGCCTTGACCAGCTCCGGCGCGATGTTGGCCATGCCGCAGATGGTGCCGGCACCCCCGGCGGCGATCGCGCGGGTGATGTCAACCTCGTTGCCGACGGTGATGGCGAGCTCGGGCGCGGCGGCACGGAATGCCTGGAACTGCTTGAAGTCGCCGCTGGAGTCTTTCAGGCCTGCAACGACCTTGCCGTAGCGCTTGCGCAAATTCGCGGCGACGCCGGTCGGGATCGCGACACCCGAGATCTGCGGGATATGATAGAGGTAGGCACGCAGGCGATCGTCGGCGACGCCGTCGAGGATCGCCGCAAAGGCATCCTCGATGCCTTCAGCGGTGACGCTGCGGTCGAAGTAAGGCGGCAGATACAGCACGTGACGGAGGCCGAGGCCGAGCACGGCGCGCGTCAATGCGATGCTGTCGCTGATCGCGGGGAAGCCGCCGCCGATTCCAATTCGGTCCGGCGCGACGCCGGCCTTGAGCACGGCCTCGATGGTCGCGACCCGTTCGGTGACATTGAAGGAGGTGCCCTCGCCGGTGGTGCCGAACAGCACGACACCGTCGACGCTCTTGCCGAAGAGTTGCTTGGCGTGGGCCGCGAGCTTTGCGGAGTCCACGCTGCCGTCCGTCGTCAGCGGCGTCGCCGACGCCACCCAGAACCCGCGAATTGCCTCCGTCATCACACCATCCGTTGCTGTGGCTTCGGACCACGCCTCTGATCTCGAAAGATCTGAGGAAGGCTTCCCGAACGCTGTTTTTGCTTTACTTTCCACCTTGTACCTTACATACAACAAAGGCGCAAATCCTTTCCCCCGTCATGGCGCGCATGACACGCAGCCAGATTCCGAGGAGGTCTCGCATGAACATGGTGACCCCCGTCGAGCGGCCCACCCAGTTGCTTGGCGCGTTGCGCGACAAGCTCGGCGCGGCTGCTGTGCTTGTCGGCACCGACGTGCCCGCGCGCAATTGCAACGACTGGAGCGCGAGCCTGCCGCAAACGCCGCTCGCGGTGATCCACCCGGTCGACGCGCAAGGCGTTGCGGATGCGATTCGGACTTGCGGGCAGGCGCATCTGCCGTTCGTGCCGCAGGGCGGATTGACCGGGCTGTGCCGCGGCGCATCGCCTGAGGCAGGCTGGGTCGCGATCTCGCTGGAGCGCATGAGCGGCATCGAGGAGATCGATCACGCCTCGATGACGATGACGGTGAAGGCAGGCACGCCGCTAGAGACGATCCAGCAGGCGGCCGACGAAGCCGGCTTCTTCTTTCCCCTCGACCTCGGCTCGCGCGGCTCCTGCGCGATCGGCGGCAATCTCTCGACCAATGCCGGCGGCAACCGCGTGATCCGCTACGGCATGACTCGCGAGTTGGTGCTCGGGCTCGAAGTCGTGCTGCCCGACGGCACCATCATCACCAGCCTCAACAAGCTGATGAAGAACAATGCCGGCTACGATCTGAAGCATCTGTTCATCGGCTCGGAAGGCACGCTCGGCATCATCACCCGCGTGGTGCTGCGGCTGTTTCCAAAACCGCGCTCGACCATGGCCGCGCTCTGCGCGCTCGAGGACTATGCCGCGGTGATCGCGCTGCTCGGCGCCGCGCGAAGCGGGCTCGGCCCGCTGCTGTCGGCGTTCGAGGTGATGTGGCCGGATTACTGGGACGTGATCACGACTCGCGCCGGCGTCAAGCCGCCGGTCGCCGCAGGCCACGGCCTCTACGTGCTGGTCGAAGCCCAAGGCACCGACGAGAGCCTCGACGCGCCGCGCTTCCAAAGCTGGCTCGAAGAGCTGATGGAGCGCGGACTGCTCGCCGACGCCGCCGTGGCGCAATCGCTGGCGCAGACGCAAAGCTTCTGGCGCGTGCGCGACATCTGCGCCGAGTTCGGCCAGGTGCTGGGGCCGCACATCTCTTACGACATCGGCCTCGCCGTGGCGCGGATGGACGAGTTCGTCACGCGCTGCAAGGCGGCGCTGGCCGACGGCATCGAGGGCTGCGAGAGCGTCTATTACGGCCATATCGGCGACGGCAATCTGCATCTCGTCTCCTGGGTGACCGGCCTTCCCGTCGAGCGGCAGCCGAAGGAAGCGATGGACGCCATCATCTACGGTCTCGTGCGCGAGATGGGCGGCAGCGTCTCCGCCGAGCACGGCATCGGCACGCTGAAGAAGAAGTGGCTCGGTCATGCCCGCAGCGAGGCCGAGATCGCACTGATGCGCACGCTGAAGGCCGCGCTCGACCCCGATCATCTGCTCAACCCCGGCAAGGTGATCTGAGGGCAACCATGCGATCGCTGAAGCTCGATGCACCGAAATCGCTGTCGCAGCGGGTGATGCAGCGGCTTCGTCAAGCCATCATCGACGGCGAGTTCGCGCTCGGCGCCGCCATTTCCGAGGAGATGGTGGCAACCTCCTTCGGCGTGAGCCGCACCCCGGTGCGTGAGGCGATGGGCCAGCTGCAGGCCCAGGGCCTCGTCGTGATCCGGCCGCAGGTCGGCAGTTTTGTCTTTACGCCAAGCGCGGAAGACATCACTTCGCTTTGCACATTCAGGATCGCGCTCGAGCCCAAGGCAGCCGAGCTCGCCTTCCACCACGATCGCACCGGTGCGATCACGACGATGAGCGAGGCGATCGCGGCGATGGAGCCGGCGATCGCAGCCAGGGACAATATCGCCTATGGCCGCGCCGATGCCGCTTTCCACGAGGCGCTGTTCAGCCATTGCGGCAACCGCTATCTCGCCGAATCCTATCAGCTCGCCTCCAGCCGCGTCGCAGCACTGCGTACCAATTTGACTTCGCCGATCGACGTGCGCACGCGCACGTCTTTCGACGAGCATCGCAAGCTGCTCGATCTGTTCGCGCGCGGCGAGTTCGCCACCTTCGCGACGCTGATGACCACGCACGTCACCAATTCGGGCGTGGTCTACGCCAAAGCGCTGCAGGTCGATTGAGCGCTGCTACCGCGCGCCTTTCGTGCCGGGCCTGTCCAGAAAATCCAGCGCGGTGTTGATCTGTTCGAGCTGGTGCTCGATCCTGTCGCGATCTTCGACCGTGGGCGCCTTTTCGAGCTGCTCAACCAGCTTCTGTTTTCGGAGCAGCAAGTTCTCTATGACTGTACTCACGGCTCCCCCATCCGCCCGAGGCGAACATCGAGGCAATATTAGACCCCGGGCGCGGGCGCACGCCAGCCGGGCCGGCGCAAACCCTGCATCAGAATGTTCGCGAGGGCAGTTGGTTCCTGCGCGTGACCCGAGAAGGTGATGGCGGCGCTCGCGAACGGTTAACGCGGTCGCACGCCCGGGCTGCCGGACACGGAACCGGACTTTCACGTGCCCGTCGGTTGTATTCGCCGTCCCGGAGTCCTATGCGTAGGCGCCATGGACATCCAGATCATCGCCGCCGAAAAACCCCTGATGGCGCAGGCGCGCCCGCGCAAGCCGGCGCCGTTCCTCCCGATGAGCCGCGCCGAGATGGACGCGCTCGGCTGGGACGCCTGCGACATCGTGCTGGTGACGGGCGATGCCTATGTCGACCACCCCAGCTTCGGCATGGCCATCATTGGCCGCCTGCTGGAGGCGCAGGGCTTTCGCGTCGGCATCATCTCGCAGCCGGACTGGCATTCGGCCGAGCCGTTCAAGGCGCTCGGCAAGCCCAAGGTGTTCTTCGGCGTCACCGGCGGCAACATGGACTCCATGGTGAACCGCTACACCGCGGACCGCCGCATACGCAGCGACGATGCCTATACCGCGGGCGGCGAAGGCGGCAAGCGGCCGGACCGCTGCACCGTCGTTTACGCGCAACGTTGCCGCGAGGCGTTCAAGGGCGTCCCGGTCGTGCTCGGCGGCATCGAGGCCTCGCTGCGCCGGATCGCGCATTACGATTACTGGTCCGACAAGGTGCGCCGCTCGGTGCTGGCCGACGCCAAGGCAGACCTCTTGCTTTACGGCAATGCCGAGCGCGCCGTCGTCGAAGTGGCCAACCGTCTTGCCGCCGGCGAGGCGCCGCGCGAGCTCGACGACATCAGGGGCGTCGCGCTGTTCCGCCGCGTGCCTGAGGACTACGTCGAACTGCACGCCGACGATCTCGATTCCGCCGACGAAGGCGCTTCGCGGACGAAAGGCTTGACCGTGATCCGGCTGCCCGCTTTGGAGCAGGTCGAGCAGGACAAGGAAGCCTATGCGCGCGCCTCACGCGTGCTGCATCGTGAGAGCAATCCCGGCAATGCGCGGCCGCTGGTGCAGCGTCACGGCGACCGCGACCTCTGGCTCAACCCGCCGCCGATCCCGCTGACCAGCGAGGAGATGGACGCGGTCTATGATCTTCCCTACGCGCGCGCGCCGCATCCGTCCTACGGCGACGCGAAGATCCCGGCGTGGGACATGATCAAATTCTCGGTGACGATCATGCGCGGCTGTTTCGGCGGCTGCACCTTCTGCTCGATCACCGAGCACGAAGGCCGCATCATCCAGAACCGCTCCGAGGGCTCGATCCTGCGCGAGATCGAAAAGATCCGCGACAAGACGCCCGGATTCACCGGCGTAATCTCGGACATCGGCGGCCCCACCGCCAACATGTACCGGATGGCCTGCAAGGACCCGAAGGTCGAGGCGGCGTGCCGGCGGCCGTCCTGCGTCTTCCCCGAGATCTGCCCGAACCTCAACACCTCGCATGACGATCTGATCCGGCTCTATCGCAAGGTGCGCGAGACCAAGGGCATCAAGAAGGTGATGGTGGCCTCCGGCGTGCGCTACGACCTCGCGGTCGAGAGCCCCGAATACATCAAGGAGCTCGTCACCCATCATGTCGGCGGCTATTTGAAGATCGCGCCCGAACATACCGAGCGCGGGCCGCTCGACAAGATGATGAAGCCCGGCATCGGCGCCTACAACCAGTTCAAGCGGATGTTCGATGCCGCGGCCGAACAGGCCGGCAAGAAATATTATCTGATCCCGTATTTCATCGCGGCGCATCCGGGCACGACCGACGAGGACATGATGAACCTCGCGCTGTGGCTGAAGAAGAACCGCTACCGCGCGGATCAGGTGCAGACCTTCCTGCCCTCGCCGATGGCGACCGCAACGGCGATGTACCACACCGGCGTCAATCCGCTGCGCGGCGTGCGGCGCGGCGGCAGCGACAAGGTCGAGGCGATCAAGGGCCTGCGACAGCGCCGCCTGCACAAGGCGTTCCTGCGCTACCACGACCCCGACAATTGGCCGGTGCTGCGTGAAGCCCTGAAAGAGATGGGCCGCGCCGATCTGATCGGCTCGCGCCCCGACCAGCTGGTCCCCGCGCACCAGCCGCCCGGCACCGGCAAGGCCGCCGGCACGCGGCGGCCGGTTCGTCCCGGCGACAAGACGCAGCGGTTCACGACCAAGAATCTGCGGGTGATGAAGTAGCGGGCGAGCCGGATCAGGTCCGGTTCATTCTCGCACCGTCGTGCCCTCAAAACAAAAACCTCGAAAACAACCCCATGCACAGTAGCCGGCATGAGCGGGATCAATGACTTAGGCGCTTTGCGAATCCTTTGAAGCCGCCGGGCGAGATAACGGAAAAGCGAAAATTAGGTTTCGACGAAATATTGACTCGTCGGGCAAAACAGGCGCAGGATGCCATTGTCGCGGCACGCGTGACAGGGCGAGCCCCAGCCGCTACTCCGTATCGATATCCTCGAGCTTCACACCGCGTCTCGCGCGCAGGCTCGAAGCAACCGTCCCCCGACTTGCAATCTATCAACACAGCAGGCAACGGTGCGCGCCTGATGCGCTGGGGAGCGTAGTCGTAAACCCGATCGCGGGGTAGGCGGTATCCGCTTTGTCCGCGAAACCGGACATGGCCAGTCCGGCTTTGTGAGTCAGCTACGGGCCGATTTTGTTGCAAAAGTCGGCCAAGATGCGACATCCCCGGTTGATGAGCTTCCAGTATGAACGGCAAAAAAAGCCCCGCATCATACCGGGATTTGGAATGCTCAAATGATCAGTGCTTCGCGATGGCGGACCCGTGGAACTTGTCGCTCAGATGCCCGGTTCCGAATCTTCACGGTTCCTCAATTAACAAATGACCAGAGCGTTCCACACCCAGATCGGACACGTGTGTCTGGCGCGCTACAGCAAATTCGGTGAGTTGGGTTAAGCGTTTGGCACACGTTGTTTAAACCTGAGAGACTCGAAATGAAAAAGTTCCTTCTCGCTACTATCGCTTTCGCCGCCCTGGCGGGTACAGCATCGGCAGCTGATATGGCCGCGCGTCCTTACACCAAAGCCCCACCGATGGCGGCCTCGCCGATTTACAACTGGACCGGCTTTTACATCGGCGGTCACGTCGGCGGCGCATTCGGCGGCAGCAACAACATTCTGGCCCCCGGCTTCACCGGCACCAGCAGCAACGATGGTGTGTTCATGGGCGGCGTGCAGGTCGGTTACGACCATCAGTTCTCGCCGAACTGGGTGCTGGGCATTGAAGCGAACTACAGCTTCCTCGACACCAATAACAATCCCTTCGTCAACCGTGGGCTCGGTTCCGTCGCCGGTCGCCTCGGCTACACCTGGGGTCCGGCGCTGCTGTACGTCAAAGGCGGTTATGCCTGGGCTGACTCCCGCCTTACGAACGGTTTCGGCGGCGGCACCTTCACCAACAACGGCGGCGGCCGCGACGGCTACACCGTGGGCGGTGGTCTCGAATACATGTTCGCCCAGAACTGGTCGGGCAAGGTCGAATATCAGTACTACGACTTCGGCACGCGCAACGCTCTCTTCACCAGCGCCGCTGGTGTTGTTACCGCCGTCGGCTTCCGCAATGACGAGCACACCATCAAGGCCGGCCTGAACTACCGGTTCAACTGGGGCGCCGCGTCGGCTTCACGTTACTGACGATTTACATAAGATACTTGGAGGGCCAGCCATACGGGCTGGCCCTTTATCATAAGCCGGAATGACTGGGCGCGCGTTGGCGGCTTGCGGTTTTGCCAAGCTCTCCAGAAACTACCTGATGTCAGCTGATGATCGGACCTCCACGCCTGTGGCGGAAGATTACCGAGCCCGAACAAGGTGTGGCCTCTGCTCAGAGGCGACCAAAATACCTTCAGTTGCTCACGACAGCAACACGGGGCAATGCGCTGAATTTCAGCTCCGGGTCAAAAAGGCGCGCTTGCAGCTTTGTCCGTTCAGGTGTGCTTCCCCCGGGGCGGCTTCACCTACGAGCACACGCCTTTGGATATTTGCCATCTTTCCTACGGCCGAGCTGTCGCAAACTCTGCCCGTCATCCTTATGTTGCCTCCATGAAAAAGATCGGATTCCTCTCCTTCGGGCACTGGACGCCCTCGCCGCAATCGCAGACCCGCTCGGCCGCGGACACGCTGCTGCAATCCATCGAGCTTGCGGTTGCGGCGGAAGAGCTCGGCACTGACGGCGCCTATTTCCGGGTGCACCATTTCGCGCGCCAGCTCGCCTCGCCCTTTCCGCTGCTCGCCGCGGTCGGCGCCAGGACCAGCAAGATCGAGATCGGCACGGCCGTGATCGACATGCGCTACGAGAATCCGCTGTACATGGCGGAGGACGCAGGCTCTGCCGATCTCATCGCCGGCGGGCGCCTCCAGCTCGGCATCAGCCGCGGCTCGCCCGAGCAGGTGATCGACGGCTGGCGTTATTTCGGCTACCAGCCGGCCGAGGGCGAGAGCGACGCCGACATGGGGCGGCGTCATGCCGAGGTCTTTCTCGACATCTTGCGCGGCGAAGGTTTTGCAAAGCCCAACCCGCAGCCGATGTTTCCAAATCCGCCGGGGCTGTTGCGGCTCGAACCGCATGCGGAAGGCCTGCGCGAACGGATCTGGTGGGGTGCCGGCTCGAATGCGACGGCGGTCTGGGCCGCCAAGCACGGCATGAATCTCCAGAGCTCGACGCTGAAGAACGACGAGACCGGCGAGGCCTTCCATGTGCAGCAAGCCGCACAGATCCGCACCTATCGCGCAGCCTGGAATGAGGCCGGCCACGCCCGCGAGCCCCGCGTCTCCGTCAGCCGCAGCATCTTCGCGCTGATCGACGATCGCGACCGCGCCTATTTCGGTGGCGAGCGCGGCAGCGAGGACCAGGTCGGCTTCATCGACCCGCGCACCCGCGCGATCTTCGGCCGCTCATATGCCGCGGAGCCGGATGTGCTGATCGAACAGCTCAAGCAGGACGAAGCGATCGCCGAGGCCGACACGTTGCTGTTGACGATCCCGAACCAGCTCGGTGTCGACTATTGCACGCACGCGATCGAGGCGATCCTCACGCACGTGGCGCCGGCGCTGGGATGGCGCTGAAGCGAACCCTCGACTTGGCGAAGCGCGCGCTCTCAAAACAAAGCGGCGCTGGCAGCCTGTCCGTAGATCATTGCGGCCACGAGAGAGAGCAGCAAACCCGCGCCGGAAAAGATCGCGAGGACTTTCAGAGTTTCGACGTCGACGTTGGTTCTCGTCGCGCGGGATATCGCCTTTGCCAGTGCAGCCATCATCGCCAGCTCCGAACAGGCCACGCGGAAGGCGCCGCCTATTCCATCTAGCGTCATTAGGGGCATTTGCGTGTGAAGCAGATTACAGGTGATCTTGCGTGCCGCACCTCACGGCAGCGATGCGCGAAGAAGATTCAACCGGATCGTCTCACCTTGGCGCCAAGGATGCCGCCGGCAAACAAGCGCCGGATCCGGCCATCAAATCCCGCCCGGAAGCTCGACGCCCGCTTCCGTCAGGTCCCGGAGGAATTTCCGCACCAGGAGCATGTTGGTTCGCTGCAGCTCGTGATTATTGCCGAACTTGAACTGGTTAGCCTCAGTTACGATCAGTCCCTGGTCGGTCTCACGGAAAATGCCTTGCTTCTTCAAGCGATCGGCGCGCCGCCGGACGGTTTCGATCGGCAGGCCGAAAAAGCGGGACAGGGCGGCACGGGAAACGCCCTGCTTGATCTTGTCCGGCTCGACCGCCTGGATACTGCCAAATTGCCGGTCCAGTTCGGGGTTCTTCATGATCTTGAGAACGTTGGCGTTCAAGACCGCATGAATGATCATCAAATCCAGCGGATCGAAATCGTAGTGGCGGAACATTTCGCTGGCCGCGCACAGCATGTAGGCCAACGAGTGCCGAGAGACGGTTCGGATCAAATCCGACGCGATGTCCTCGCCTTCAGTCGTACCAACCATCACCAGTCCCGTTTCTACGGTTTTCCGGTCCGACGCCACAAGCCCGTTGCAAGCCGGTTGTCCGTATCCGTGGCGGAGGGCGTGAGGCAGGATCGGTCTGTTGTTTACCCCAATATGGGTATGGTCGCGGTTCCATCGGGTCAATAGCTGGCTTGTCGGCAATATCATTTTCACCGATACGGGATTGAATTGCCCGGCGCGCAATTGGCGCGTGCCAACGTTGGTCGTGGGCCAAATGACATTTATCATCGAAGCTATAAAAGACGACTGCCGCACCGTGGATTTCCGTGACAGCGCGATCGTTGCGGTGATCCTGGCCCGCAAGCACGCGGTGAATGGTTTTGCGGTGTCGATAACGGCTCCGGACGGGCAGCTTTTTTCCGCCGATCAGTTCAACCGTTTGCTGACGAGCAAGGGGCTTGGTTCGGATCCGGCGGCGCAGGAAGTTGGGCGGCGCTAAGCGAGTTTGGTCACGGCACGCGGAATCCTGGAAGCAGTGCAGCGAGTTGTACTCGCGAATCGCGTACGCCGCTGGGGATGAAACCGAACGGGTCGGGTGGGGAAATCGGCGCTGATCGCGTATTCCGAAATGGCGCGCCGCGGCCGATGAAGATGGGCACTATCGGTTCGCCCTGACGCTATGATGCTGTATCCAAAATCACGTCAGAACCCGAAGATATGTGATCGCGTATGATGTAGCGCGCTCACGCGATGGAATCACTAGACCAATAACTTCATGACGGCATCGCTGAGGTCGCCCGTCAGATCAGCCGGTTGTGCGATGAGGCCCGTGACGTATGCGCCGTTGATGATCAGCGCTATTTGTGACGCGGTGCGGTTGGGATCACCGACGCCAAGTTTGCCAAGCACGGCCGCGAGCCTCGTCCGCATTTCCTTCTTGTTGCGCCGGGCGATGACCCGGCCCGGATGGTTGTCGTCAGGAAATTCCGTCGCCAGGTTGAGGAACGGACAACCGCGATAGGCGGGGTGCGCGATCCGCTTTGCGATACCGGAAAGCAAAGCCTCGAGAATAGCGCGTGGATCACCCGCGTGCTGGTCTTCCACACGATCCCACCACACCCAGAACAACCGATCCTGTTCGGCGGCGAAGGCAGCAATCAAAGCGTCCTTCGATTCAAAAAGGCGATAGAGACTCGTCTTCGAGACACCGGATCGCTCGACGACCGTGTCTACGCCGATGGCGCGGATGCCTTCGCGGTAAAACAATTCGCTTGCCGTCGCAAGAATACGCTCGCGGGCGCTCACTTCGCCCTTTGGCGGGGCGCCCCGCCGGGGTCGGGTTACTGTCTCCATATCCGCTTGCTCTCGCCTTGACGACTTATCGTTTGACAATGTTACAGACCTGTCCGTAATATAAAAGTTACTAACAGGTCTGTAACTTTAATGGAGAATATCGATGCGTGCGATCCAGGCGGAAACGTTCTCCGGCTATGGCGGGCTGCGGCAGATCGAATTGCTCAAACCGAAACCGGCAAAGGACAGGTTGCTGGTTCGCATCACGGCCGCCGGCGTCACGCCGCTTGATCACACAATTCTGTCGGGTGGGCTGCCCCGGGCGAAGGCGCCGTTGGTGCTCGGCAATGAAGGCGTCGGCGTGATCGAGGATGCCGGCGACTCCGGTTTTGCGGTGGGAAGTCGCGTGATGTTCGCCGGTCCCTATGGCGTTCGCGAAAGCGGCGCATGGCAAGAATGGCTGCTGGTGAGCCCCAAAGATGCAGCGCTCGTGCCCGACGCGATCGACAATGTCGTCGCGGCCAGCCTCCCGGTGGCCTATCTGACGGCGCAGATCACGCTGACGCTCGCAGGGTTCAAACCGGGCAAATCGGTGCTGGCTCCGGCAATCGGTGGGTCGGTGGGCAACGCGACCTATCAGCTCGCGCGGGCACAGGGCGCCGGCAAGGTGATTTCAACGGCCGGCAGCGCTGCGAAAGCCGCCAGAGCACGCGAGCTTGGTTTCGAAGACGTGATCGACCTTTCCGCGGAAGATCTTGCCAACGGCGTGCGCCGGATAACGGACGGCAAGGGCGTCGACATCGTTATCGATGGCATCGGCGGCACCGTGACCAGTGAGGCGCTGAGCACCCTCACATTCGGCGGTGTCCTGATTACGCTGGGCTATTCCGCCGGACGCAAGACCACGATCGATGTGACAGACCTGATCTGGAAAGGCGCGCGTATGAGCGGTTTCTCTTTGTTCGCCCAGTCTCCGCTCGACGTTGCCGCGGCATGGCGGGACATCATTCCGTTGATCGTGGGCGGGTCAGTCAAACCTGTCGTCGAGCGGGTCTATCTCCTCGGTGAAGCGGGCGAAGCCCTGCGCCATCTGATCGAGGATCGACCGTTTGGCAAAGTCGTCCTCGCTGGATGATCGACATGCCGACGCTATCCGCACAGCTCCCGCGCGAGCGCACAATTCGCTGGGACGATCCGCAAGCCTTGGCCGCAGCAGGTCAGACGATGAGCGGGCGAGATTTCCTCGAAGCTATGCTTCGAGGCGACGTTCCGCTCCCGCCGATCTGCCGTCTGGTCGATTTCAGCATCGACCGAGTTGGGGATGGCAGCGTTGAAATGGTTCTGAAGCCGCAAGAGTCGCAATACAATCCGATCGGCTCAGTCCATGGCGGCATAATCGCCACGGTTCTCGACTCGGTAATGGGCTGCGCCGTCCACACCAAGCTTCCTTTCGGACGGGCGTACACGACGCTGGAGATCAAGGTGAATTACCTCCGGGGCGTCAAGCGCGAGTCCGGACCAATGAAGGCGGTCGGGCGCGTCATCCATCTGGGCCGCCAGACAGCGATGGCGGAAGCGAGCTTGTCGGATGCGAGTGGCAGGCTTTTCGCCCAGGCGAGCACGACCTGCCTGATCTTCGAGGTGGTACCGCATAGAGAACCGTGACGTCGCATGATCGCTGCCACCGTGAAAGATCGATTGCTGCGAGCTAATGACTGCGACTTCATCACAGCGCCAACCAGACCAAATCAGAGCTATATAGCTGGTCAAACAGCGCGCGAGCTGTGGGAAAAATGGCGGAGATCAAGAGCGTTTGCGTCGAACGGTAGCCGCAGGCCGTCCATATCGTGCTTTGGCGTAAATGGCGCGCCCGGAACGATTCGAACGTCCGACCCTCAGATTCGTAGTCTGATGCTCTATCCAGCTGAGCTACGGGCGCGTTTTTCGCTGACAGTGCGGGCGTGGCCCGCAGGCAGCCCCCGGCGACGCCGGAGGGGTGCGAAAGAGCGCTCTGACTAACCGCTCTTGCCCCGATTGGCAAGGTCCGGATTGGGGAGATTTTGCTGGGAAATGACGGTTTCCGCACTCGGCCGCTGGCCGACTACGCTCGCGCCCGCTCGTTGCGGACGGAGAGCAGTTCCACGGGGCGGTCGGGGATGACGATCCGGAAGGTGGCGCCGATGGTGCCTTCGACCAGATGGATGTCGCCGCCATGGGCGCGGACCAGCTCGGCGGCGATGGCAAGGCCGAGGCCGCTGCCGCCGGGGCGGCCGGAGGTCTGGAACGCCTCGAACAGGTGATCGCGGGTCTTCTGGGGCACGCCGGGGCCGGTGTCGGAAACCTCGATGATGGCGACCGCGCCCTCGCGTTTTCCCGTGATCCGGATCTGCTGCGCGCCGCCCTCGGCGGACGCATGGCTTTCCAACGCCTGGGCGGCGTTGCGGACGAGGTTGAGCAGCACGCGGAAGAGCTGATCGGGATCGGCGTCGACCGCGAGCCCGCGCTCGATTGCGGCGACCCAAGCGATCGAGGCGTCGGAGGCAAGGCCAGCGGTCTCGCGCACCTCCAGCACCACCGGCTCGATCATGATCATGCGCCGGTCGGGCGCGGCTTCCTGGGCGCGGCCGTAAGACAAGGTCGACTGGCAGAAGGCGATGGCGCGCTCGAGCGAGCGCACGAGTTTTGGTGCAAAGCGCTGCACCCGCGGATCCGGCACGCTGGCGAGCTGGTCGGACAGGAGTTGTGCCGAGGCCAGCAGATTGCGCAAATCGTGATTGATCTTGGAGACGGCGAGGCCGAGGGCGGCGAGCCGGCTCTTCTGATGCAGCATCGACATCAGGTCGCGCTGCATGTCCGACAATTCGCGCTCGGCAACGCCGATCTCGTCGCTGCGCTGGCTCGGCACGATGATCCCCGCCGAACTCTCGGGATTTTCGTGGAAGCCGACCAGGCTCGCGGTCAGCCGCCGCATCGGGCGCACGAAGAGATAATGCATGGCGAGATAGACGAGGCCCGCGGTCAGCACCGCGATGATCAGCGCGACCACCACGACGTTACGGGAGAAGCGGTACATCGACTGCCGCAGCGGCAGCTCGTCGGTGACGATCTCCATGAACTGGGCGTTGCCGACGCCGGGCCCGACGATCCGGATGGCCTGGTTGCCGGTCTCCAGCATCATCCGGAACGAGCCGGTGATCGCCTCCCACGCCGTCATGTCGCGCAGGTCGATGTCGTGCTCGATGGCGGCCGGCAGATTGTCGCTGGCGAGCAGACGGCGCTGCTGGCCCATCTTGATGGCGACGGCGCGCGCATTGATGCTTTTCAGGATCTCGCGCGACAGCGAATCCGGGACCATGCCGAGCGGCGCCGCATCGAGCACCAGCGCCGCCGTGTTGGCCGCGGCGACGCGGTCGTTGAGCCGGTTGACCCAGAAGTTGGCGATGGCCGGCACGTAGAGCAGGATGGCCGCGATCATCACCAGGGGAACGGTGAGCAGCAGCAGCTTGCCGGACAGCCCAAGCCCGCGCGTCCCCCGCGGCAGCGCCGCCGGCGGGTCCCGCTGATCCACATCCTGGACCGGCTGGAGGTCTGTCGCTGCCACGAAATTCGCCCTCGCTGCCTTTGCCGGATGAAAGATGTCGCCGGGTGAAGGGTGTTGGCGCGTATGAAGATGCGGCCCGCCCCCAGCGCGGTCAAATTACAGATCGTCAATCTGCCAAGGTCGGATGTAAGCGCAGATCTGGCGAGTCGCTACCTCAAGGGTTAAAAACCCCGCACGGACAGCGATATTCGCCGGAATTGAGCTCTTGTGCGGCGTTGACGAAAAGAAGGCGCTCGCATATAAGCCGGCCAATTGTCCGCGATGACCCGGTGTGACCGCCGGGAGCGGCTCTCTTGGGGCCGAAAAAGGCCCGTTTTGGGCAGCATCTTCCGGACTTTATCATCAATTCTACAGGCAAATTGCCCGGTCAGCGGAGAAAAACCCGTGAAGCGGACTTATCAACCCAGCAAACTGGTGCGCAAGCGCCGTCACGGCTTCCGTGCCCGTCTCGCCACGGCCGGCGGCCGCAAGGTGCTCGCCGCCCGCCGCGCCCGCGGCCGCAAGCGTCTGAGCGCCTGAGCCGGACCCCCTTTTTGGGATTTCATCATGGATCGGCTGAGGCAGCGAGCGGATTTCCTCGCCGTTGCCAATGGCGCGCGGGTGAATAGTCCCGCGTTCGTCCTGCAAAGCCTTGACCGCCGAAGCCTTGACCGCCAAAACCTTGGCCGAGACGACAGCGGCCCGATCCGGATCGGCTTCACCGTCACCAAAAAGAACGGCAACGCCCCCCAGCGCAATCGCATCCGGCGCCGGCTTCGCGAACTGGTGAAGCGGCTAGATCCGGTGTCGATGCAGCCCCATCATGATTATGTGCTGGTCGGCCGACGGGACGCGCTCTCGCGCGACTTCGCCACCATGCTCGACGATCTGCGCATGGCGTTCGCGAAGCCCGCGCGGCATACGCACAAGGGACGCGGCTCAAAAAGCAGCCCAACAACCGACTCAAGAACCGACGGCTCAAAGCCCGGCCCCGCTCCTGCGACCAGCCGCAAACCGGATTGATGACGAGAGAATGATGACCGACAACCGCAATACCATCCTCGCCGTCATTCTGTCGGGCTTCGTGCTGATCGCCTGGCAATATTTCTACAACATGCCGGCGATGGAGAAGCAGCGCGCCCAACAACAGGCGCAGGCCGAGCTGCAGAAGACCACGCCGCAGCCGACGGCGTCCGCGACGCCGGGCGCCACGCCGCAGGCCGGCAGCACGGCCCAACCGGCGACGCCGAGCACGAACCAGCAAGCCCAGCCGGTCGTTGCGCGCGACGTTGCGATTGCCGCCAGCCCGCGCGTGAAGATCGAGACGCCGCGAATCGCAGGCAGCATCTCGCTGAAGGGCGGACGCATCGACGATGTCGCGCTGGTGCAATTCCGCGAAACGGTCGATCCGAAGTCACCGCCGATCGTTCTGTATTCGCCCTCGGGGACCGCGGAGCCCTATTACGCCGAGTTCGGCTGGGTGCCGGCGACGGGCGTGACGGCGAAACTGCCGGACGCGCAGACCGTCTGGCAGCAGGACGGCAGCGGCAGCCTGACGCCGACCACGCCGGTGGTGCTGAAATGGGACAATGGCGAAGGCCTCAGCTTCCGCCGCACCATCGCGGTCGACGACCACTACCTCTTCACCGTCAAGGACGAGGTGAGCAATGTCGGCAACGCGCCGGTCACGCTCTATCCGTTCGCGCTGATCTCGCGCCACGGTACGCCGCAGGTCTCCGGCTACTACATCCTGCATGAAGGCCTGATCGGCTATCTCGATGGCTTGCAGGAATACGCGTACAAGAAAATCGACGAAGCCAGGACGGTGAACTTCAAGGCCACCAATGGCTGGCTCGGCATGACCGACAAGTACTGGGCCTCGGCGCTGCTGCCGGACACCAGCGCGCAGATTCAGGCGCGCTTCTCGTCGAACCCGAGCGGCAACGTCCACACCTACCAGACCGACTATCTGCTCGATCCCGTCACCGTCGCGATCGGCGGCTCCGCGACCGCGAACGCGCGGCTGTTCGCCGGCGCCAAGGAAGCCAGCGTCGTCGGCATCAACTTCCCGCTCGCCGGCCATGGCGGCTACAACAAGGAACTCGGCCTCAACCATTTCGATCTGTTGATCGACTGGGGCTGGTTCTACTTCATCACCAAGCCGATGTTCCTCGGCCTCGACTTCTTCTACCGCTTCTTCGGCAATTTCGGCATCTCGATCCTGCTCGTGACCGTGATCGTGAAGCTCCTGTTCTTCCCGCTGGCGAACAAGTCCTACGCCTCGATGGCGAAGATGAAGTCGGTCCAACCGCAGCTTCAGGCGCTGAAGGAGCGCTTCCCCGACGACAAGGTGAAGCAGCAGCAGGAGATGATGGAGATCTACCGCAAGGAGAAGATCAATCCGGTCGCCGGCTGTCTTCCCGTGGTGATCCAGATCCCGGTGTTCTTCTCGCTGTACAAGGTGCTGTTCGTCACTATCGAGATGCGGCACGCGCCGTTCTTCGGCTGGATCAAGGATCTTTCCGCGCCGGACCCGACCAACCTGTTCACTCTGTTCGGGTTGATCCCGTTCGATCCGACCACGATCCCGGTGTTCGGCCACTACCTGGCGCTCGGCATCTGGCCGATCATCATGGGCATCACGATGTGGTTCCAGATGAAGCTGAATCCGACGCCGCCGGATCCGACCCAGCAGATGATCTTCAACTGGATGCCGCTGATCTTTACCTTCATGCTGGCGGGCTTCCCGGCAGGCCTCGTGATCTACTGGGCCTGGAACAACACGCTCTCGGTGCTGCAGCAGAGCTTCATCATGCGCCGCAATGGCGTGAAGGTGGAGTTATTCGATAATCTCAAGGCGACGTTCGCGAAGAAGGCGACGTAGCCACAGTTATTGCGAGCGCTTCGCTTCCGCCTTCGCTCTTCGAGCTACGGCGGACAAGTCGCTCGCAATGACGAGGTAAACCAACTGAAAGCCTTCGCATGACCGACGACAAAGATGCGAAGCTGATCGAGGTCGGGCGAAAGCTGTTCACGCGCGACTGGCAGTTCATCTGGGCCTCGCCATCGACTGAAACGCTGCCGCCGATGGCGGGGCTGGAGATCGCCTTTGCCGGCCGCTCCAATGTCGGCAAGTCCAGCCTGATCAACGCGCTGACGGGCCGCAACGCGCTGGCGCGCACCTCGCATACGCCGGGCCGCACCCAGGAGCTGATCTTCTTCGAGGTCCCCGGGAAAAGTGACCTGCGCCTCGTCGACATGCCCGGCTATGGCTATGCCAAGGCGCCGAAGAGCCAAGTCGCGTCCTGGACCGAGCTGATCCACAAATTCCTGCTCGGACGCGCCAGCCTCGCGCGCGTCTACGTGCTGGTCGACGCGCGGCACGGCCTCAAGGACGTCGATCTCGAAGTCCTGAAGACACTCGATCGCTCCGCGGTCAGCTACCAGATCGTGCTGACCAAGACCGACCAGATCAAGACCACCGAGCTTCAATCGCGCATCGTCGAGACCGAGGCCGCGCTCGCCAAGCGTCCGGCCGCGTTCCCGAACGTGCTCGCGACCTCGTCACGGAGCGCGACCGGCATGGCCGAGCTGCGCGCCGCGATCGCAAAGCTGCTGGAAGAGCGGACCTCGTGACGGCGGCATTCCGCCTGCTGATCGGGCTTGCCGGTGTGATGGGCGCCGCCGGCGTCGCGCTGGCCGCGGCTTCCGCGCATGGCGGCGATGCGAGCCGGCTCGCCGCCGCAAGCGCCATGCTGCTGTTTCATGCAACCGCCATACTCGCGGCCGTCGCCCTGCTCGGGCGTGGCCTTCTGCACGACGGAATTGGCATCGTCGCCGCGTCCGGCTTCGCAGCCGGCGCCGCGCTGTTCGCGGGCGACCTCACCTTGCGGCAATATGCCGGCCATTCGCTGTTTCCCTATGCGGCGCCGACGGGTGGATCGGTGATGATCTTGAGCTGGCTGGCGGTGACGCTCGCGGCGGCGGTGGTGAGGAAATAATCACTCTTCTTCCTTCTCCCCTTGCGGGAGAGGGGAAGAACATCGCTTTGCGCCCCGCCCGCCAATCGGATAGAACGCGGCCCGAGTATCCCGCCAGCGAGATCCGCCTCATGACCGAAATCTCCCCGCTCGACCAGGCCCGCATCCTGTCCGAAGCGCTGCCGCACATGCAGCAGTATGACGAGGAAACCATCGTCATCAAGTATGGCGGCCATGCCATGGGCGACGAGGAGACCGCGAAAAATTTTGCCCGCGACATCGTGCTGCTCGAGCAGACCGCGATCAATCCGGTGGTGGTGCATGGCGGCGGCCCGCAGATCGCGACCATGCTCAAGCGCCTCGGCATCGTCTCGGAATTCGCAGCCGGCCTGCGCATCACCGATGCCGCCACCATCGAGATCGTCGAGATGGTGCTCGCCGGCTCCGTCAACAAGCAGATCGTCGGCTACATCAACGAGGCCGGCGGCAAGGCGGTGGGGCTGTCCGGCAAGGACGCCAATATGGTGAAGGCGTCCAAGACGACGCGCACCATCATGGATCCGGACTCGCACATCGAGAAGGCGGTCGATCTCGGCTTCGTCGGCGATCCCGAGAAGGTCGACCTCACGCTGCTCAACCAGCTGATCGGCTACGAGCTGATCCCCGTGCTCGCGCCGCTCGCGACCTCGAAAGAGGGCCAGACGCTGAACGTCAACGCCGATACTTTTGCCGGCGCCGTGGCCGGCGCGCTGAAGGCAAAGCGGCTGCTGCTGCTCACCGACGTGCCGGGCGTGCTCGACAAATCCAAGAAGCTGATCCCGCAGCTCTCGGTCAAGGATGCGCGAAAGCTGATCGCCGACGGCACCATTTCCGGCGGCATGATCCCGAAGGTCGAGACCTGCATCTACGCGCTCGAACAGGGCGTGGAGGGTGTCGTCATCATCGACGGCAAGATGCAGCACGCGGTCTTGCTCGAGCTCTTCACCAACACCGGCACGGGCACGCTGATCCACAAGTGAGAGAAGAGAAAACGAGAGACGCCGTCATGGCCGGGCCTGTCCCGGCCATCCACGACCTTTCGTCCCGCGCCAAGAACGTGGATGCCCGGGACAAGCCCGGGCATGACGAGTTGAGGACTCGGCGGCCTCGCCGCTCCGTCCTGACGCGCTTCCTGATGACGCTCCCTGCTGCAGCCATCTCGTTCGTGTTCTCCTCCGCACCGGCTTTCGCCGACCTGAAAATCTGCAATCGCATGTCCTATGTCGTCGAGGCCGCGATCGGCATCGACGACAAGGCGGCGACCGCGACGCGCGGCTGGTTCAGGATCGACCCCGCTACCTGCCGCGTGGTGGTGCAGGGCACGCTCTCCGCCGACCGCATCCTGCTCAACGCCCGCGCGCTCGGCGTCTACGGCGCATCCCCGATCCCGCAGAACGGCAGCGACACGCTGTGCATCGCGCAAGACAATTTCGTCATCGCGGCCGCGCGGCAGTGCCGCAGCGGCCAGACCCAGGCCGCCTTCACCCAGATCACGCCGACGCAAGGCGCGGACGGCAATTTCGTCGCCTATCTCGCCGAGGACTCCGAATATGACGACGAGCAGGCCCGCCTCGCCGGCATCCAGCGGCTCTTGGTGATCGCAGGCTACGACGCCGCGCCGATCGACGGCGTCGACGGGCCGAAGACGCAAGGCGCGCTGGCCGCTTTCCTGAAGAGCCGCGGATTGTCGTCCGACATCCTGTCGTCGCCGAACTTCTTCAAGACCATGGTCGATGCCGTGCAGACCCCGTCTGCGACCGGCCTCACCTGGTGCAACGACACCACGCACAAGGTGATGGCGGCGGTCGCCACCGACGACGGCAAGTCGGTGACCAGCCGCGGCTGGTATCGCATCGACCCCAAGACCTGCCTGCACCCTGACGTAAGCGGCCAGCCGAAGCAGATCTTCAGCTTCGCGGAAGCCATCGACGCCGACAACCGAATCGTCAAGCTGAAGGACAAGCCGCTGAACTGGGGCGGCGACAGGCAGCTTTGCACGCGCGAGACCAAGTTCGAGACCAACGAGCAGACCGACTGCGGCGCGCGCGGCTTTGTGGCGACGGGATTTGGCGCGGTGGACATGTCGAGCGGCGGCAAGACGCTGCGGTTTGCGATGCCGTGACGGGTGGTGTTGTGATCAGGACGCGCACTCCGCTGTCGTCCTGGCGAAGGCCAGGAGCCATGACCGCAGGATTAGGTTTGGCAGAGAACGACGACCAGAGTGCCCCAATGATCCGTCACGGCGTATGGGTCCTGGCTTTCGCCAGGACGACGATTGAGGGTGGAGCGCCGCCGCGGTCAACGGATAGAGAGTGAAAATGAAATCTCCCCGCGCCTTCGCCCATGTCGACACATGGGTGTTCGACCTCGACAACACGCTCTATCCGCACCACGTCAATCTGTGGCAGCAGGTCGATGCTCGGATCACCGAGTTCGTTTGCAACTGGCTGAATCTGACGCCGGTGGAAGCGCGCAAGATCCAGAAGGATTATTACCAGCGTTTCGGCACCACCATGCGCGGCATGATGACCCTGCATGGCGTCCGCGCCGACGACTATCTCGCCTACGTCCACAAGATCGATCACTCGCCGCTGGAGCCGAACCCGGCACTCGGCGAGGCCATTGCAAAACTGCCGGGGCGAAAGCTGATCCTGACCAACGGCTCGGTCGATCATGTCGATGCGGTGCTGGCGCGGCTCGGCTTTGCCACGCATTTCGACGGCGTGTTCGACATCATCGCCGCCGAGTTCGAGCCGAAGCCGGCGCCGCAGACCTACCGCAAGTTTCTCGCCGACCATTCGGTCGATCCGACCCGCGCCGCGATGTTCGAGGACCTCGCCCGCAACCTCACTGTCCCGCACGAGCTCGGCATGACCACCGTGCTGGTGATACCGGATGGGACGAAAGAGGTCGTGCGCGAGGACTGGGAATTGGCGGGCCGGGACGCCGCCCATGTCGACCACGTCACGGATGATCTGGCGGGGTTCTTGGGGAGGCTGTCCCAACCAAGGTAGCCGTCATACCCCGCGAAGGCGGGGTATCCAGTAATCGCCGCCGTCTCGAGTCATCACGACCGCCGCGGCGTACTGGATCACCCGCTTTCGCGGGTGATGACACCGAACCAAGCTTGACTCCGTCCCCCCAAATCCCGAAAAAGCGCTCCAAATCACCGCAAATTCCCGCCTGCCTGTGAGGAAATCCCGATGTCCCTGTCCGCCCTCGAATCCACCATCAACGGCGCCTTCGAGGCGCGCGACGGCGTTTCGACCTCGACCAAGGGCGAGGTTCGCGAGGCAGTGGATCACGCGCTGGAGATTCTGGACAAGGGCGAGGCCCGCGTTGCCGAGCGCGGGGCCGACGGCAAGTGGAAGGTCAATCAGTGGCTGAAGAAGGCGGTGCTGCTCTCGTTCCGCCTCAACGACATGGGCGCCATTCCCGGCGGCCCCGGCAAGGCGACCTGGTGGGACAAGGTGCCCTCCAAGTTCGACGGCTGGGGCGAGAACCGCTTTCGCGACGCCGGTTTCCGCGCCGTCCCCGGCGCCATCGTGCGCCGCTCGGCCTTCATTGCGCGCAACGTCGTGCTGATGCCGTCCTTCGTCAATCTCGGCGCCTATGTCGATGAATCCACCATGATCGACACCTGGTCGACCGTCGGCTCCTGCGCGCAGATCGGCAAGCGCGTGCACATCTCCGGCGGCGTCGGTATCGGCGGCGTGCTCGAGCCGCTGCAGGCCGAGCCTGTGATCATCGAGGACGATTGCTTCATCGGCGCGCGCTCCGAGGTCGCCGAGGGCGTGATCGTGCGCAAGGGCGCGGTGCTGTCGATGGGCGTATTCCTGGGTGCGTCGACCAAGATCGTCGACCGCGACACCGGCGAGGTCTTTATCGGCGAAGTGCCCGAGTATTCGGTCGTCGTTCCCGGCGCGCTGCCCGGCAAGCCCATGAAGAACGGCCAGATCGGCCCGAGCACCGCCTGCGCCGTCATCGTCAAGCGCGTCGACGAACGCACACGCTCCAAGACCAGCATCAACGAGCTGCTGCGGGATTAGGGACTAACTATCTCACCGTCACCCTGAGGTGCTCGCCTCTTCGGCGAGCCTCGAAGGGCGACGGCCCGGCTGCTGGCAGCATCGTGGCCGCTCATCCTTCGAGGCTCCCCCTGCGGTGCTCTGCACCGCAGGCCTCGCACCTCAGGATGACGGGTCTAGCAGCGGCATCGAACCCACCCTCCCCCAATCTCGACCAACATCCGGGCGACCTCTCCCGCCCGGAGCCTTTGGCATGGACTGGACCTGGTATCTCTTCCGTTTCGACGGCCGCATCAATCGCGCAGTGCTGTGGCAGGCGCTGCTGATCGTCATGGTGTTGGCGGCCCTGCTTGGGATGATCGACCAGGCCATCAAGGTGCTGAACGGGGCCGCAACTTTCGCTTTCAACCTCAAGGTCGACTTCGATTTCGGTGTCGATGACATCTTCAACGTGGTCGATCCCAGGGCCTACCGTCTGCTGGCTACGACCGATCGCGCGACCCTCATCCTCAAGGTGCTCGGCAGCTCGCTATTCCTGTGGATCTACCTCGCAACAGCGACCAAGCGGCTGCACGATCGCGACCGGAGCGGCTGGTGGCTGGTTCCCTTTTTCGTCGTGCCCGCGTTGTTCGACCAATTCTCAGACCTGCTACCCACCGAATCAAACTGGGTTCTTGCCCTCGCCTGGGCCGTGCACATTCCGTGGTTTTGGGGCCTCGTGGAAATGTTCATTGTGCCAGGCACCTCCGGCGACAACCGGTTCGGCCCTGATCCACTGGCCGACGTTGAAGGTGGCTCCGCGCCCGCCTCGCCTGCGGCGAACAGCTGGGACCAGCAGAGCGAGATCGAATTTGTCCCGCCCAGTGCTAGCCCACCCGGCGGCATGCATGTTAAGCGGAGCGTATGACCGATGCTCTCTCGATCGCCCGCGATCTCATCCGCTGCCCCTCGGTAACTCCGGCCGATGCCGGTGCGCTGGGCGTGCTCGAACAAGCTCTCACCGTGGCCGGCTTCACATGCCACCGCGTCACCTTCAGCGAGCCTGGCACCGCCGACGTCGACAATCTCTATGCGCGGATCGGCACTGACGGGCCGCACATCACTTTTGCCGGCCACACCGACGTGGTGCCGCCTGGCGACGAGAGCGCCTGGAGCGTCGGCGCGTTCTCGGGCGAGGTGAAGGACGGCTTTCTGCATGGCCGCGGCGCGGTCGACATGAAGGGCGGCATCGCTTGCTCGGTCGCCGCGGTGCTGGAGCATCTTGCCGCCAACGACGGCAAGCCGCGCGCCGATGTCAAAGGCTCGATCTCGTTTCTGATCACCGGCGACGAGGAAGACGTCTCCATCAACGGCACCATCAAGCTGTTGAAGTGGGCGGCCGAGCGCGGCGAGAAATTCGATCATTGCGTGCTCGGCGAGCCCTCCAATGTCGAGACCCTCGGCGACACCATCAAGGTCGGCCGCCGCGGCTCGCAATCCGGCACGCTGTATGTCGACGGCGTGCAGGGCCACGTCGCCTATCCGCACCGCGCCGCCAATCCGGTGCCTGACATCGCGCGGCTGATCGTGGCGATCTCCGACGAGCCGCTCGACCATGGCAGCGCGCAGTTCCAGGCTTCCAATCTCGAATTCACCTCGGTCGACGTCGGCAACACCGCCAATAACGTCATCCCAGGCCAAGCCCGCGCAAAATTCAACATCCGCTACAACGACAACCACACCCAGGCGAGCCTGCGCGAGCTGGTCGAGACGCGGCTGACAAAAGCCTGCGGCAACCGCATCCGCGCCCGCATCGTCTGGGAGCCCTCGAACTCGAATGTGTTCGTGACCAAGCCTGGCCCGTTCACCGAACTCGCGGTGTCCGCGATCGAGGAAGTGACGGGCCGCAAGCCGGAGCTGTCGACCTCAGGCGGCACCTCGGATGCGCGCTTCATCTCGAGCTATTGCCCGGTGATCGAGTTCGGCCTGGTCGGCCAGACCATGCACCAAATCGACGAGCGCGTGCCGGTCAGGGATTTGGAGCAGCTGACGAAGGTGTATCGCGGGATTTTGACGAGGTATTTTGGGTAGGCTGTGAGGCTATCTCGCTGCCGCCAATCAGTCCGCCGTCATGCCCGGGCTTGTCCCGGGCATCCACGTTCTTCGGCGTCCTTGCAGGAAAGTTCGTGGATGGCCGGGACAAGCCCGGCCATGACGCCTGTGGCGGGAGCTCAGGCCCGCCTTACTGGACAATCGTATCGTAAAGGTCCTTCCATTCGGGATTGTCCTTCAGGATTAGCCTGACCTTCCACGTCCGTGACCAATGCTTGATGTTGTGCTCGCGCTGGATGGCAGTCTGGATGTCTTCATAGCGCTCGAAATAGACGAGCAGCTTGACTCCGTACTTCTTGGTGAAGCCAGGCACGAGTCCATTTCGATGCTCGTACACGCGACGAATAATGTCATTCGTCACACCGACATATAAAATGCCGTTGGCCGCGCTCGCCAGGATGTACACCCATCCCCCATGCATGGTCGCATGTTGCCGCACGTGGATGGCCGGGACAAGCCCGGCCATGACGCCAGTGGCGGCATCACGCTCTAATAATCCACCTGCATCAGGTACAGCCCGTCCGGCGGGGCGACGATGCCGCAGGCGGCGCGGTTGCGGGCGGCGAGGGCTGCGGAGAGATCGTCGGCGGTCCAGCGGCCTTCGCCGACCCACATCAGCGACCCCACCATCGAGCGCACCTGGCTGTGCAGGAACGAGCGCGCCGAGGTGAGAATCGTGATCTCGCGTCCGTCGCGCAGCACGTCGAGCTGATCGAGCGTTTTCTCCGGCGATCTGGCCTGGCACTCGGTATCGCGGAAGGTGGTGAAATCGTGCTTGCCGAGCAGGCATTGCGCCGCCGCATGCATCGCATCGGCGTCGAGCCGGCGCGGCACGCGCCAGGCGTGGCCGGCATCGAGCGCGAGATTGGCGCGGGTGTTGACGATGCGATAGCGGTAGTGGCGCTTCACGGCCGAGAAGCGCGCCTCAAAGCTATCAGGCACGATGTCCGCCTCGAGCACCGCCACCGGATGCGGGCGCAGATGCGCATTCAAGCCATCGCGAAAACGGCCCGGCGGAAACTGCTTGTCGACATCGACATGCGCGACCTGGCCGCGCGCATGCACCCCGGCATCGGTGCGGCCCGCTCCGTGCACGCGCGCATCCGCGCCGGTCATCGCCTTCACGGCCGCTTCCAGCGCCCCCTGCACCGAGGGCAGCGTCTCCTGCACCTGCCAGCCGAAGAACGGCGCGCCGTCATATTCGATGATGAGCTTGTAGCGGGGCATCAGGCCAGCCGCATCGGCGGCTTGAGCGGCACGCCGCGCAGGAAATCCGCGGCCTGCATGCGCGCCTTGCCTTCGCGCTGGAGCTCGATCAGGCGGATTGCGCCCTCACCGCAGGCGATGGTGAGGTGATCGTCGAGCACCTCGCCCGGCGCGCCCGAACCCTTCGCCAATTCACAGCGCAGGATTTTTACCCGCGCGTTCTCGCTCACGCCGGTGAGCTCGGCCCAGGCGCCGGGAAACGGCGACAGGCCGTGGATATGGCGCAGCACCTCGCGCGCGGGCCTGGTCCAGTCGATCCGCGCTTCGGCCTTGTCGATCTTGGCGGCGTAGGTGACGCCATCCTCGCTCTGCTTCTTCAACTGGAGCCCGCCGCGATCGAGCGCAGCCATGGCGCGCACCATCAGATCGGCACCGAGCCGGGACAGACGATCATGCAGCTCGAGCGCGGTCATGTTGTCCGTGATCGCGAGACGCTCGGCCATGGCGACGTCGCCGGTGTCGAGGCCAACATCCATCTTCATCACCATCACGCCGCTCTCGGCATCGCCGGCCATGATCGCGCGGTTGATGGGAGCAGCTCCGCGCCAGCGCGGCAGCAGCGAAGCGTGCAGATTGTAGCAGCCGAGCTTTGGCGCATCGAGGATCGCCTGCGGCAGGATCATGCCATAGGCAACGACGACGGCCGCATCGGCGTCGAAGGCGCGAAATTCTGCCAGCGCCTCCGGCGTTTTCAAAGTCTTCGGCGTCAGCACGGGCACGCCGAGCTTTCGCGCGGCCTCTTCCACCGGGGTCGGCTGCAATTGCAGCCCGCGCCGGCCGCCGGGCTTCGGCGCGCGCGTATACACGGCCGCGATCTCGTGGCCATGCGCGACCAGTTCGAGCAGCGTCGGCACGGAGAAATCGGGCGTGCCCATGAAGATCAGGCGGAGGGGCATGTGGCGGCGCTCGGTAAGGCTTGTTTCTCCGTCATGCCCGGGCTTGTCCCGGGCATCCACGGTCTTGGCGAGAAAGCAAGCAAGGCGTGGATGGCCGGGTCAAGCCCGGCCATGACGGCGAGAGACTCACTCCGCGCGCTTGGCGGCTTTCTCGAACTTCTTCAGCACGCGGTCGCGCTTGAGCTTTGACAGATAGTCGACGAACAGCACGCCGTTGAGATGGTCGATCTCGTGCTGGATGCAGGTGGCGTAGAGACCTTCGGCGTCCTCCTCGTGCAGCTTGCCGTCGAGATCGGTGTAGCGCACCCGCACCTTCGCGGGGCGCTCGACCTCCTCGTAATATTCGGGGATCGACAGGCAGCCTTCCTCGTAAACCGACAGGTCCTCGGAGGAGGCGATGATTTCCGGATTGATGAAGACGCGCGGCTCGGGCTTGGTCTCGCCGTCCTGGTCGGGCTTGGCAAGGTCCATGGTGATCAACCGCAACGGCTGCGCGACCTGGATCGCCGCGAGCCCGATCCCGGGCGCGTCGTACATGGTCTCGAACATGTCGTCGGCAAGCTTGCGGATCTCCGGCGTGACCTTCTCGATCGGCTTGGAGACCAGACGCAGCTGCTTGTCGGGCAGGATGATGATTTCTCTGAGGGCCATGGCCGCGATTTAAGCCGCGCGTTCGATGCGGTCAATCCGGCCGGGAACCCCGTTAACCCTCCGCTAACCATAAAACTTCGCCTTTCGTTAACCATAAATGTTGGCAGGGCGTTTGCCATAAATGTTCGCTATTCGTTCGTGTCAGCGCGCGAATCGGCTAGAAGCAGGGCATGAACGAGATCATTTTCATGCTCGGCGACTGGCCGGTGCGCACCGTGGACGCGCTGATCGGCTTTGGCGCCCTGGTCCTCATCCTGATGGTGGTGATTGCGGTCGTGATCGCACGCTCCGGGCGGCGGGGGGCGGAACTCGCGATGGCCAACGCGATCCGCGCCGACGAGCTCGAGGAGCGCATCAGCCAGATGCTGCATGCCCAGAGCGAGGCTTCGGGCCGCGTCGACGCCATGACCCAGACGCTGGCCGGCCGCCAGGCCGACATGGCACGCGCGGTCAACGAGCGGCTGGATTCGGTGACCCACCGGGTCGGCCAGTCCATGGAGCACACCACCCGCAACACCATGGAGAGCCTGCGCGCGCTGCACGAGCGGCTCGGCATCATCGACAGCGCGCACAAGAACCTCACCGACCTCACGACGCAGGTGACGACCCTGCGCGACGTGCTCGCCAACAAGCAGTCGCGCGGCGCCTTCGGTCAGGCGCGGATGGAGGCGATCGTCCAGGACGGTCTGCCGAAGGGCGCCTACGAGTTCCAGTTCACGCTCTCGACCGGCAAGCGTCCGGACTGCGTCGTGTTCCTGCCCGACCAGCGGCCACTCTGCATCGATGCGAAATTTCCGCTGGAAGCGATGACCGCGCTGCATGACGCGCGCAGCGACGAGGAGAAGCGGATCGCCACGCAGCGGCTGCGCGGCGACGTGATGAAGCATGTCAGCGACATTGCGGAAAAATATCTCGTCGCCGGCGAGACCCAGGACATGGCGCTGATGTTCGTGCCATCGGAATCGGTCTACGCCGAAATCCACGACGGTTTCGACGACGTGATTCAGAAGGCGTATCGCGCCCGTGTCGTGCTGGTGTCGCCCTCGCTGTTGATGCTGGCGATCCAGGTGATGCAGCAGATCATGAAGGACGCGCGTATGCGCGACGCTGCCGACCAGATCCAGACCGAGGTGATCAAGCTCGGCGACGATCTCGGCCGCCTGCGCGACCGCGTGCTGAAATTGCAGAAGCACTTTGCCGACGCCAACGAAGACGTCCGCCAGATCCTGATCTCCGCCGACAAGATCGAGAAGCGCGCGGGCCGGATCGAGGAGCTCGATTTCAGCAAGAGCGATGCGCCCGAAGCCCCACATCTCGTGGCGACCGGCGCTGCCGAACTGTTCCCGCGGAAGCTCCAGGCGGGGGAGTAGAATATAGAACACACTGTCGTGGGGCGGGGGGGGCGGGCCGTCTTCTGGCCGCCGGGGGCGGGGTCGCCGATCTTGAGGAAGCTCATCAGGCCGGACGAGCGGCCGCCGCCGGAGAGGCGTTCGCCTTCGCCGCGCAGG
>NZ_JBVVPT010000036.1:48223-67486 GCF_055811715.1 Bradyrhizobium sp. WSM4872 | reverse complement strand
AATCCCAAGATGCCGCTCTGAGTCAATCCGCCGCACCAGATATGTGCATGCCCTAGGGCGAAGGCCGGGACCCATACCGCGTGATCTATCAGAGAGTCGCGGTCTTGGTCCCAAAGGCCTCATGACTACCAACCTTCGCCAAATCTCTTCCTGGGGCTATGGGTCCCGGCCTTCGCCGGGACGACCTTGGGGAGATGCATTGCGCTCGTAACAGCAATGCGTTCCTCACGCACTCCGCGCCAGCGCGCCGTCGATCATATTCACCGCGTTCTGCACGCCATACACCGCGACAAAGGAGCCGAAGCGCGGGCCCTTTTCCTGGCCGAGCAGCACCTGGTAGAGCATGTTGAACCAGTCGAGTGTCACGCCGGGACGGCCGTCCTTGCCCTTCTTGACTGGATCGAGGAACGGCTCGCGGCGGCCGATCTCGTAGACGACGTTCTGGATGTCCTCGGCCGAGGCGTCCTGCGGAAGCTGCGATAATGCATCCCGCAAATCCTGCAGCGCCGCGCGCTCGGTCTCGGTCGGTTCGCGGAACGTCTTCGTCGGCGCGACGAAGTCGCGATAATAATTGATGGCATAGCCGACCATCGCGTCGAGCTTGGGATGCGTCTGCGGGCTCACGCCGGGCCGGTAGCGGCCAATGAAACCCCACAGCGTCTCGGCATTCTCCGCATTCGACGACGACACCAGCGTCAGCAAGAGCTGGAACGTGACGGGCATGTCGAACTTCGGCGGATGGCCGCTGTGGACATGCCAGACCGGATTGCCGAGCTGCTGCTTGGCGTCCTGCTTGGCAAAGCCGTCGATGAACTGCTGGTAGTCGTCGACATTGCGCGGGATGACGTCGAAATACAGCCGCTTGGCCGCCTTCGGCTCGCGATACATGAACAGCGATAGCGATTCCGGCGAGGCGTAGCGCAGCCATTCGTCGATGGTGAGGCCGTTGCCCTTCGACTTCGATATCTTCTGGCCCTTGTCGTCGAGGAAGAGCTCGTAGTTGAAGCCCTCCGGCGGCGTGGCGCCGAGCGCCCTCGCGATCGCGCCGGAGAGTTTGACCGAGTCGATCAGATCCTTGCCGGCCATCTCGTAATCGACGCCGAGCGCGACCCAGCGCATCGCCCAGTCGGCCTTCCATTGGCACTTGACGTTACCGCCGGTGACCGGCGTCTCGACTTCCTGGTTGGTATCGGGATCGAGATAGGTCACCGTGCCGGCCGCAACGTCGCGGCGGATCATCGGCACCTGCAGCACGACACCCGTGGTCTTGCTGATGGGGAGGAACGGCGAATAGGTCGCGCGGCGGTCGGGTCCGAGCGTCGGCAGGATGATCGCCATCACTTTGTCGTAGGCAGCTAACATCTTGAGCAGCGTCGCGTCGAAACGGCCGGACGTATAATAGTCGGTCGAGCTCGCGAATTCGTAGTCGAAGCCGAAATGATCGAGGAAGGCGCGCAGCCGCGCATTGTTGTGGTGCCCGAACGACGGGTACTCGTTGGAGAACGGATCCGGCACGCGGGTCAGCGGCTTGCCGAGATGCGCGGCCAGCATCTCCTTGTTGGGGACGTTGTCGGGCACTTTCCGAAACCCGTCCATGTCGTCGGAGAACGCGAGCAGGCGCGTCTTGATCTTGTTCTCGGTCAGCACATGAAAAGCGTGCCGCACCATCGAGGTGCGCGCGACCTCGCCGAAGGTGCCGATATGCGGCAGGCCTGATGGCCCGTAGCCGGTCTCGAACAGCACCTCGTCCTTCGGGCTTTTCTTCAGCCGCGCGACAATGGCCTTCGCCTGCTCGAACGGCCAGGCGTTGGATTGTTCGGCGAGCGCACGCAGATCGCTCGGGTTCGCGGCAAGATCGATAACGGACATCTAAGGGGCCTCCGGGGCGCGGAAAATAGCGATTTCCGGGCAGAATGCAATTTTGTGAGACCCTCATCCTCAGAGCTTGTGACGCTTTTGCTCGTTCGGAGCGGAGTGGGGCTGCTTTATCGCGGTAAATGGCGGGTCTGAGTTCGTCGATGAGCTCTCGCTTCTGCGCTGCGGAGGCGGTTACCTTGCAGGATGTTGTTGGTGAGGGCGCACCAGAGCACGACGGCGTGGACTTTTTCAATCCCGCGCACGGTCAATTGCCGTAGGTTCCAGCTGCGCCAGCGGGCATGGATGCACTCGCATATCTAGCGCCTCACGTCCCGCGCGGCTTGACCCGCCGGGTCGGCAGCGCATTCGCCGGATCTTCCGGCCAGGGATGGCGCGGGTAGCGGCCGCGCAAATCGGAGCGCACGGCACTGTAGCTGCCGCGCCAGAAGCCAGGAAGATCGCGCGTCACCTGCACCGGGCGCTGCGCCGGCGACAGCAGCTCCAGCACCAGCGGCACCTTGCCGGCGGCGATCGAGGGATGGGTGTTGAGACCGAACAATTCCTGCAGCCGTACCGCTATGGTCGGCCCCTGCTCGGCTTCATAGTCGATCGCGAGCACGCTGCCGGTCGGCGCCTCGAAATGCGTCGGCGCCTCGCGGTCGAGCCGCGCGCGCATCTCCCACGGCAACAACGCCATCAGCGCGTCGGAGAGATCGCCGGCGGAGATGTCCTTCAGCGCGATCTTGTCGTAGAGCGCCGGCACCAGCCAATCGTCGCGCCGTGCGATCAAGCCGTCGTCCGACAAATCGGGCCAGCTGTCGCCCTCGGCCTTGCGCAAAAACATCACGCGATCGCGCCATTGTTTGGCTACCTTCGACCAGGGCAGCCGGTCGAGTCCGGCGGCGATGAGCCCATCCGCGAAGATGCGCGCAGTGTCCTCCGAGGGCGACACGGCGAGCGTCGCCTCGGAGAGCGTGATCGCGTGCAGCGCGCGCTTGCGCCGCGCCCGCAGCGCCATCGCGCCGCGATCGAACGATATCTCCTCGACGGATTCGATATGCTCGGCGAAATGCCGTTCGATCTCGTCCTGCGAGATTTGCGCTGCGAGCAGAATGCGTCCGCTCGCCGCCGTGCCCGTCATCTCGCCGATCGCGATATAGGGGGCGCGCGCGAGCGAGGAGGTTTGATCTACGGCAGCACCTCGACCGTTGGCGAGCACGAAGCTGCCATTGCCGCGGTTGCGCGCGACGCGATCCGGGAAGGCGTAGGCCAGCATCAGGCCGGTCGAGAGGCCAGCTTCTCCGGTCGCCGCCTTCTCTGACGCCGCCACCTGCGAGGCCCAGCGCCGCGCGAGGTCGCGCGCGCTTGCGGCTCGCGGGGAACGGTCGCGGCGGAACTGATCCCGACGGTGCTCGAGATCGACGCTGTCGCCGCCGAGCCCGCGCTCGGTGATGATGGCAGCGATCTCGGCAGCGGCTTCGCCCTCGCCGGCACGATGCGAATCCACGATCATGCGCGCGAGCCGCGGCGGCAGCGCCAGCGCACGCAGGCTCTTGCCCTCCGCCGTGATGCGGCCGTCGGCATCGAGCGCGTTGAGCTCGCAGAGCAGGCTTTTTGCTTCCTTCCAGGCCGGCGCGGGCGGCGGGTCCAGAAACGACAGCGCGGCAGGGTCGGCGACGCCCCATTGCGCGAGATCGAGCACCAGCGAGGACAGATCGGCGCTGAGGATCTCGGGCTGGGTGTAGGGCGCGAGCGAGGCTGTCTGAGGTTCGTCCCATAGCCGGTAGCAGACACCGGGCTCGGTCCGGCCGGCGCGGCCGCGGCGCTGGTCAGCCGCCGCGCGCGAGACGCGCACGGTCTCGAGCCGGGTCAGGCCGATGTCAGGTTCGTAGCGCGGCACGCGGGCAAGACCGGAATCGACCACGATGCGCACGCCCTCAATGGTGAGCGATGTCTCCGCGATCGAGGTCGCCAGCACCACCTTGCGCGTGCCCTTGGGTGCCGGCGAGATGGCACGATCCTGCACGGCGGCGTCGAGTGCGCCGAACAGCGGCACGATTTCGATGCTGGAATCCTGCACCCGTTCGGCGAGGAGGTTCTGGGTTCGGCGGATTTCAGCGGCGCCCGGCAGGAACGCCAGCACCGAGCCGGCATCGGCCCGTAGCGCCGAGGCGATCGCATCCGCCATCTGTCGCTCCACCGGCGCGTCCGCCTTGCGGCCGAGATAGCGGGTCTCGACCGGAAAGGCGCGGCCCTCGCTTTCGACGACGGGCGCTTCGCCGAGCAATCTTGCCACGCGGGCGCCATCGAGCGTTGCCGACATCACGAGGATGCGCAAATCCTCGCGCAGGCCGGTTTGCGCGTCGCGCGCCAGCGCGAGGCCCATGTCGGCATCGAGCGAGCGCTCGTGGAATTCGTCGAACAGGACGGCGGCGATGCCCGACAGCTCGGGATCGTCGAGAATCTGGCGGGTGAAGATACCCTCCGTCACCACCTCGATGCGGGTCGCGCGCGAGATCTTCGAGCCGAAGCGGACGCGATAGCCGACAGTCTCGCCGGCGCGTTCGCCCAGTGATTTGGCCATGCGGTCGGCGCTGGCGCGCGCCGCGATGCGCCGCGGCTCCAGCACGATGATCTTCTTGCCCTTGGCCCAGGGGGCATCGAGCAGCGCCAGTGGCACGCGCGTGGTCTTGCCGGCGCCCGGGGGCGCCACCAGCACGGCGGCATGATGCGCCTCCAGCGTGCGCGAAAGGTCGTCGAGCACGGCATCGATCGGGAGGGGCGTGTCGAAACTGCGGGGCAAGGCCTGTCCATTCGTCATGCCCGGCAAAAGCGCGAAGCGCGTCTTCGCACGGAAACCGCCGGGCATCCACGTCGTCACACTAGAAAACAGACGTGGATGGCCGGGACAAGCCCGGCCATGACGGAATTATGCGCGACGTTGGATCGCTAGCCCTGCACCGGCGGCCGGCCAATGCTCTCGTAGACGAAGCCGGCCGCAGCCATCTCCTCGGGGCGGTAGATGTTGCGCAAGTCGACGATGACGGGCTGCGCCATGGTCGCCTTCAGCCGGTCGAGGTCGAGCGCCCGGAACTGCACCCATTCGGTGACGATCACGATCGCATCGGCGCCTTCCGCGCAGGAATAGGCGTCCTCGCAATAAGTGATGCTGGGCAGCTCGCTCTTCGCCTGCTCCATGCCGACGGGATCGAAGGCCTTCACCTTCGCGCCCATGTCGATCAGGCCGGTGACCAGCGGAATCGACGGCGCATCGCGCATGTCATCGGTGTCGGGCTTGAAGGTGAGGCCGAGCACAGCGATGGTCTTGCCGCGCAGCGAGCCGCCGAGCGCCTGGCTCACTTTTCGCGCCATCGCGCGCTTGCGGTTCTCGTTGACCGCCAGCACGGACTCGACGATGCGCAAGCTCACATCGTAGTCCTGCGCGATCTTGATCAGCGCCTTGGTGTCCTTCGGAAAGCAGGAGCCGCCGAAGCCGGGACCGGCATGCAGGAACTTGGTGCCGATGCGGTTGTCCAGGCCAATGCCGCGCGCGACCTCCTGCACGTTGGCGCCGGCCTTTTCGGAGAGGTCGGCGATCTCGTTGATGAAGGTGATCTTGGTCGCGAGGAACGCGTTGGCGGCGTATTTGATCATCTCGGCGGTGCGGCGTTCCGTGAACATCAGCGGCGCCTGGTTCAGCGACAGCGGACGATAGATGTCGCTCATCACCTTGCGGCCGCGCTCGTCGGCGGTGCCAACGACGATGCGATCGGGGAATTTGAAGTCGCGGATCGCCGCGCCCTCGCGCAGGAATTCGGGATTCGAGGCGACGACCACGTCGGCTTTGGGATTGGTCTCGCGGATGATTCGCTCGACCTCGTCGCCGGTGCCGACCGGTACGGTCGACTTGGTCACGACGACGGTGAAGCCGGACAGCGACTGCGCGATCTCTTTCGCGGCGGCATAGACATAGGACAGATCGGCGTGGCCGTCGCCGCGGCGCGACGGTGTGCCGACCGCGATGAACACGGCATCGGCATCCGCGACCGGCTTGGACAAATCGGTGGTGAACTCCAGCCGCTTGGCCTTGACGTTGGTCGCCACCAGCTCGTCGAGCCCGGGCTCGTAGATCGGGATCTCGCCACGATGAAGGGCCGCGATCTTCTTCTCGTCCTTGTCGACGCAGACGACGTCGTGACCGAAATCCGCAAAGCAGGCCCCGGACACCAGTCCCACATAGCCCGTGCCGATCATAGCAATGCGCATGAAAAACCCTGTTTGGCTTGGTTAACAAAATCCCTATTCCAAGGCGGTTTAGCATTTTACCGGGGTGAGGGAACAGCCCGCGTACAAAAAACGGCACAGCACTTGTACCGGTAAAGAAATCGTAAGCAGCAAGGCGGCAAACTGCCCCGCGTTCACGCAGATCCTGGCGGAACACGCCTCAAAAAGAGACACCATGGCACCATCAGGCACAATCGCCGCGAGCGGGGGACTCAAGGCCCCGGCTGCTGGGCGCGTCGATTGGGTCGATTACGCCAAGGGCATCTGCATCGTCATGGTCGTGATGATGCATTCGGTGCTGGGGGTCGAGCTTGCTGCCGGCGAGACCGGTTTCATGCATGTCTTGGTGGCCTTCGCGAAGCCATTCCGGATGCCGGATTTCTTCCTGATTTCGGGTCTGTTCCTGCCACTGGTGATCGACCGGGACTGGCGAACCTATCTCGACCGCAAGGTGGTGCATTTCGCCTATTTCTATGTCGTCTGGGTGACAATCCAGTTCGGCTTCAAGGCCCCCGCATTCGCGGCGGAAACGAGCTGGCGCGACGCCGGCTTGCTCTATCTGGAATCCTTCGTCGAGCCGTTCGGCACGCTGTGGTTCATCTACCTTTTGCCGATCTTCTTCGTCGTCACAAAACTGACACGGCTGGTCCCGCCGCCCGCGATCTGGCTCATCGCGGCGGCACTAGAGACGGCGCGGGTCGCAACGGGCTGGACCGCGATCGACGAGTTCTGCGCGCGTTTCGTTTATTTCTATTCAGGCTATTTGTTCGCGCCCTACGTGTTCGCGCTGTCGGACCGCGCGCGCAATCATCCCGCATGGGCGCTGGCAGCGCTCGCGACATGGGCGCTGGTCAATAGCGGCTTGGTTATGCTCGGCGCCAGCGAGTGGAAATTCGTATCGCTCATGCTCGGCTTCGCCGGCGCCTGCGCCATCATCACGATGGGCACGCTGCTCGCGCGCGCGCAGTGGTTGAACGTTTTCCGTTTCTGCGGCGAACATTCGATCGTGATCTATCTCGCCTTCTTCCTGCCGATGGCGGCGACACGGACGCTGCTCTTGCGCACCGGCATCATTCCCGACATCGGCGCGGTATCGCTGATCGTGACCATCGTCGGCGTGATCGGCTCGCTCGCGATCTGGCAGGTCGCACTGCGCCTTGGCGGCAATTTCCTGTTCGAGCGGCCCGATGCGTTCTGGATCGCGCCGAAGAAGACAGGGCCGGTGCTGCAGGCGGCGGAATAGCCGCCCTCTCGATGTCGTCGCCCGGCTTGACCGGGCGACCCAGCACGCCGAGACGTCAGTGATTGAGCCGAGAGGCCGCGGCGTACTGGATTCCCCGCTTTCGCGGGGAATGACAGTGGGGATAGCAGCGCCACGGGTCCAAAAATCCCCCTCCCAAGGCTGTCAAAGTCCGCAAAAATTCATACATTGCGGCCATGCCCAAGACATCTCCCAAGACATCCCCCAAGACCGTCGCCAAGGCCGAAACCAAACCCGCTGCTGCGACAGCTGCTGCCAAGCCCGTCGCCGCGAAGGCGGCCGGCAAGGGCGACCATGTCTTCCTGGTCGACGGTTCCGGCTACATCTTCCGCGCCTACCATGCGCTGCCGCCGATGAACCGCAAGTCCGACGGCTTGCAGGTCAATGCCGTGCTCGGCTTCTGCAACATGCTGTGGAAGCTTTTGCGCGAGATGCCCGAGGACAACCGGCCGACGCATCTGGCGATCATCTTCGACAAGTCGGAAATCACCTTCCGCAACAAGATCTATCCCGAGTACAAGGCGCACCGGGCGCCGGCGCCGGACGATCTGATCCCGCAATTTTCGCTGATCCGCGAAGCGGTACGCGCCTTCGACCTGCCTTGCCTGGAACAGGTCGGCTTCGAGGCCGACGATCTGATTGCGACCTATGTGCGGCAGGCCTGCGAGCGCGGCGCGAGCGCGACGATCGTGTCCTCCGACAAGGACCTGATGCAGCTCGTCACCGATTGCGTCACCATGTACGACACCATGAAGGACCGCCGCATCGGCATCCCCGAGGTGATCGAGAAGTTTGGCGTGCCGCCGGAGAAGGTGGTGGAGGTGCAGGCCCTGGCCGGCGATTCCACCGACAACGTTCCTGGCGTGCCCGGCATCGGCATCAAGACCGCGGCGCAGCTGATCGTCGAATATGGCGATCTCGAGCAACTGCTGTTCCGCGCCACCGAAATCAAACAGCCGAAGCGGCGCGAGGCGCTGATCGAGAACGCCGAGAAGGCGCGCATCTCACGGCAGCTCGTATTGCTCGACGACAAGGTCGACCTCGAAGTCCCGCTGGACGATCTCGCCGTCCACGAACCCGATGCGCGCAAGCTGATCGCGTTCCTGAAGGCGATGGAATTTTCCACGCTGACGCGCCGCGTCGCCGAGTTCTCGCAGATCGATCCGGCCAACGTCGATGCCGATCCGGGCTATTCCAGCGGCGCCAGCGTCTTCTCGCCGCTTCCGCCTTCGGACGTCGTGCCGGCCCCGGGAACCGGCGCGCCGGCGCAAGCGCCAGTGGGCCAGCGCAACGCATCGGCGAGCAAGGAGGACAAGGCCGCGAGCCCGAAGGGCGCGCCGATTTCTCTCGCCGCGGCGCGCGAAGAGGCTTTGCGCAAGCTTACGGTCGATCGCAGCAAGTACCAGGCCATCAAGACGCTCGCGGAATTGAACGCGTTCATCGCGCGCATCCATGATGCCGGCCATGTCGCGGTCGAGATCCGGGCAAACTCGATCGATCCGATGCAGGCCGATCTCTGCGGCATCGCGCTGGCGCTGGCGCCGAACGAGGCCTGCTACGTGCCGCTGGCGCACAAGCAGTCCGGCGGCGGTGCCGGCCTGTTCGACGCCGGCCTCGCGCCCGACCAGGTCAGGCACAGTGATGCGATCGAGGCGTTGCGGCCGGTGCTGGAATCACCAGGCATTCTCAAGATCGGCTTCGACGTCAAATTCACCGCGGTGATGCTGGCGCAGCACGGCATCACACTGCGCAACACCGACGATGCGCAGCTGATCTCCTACGTGCTCGATGCCGGCCGCGGCTCGCATGCGCTGGAGCAGCTGTCCGAGCGCTGGTTCGGTCACGCCATGCTCAAGGAGAACGAGCTGCTCGGCAGCGGCAAGGGCAAGATCACGTTCGACCAGGTGCCGATCGACAAGGCCGCGGCGCTGTCGGCGGAAGGCGCCGACATCACCTTGCGCGTCTGGCGCGTGCTGAAGCCGCGCCTTGTCGCCGAGCACATGACCACGGTCTACGAGACGCTGGAACGGCCGCTGGTATCGGTGCTCGCGCGCATGGAGCGGCGCGGCATCTCGATCGACCGCCAGGTGCTGTCGCGTCTCTCCGGCGACTTTGCCCAGACCGCGGCCCGCGTCGAGGCCGAGATTCAGCAGATCGCGGGCGAGCCGGTCAATGTCGGCAGCCCGAAGCAGATCGGCGACATCCTGTTCGGCAAGATGGGACTGTCCGGCGGCATCAAGACCAAGACCGGCGCGTGGTCGACCACCGCTCAGGTGCTCGACGAGCTCGCCGAGCAGGGCCACGACCTGCCGAAGAAGATTCTGGAGTGGCGCCAGGTCTCGAAGCTGAAATCGACCTACACCGACGCGCTGCCGACCTATGTGAATCCCCAAACCCATCGCGTCCACACGACCTACGCGCTGGCCGCGACCACGACGGGCCGGCTGTCGTCGAACGAGCCGAATTTGCAGAACATCCCGGTGCGCACCGAGGACGGACGCAAGATCCGCCGCGCCTTCATCGCGACGCCAGGGCACAAGCTCGTCTCCGCCGACTATTCGCAGATCGAGCTGCGGCTGCTTGCCGAGATCGCCGACATTCCCGTGCTGCAGCAGGCGTTCAAGGACGGTCTCGACATTCACGCCATGACCGCATCGGAAATGTTCGGCGTGCCGATCAAGGGCATGCCGAGCGAAATCAGGCGCCGCGCCAAGGCGATCAATTTCGGCATCATCTACGGCATTTCGGCATTCGGCCTCGCCAACCAGCTCGGCATCGCACGCGAAGAGGCCTCCGCCTACATCAAGAAATACTTCGAGCGCTTTCCCGGCATCCGCGCCTACATGGACGAGACGCGCGACTTCTGCCGGAGCCACGGCTATGTCACCACGCTGTTCGGACGCAAGATGTACTATCCCGACATCAAGGCTTCGAACGCCTCGGTGCGCGCCTTCAACGAGCGCGCCGCGATCAACGCGCGGCTCCAGGGCACCGCCGCCGACATCATCCGCCGCGCCATGACGCGGATGGAGGCTGCACTCGCCGAGAAGAAGCTCTCGTCGCAGATGCTGCTGCAGGTGCATGACGAATTGATCTTCGAGGTGCCGGACGCGGAGGTCGAGGCCACGCTCCCCGTCGTGCAGCACGTGATGCAGGACGCGCCGTTCCCGGCCGTGCTGCTCTCGGTGCCGCTGCACGTCGATGCACGCGCGGCGAACAATTGGGACGAGGCGCACTGATTTTTTTCTTACCTCACCCCGCTTGCGGGGAGAGGTCGGATCGCTCTTGCGATCCGGGTGAGGGGGTACAGGTACGACGGCCATCTGATGCGTGGAGAGGGCCCCTCACCCCAACCCTCTCAGCGCGAGCGAAGCTCGTCGCGACCCCGTAAGAACGGGGCGAGGGAGCGCACCGAGTGCGCGGCGGCGAATCGAATTGTCCTCCGAGCAATTGCGCGATGGCGGCGCGATCGCCCGCACATTAAAATCATGCCGTCCCGCACCGGTTCAGCCATGCCCCACACCTCCGCCCTGCTCGGCTTCGCCCTCGTCTGCCTCGGTCTCGTGCTCACGCCCGGGCCGAACATGGTCTACCTGATTTCCCGTTCGATCACGCAAGGCCCAGTGGCGGGCATCGTCTCGCTCGGCGGCGTGGCGCTCGGCTTCGTGTTCTACATGCTGTGCGCGGCGTTCGGCATCACGGCGCTGCTGCTCGCCATTCCCTTTGCCTATGACGCGCTGCGCTTTGCCGGCGCCGGTTATCTGTTGTGGCTGGCCTGGCAGGCGGTGAAGCCGGGCGGGCGCTCGCCGTTCCAGGTGAAGCAGCTTGCGATCGACAGCCCGCGCAAATTGTTCGCAATGGGCTTCGTCACCAATCTGCTCAACCCGAAGATCGCGATGCTCTACCTCGCGCTGCTGCCGCAGTTCATCGATCCCAATGCCGGCAGCGTGCTGGCGCAGTCTGTGGTGCTCGGCGCAATCCAGATCGCGATCAGTGTCAGCGTGAATGCCATGATCGCGCTGGCGGCAGGGTCGATCGCGCTGTTCCTCGCAAGCCGGCCAAGCTGGATGGTGGTCCAGCGCTGGCTGATGGGCACGGTGCTGGCCGGGCTCGCGGTACGGATGGCGGTCGAGGCACGGAAGGTGTGAGGGCTTTTTCACCTCTCCCCGCCTGCGGGGAGAGGTCGGATCGCTCTTGCGATCCGGGCGAGGGGGTACAGGTCTCACGGCCATCTCATCCGCGGAGAGAGGCCCCTCACCCCAACCCTCTCCCCGTAAGAACGGGGAGAGGGAGAAGCTCAATCCAGCTTCGCCTCCATGCCCCGCTTCACCGCCGGGCGCGCCATCAGGGCCTCGTACCAGCGCTTGACGTGGGGAAAGTCGGCCAGGTCAACCTTGTGGCGAGGGTGACGCCAGGCCCAGCCCAGGATGGCAAAATCGGCAACCGAGAGCTCGCCGGCGACGAAATCGCGAGCCTCCAGCCGGCGGTCGAGGACGCCGTAGAGCCGCCGCGTCTCCGCCATGTAGCGCTTGAGGCCGTAGGCGCGGTCCTGCTCGTTCTCGAGCGCGATGAAATGGTGCACTTGGCCCGGCATCGGCCCGAAACCGCCCATCTGCCACATCAGCCATTCATAGACGGGGATGCGGCCCGAAAGCGGTTTCGGCAGGAATTTGCCGGTCTTTTCGCCGAGATACAGCAGGATCGCACCCGACTCGAAGATGCTGACGGGCTTGCCGTCCGGGCCATCCGGGTCGAGAATCGCGGGGATCTTGTTGTTGGGGGAGAGCTTCAGGAACTCCGGCGACATCTGTTCGCCCTTGCTGATATTCACCGGGATCACCTTGTAGGGCAGCCCCATCTCCTCCAGCGCGACGGAGATCTTGCGGCCGTTCGGCGTGTTCCAGGTGTGCAGCTCGATGGTCATTTTCGCGTTTCCTTGCCGAGTTCTCTTGCCCAGCCTTCTTGCCGGCTTGCCCGAGATAGGCATCCACCTACTCCAGAACGTTGCACCACCACAACCGGCGGGCCGGGATGGCCGATCCCTGTTGACGAGGGAAGCCCCCTCTGGAATGTCGGGGCCGTCGCGGATAAATTCCGCCACTTCCAAAAACGCTCCCGAGGGCCCGCCGTGTCTAAATCAGCCTCCCGCGCCCGCCTGTTCGAGATCATCCGCCGGCGCTCCTTCGGCCGCGGCGAGGTGACGCTCGCGTCGGGCCGCAAGAGCGACTTCTACTTCAACCTCAAGCCGACCATGTTGGACCCGGAGGGTGCGACGCTGCTCGCCGAGCTGACCTATGAGGCGCTCAAGGACGACAAGCTCGATTTCATCGGCGGGCTCGAGATGGGCGCGGTGCCGCTCGCCGGCGCGCTGGCGCAGATCTCCTGGATCAAGGGCCATCCCATCGCAGCCTTCTTCGTGCGCAAGAAGCCGAAGGAGCATGGCGCGAAGCTCGCGATCGAGGGGCTGCCCAGGGGCGAGACGCTGGAGGGCAAGCGCGTCGTGATCGTCGAGGACGTCACCACCACCGGCGGCTCGGCGATGAAGGCGGTGGAAGCGGTGCGCGAGACCGGCGCTGAAGTGGTGCTGGTGCTGACCATGGTCGACCGCGAAGAAGGTGCCGACGACACCTTTGGCGCGGCCGGGCTTCCATTCCGCTCGCTGTACAAGGCGTCGGAGTTTTTGAAGGCTTGAGCAGCTAGACTATCTCCGCCGTCGTGCCCGGGCTTGACCCGGGCATCCACGTCTTTGCCGCACCAGAGATCGTGGATGGCCGGGACAAGCCCGGCCATGAAGACGCCCCCCCCGTCCGGCGACACCGCTCCCCCTCAACCGCTCATTTACCATCCCGCTCTATGGTGAATCACGTGCTGAGACCTGATGGTCCCGGCCGGTTGGGTAGCGTCGGGTGGAGTAAGCGTTTGCGTACAGACATGTCCCATGCGCGCCGGCGGCGTCGCGCGATGCTCGTCGCCGCCACACTGGCAGCACCGCTGCTTGCGGCTCCCGCCCCGGTTTCGGCCGAAGGCCTGTTCGACTTCTTCTTCGGCGGAATGCAGCAACAGCAGCAGCGGCCGCAGCGTGAGGTGCCGCAGCAGGCGAGCTCCTATGCCGATCCCTTCACCGGCCAGCAGAATGCCGGAAGCCAGCAATACGTTCCGCCGACACGTTCGGCCGCGGCCGGCGGCTCGGGCCCGGCGTTCTGCGTGCGCAGCTGCGACGGCAAATATTTCCCGCTGATGCGCGGTCTCACCTCGCCCGCGCAGATGTGTCAGGCCTTCTGTCCTGCGAGCGCGACCAAGATCTATTTCGGCTCCTCGATCGACGGCGCAGCGTCGCAGACCGGCGAGCGCTATGCCGATAGCGAGAATGCGTTCGCCTATCGCAAGGCGCTGCGCGCTGATTGCACCTGCAACGGTCGCGAGCCGGTCGGCCTCGCTCCGGTCGATCTGGCGCTGGACTCGTCGCTCAAGCCCGGCGACGTGATCGCCACCAGCGACGGCCTCGTTGCCTATACCGGCATCCGCGTCGGCAACGACCAGGCCGCGGACTTCACCCCGGTCGCCTCCTATCCCGGTCTCACCGCGCAGGTCCGCGCACGGCTCGGCGAGATGAAGGTGGCGCCGGTGCGCGCCGACACGGTGGCGGCGGATGGCCCCGCCGCGGAGATCGTGCGCGAGACGCTGCCCGACGTGACGGTGCCGAAGACGCAGAAGCCGGCGAAGCGGGCGGGGCTGGATTGAAATCCTCATGGTGAGGAGCGCGGAACGCGCGTCTCGAACCATGAGGGCCCGCCTCGAGCAGATCGGCCTTCATGCTTCGAGACGCTTGCTGCGCAAGCTCCTCAGGATGAGGGTTGAGACCGTCACCGCCCGATGATCACGCCGATCACGTTCGGCGCAGCCAGATATTTCTCCTCGATCGCCGCGCGCGCGGCGGCGCGGTTGTCTGCCGTGAGCAGGCCGCGCTTCTCGGCCAGGATCATCCAGCAAAAACCCCACCAGTCGGTGAGCATGCCCTGATCGTCGACGAGGTCATAACCCTGCTCTGCGGCGAAGATGCGCGCATGCGCCTCGTCCAGCGTGTCGAGGAACAGATGGTCCTCGGCCGAGAACAGATCGTCGCTGACGTCGTCGATGGTGTAGCCCCAGATCGACTGGCACACCGCGTTGAACTCGCGGTCGAACTGGTCGTCGTCGACCGCGTAGCGCCGCGCCGCCTGATGCAGCCGCGACAGCGAGCGCGCGAAATCGGCGATCCTGGTGAGGGCAAATCGATCGAAGGCAATGGTGGACATGTAGTCCTCGCGAAGTCTGGCAGACGCTAGATATTGTGTCGGCAACACGCCGAATCACAATGATATATCAAAGACTTGCTAAAGTGTTCTTAATTTGTTCTGATGCTGGCGCGATTGTTGGAGAGCGTCGTCCTGGCGAAAGCCAGGACCCATTACCCCGGTCAGCGTTGCCTTGGCGAAGTTGAGCACACCTATGAGCGCAGGCAGCTACTACGTCTATATTCTCGCAAGCCGTCACCACGGCACGATCTACATCGGCGTGACTAGTCAAATCCGCGCACGGCTTGAATTACACCGGTCGGGTCGAGGCTCCAAGTTCGTGCAGTACAAGATCTTCCGCCTTGTGCACGTTGAAACGTTCGCTACAGCGCAAGAGGCGATCGCGCGCGAGAAGCAATTGAAGTTCTGGAAGCGGGATTGGAAGATCAAGCTGATCGAGGAGGAGAATCCCGACTGGAATGACCGGTCGGGCCTCCTCTGAAAGTCGGGGTAATGGGTCCTGGCTTTCGCCAGGACGACATTTGAATGGGAGCCTTCGCCGGGACGACACCGTTTTTGTAGCGCGCGATCGTCCTCACATCGCCGACATCAACCTGTCCCCACACGCGCTCGCGTAAAACTTGCCGCCGCATTGGCGCTTGATGGCGGCGCAGCGGGTGGCGGGCGTTGCGTTTTGCGGGAGCGAGACGGCGCAGCTCAGGCCGTCGGCGCTACGGCCCATCTTGCCGGCGGCGAAGGCGGCGCTGGAGGCGGTAATGCAGACGACGAGGAAGGTGGCCGCGGCAATTTCGATCAGCCGTCGCATCACAGGTGTCATCAGAGCTTTCATGGACGTCTCCTCCACACTGATGGCTGAATTGGCCGCCATTCTAGCACCAAATCCACGTTTCCCCGTATGCGTCCGGGTTCCCAAATCGGCCCGTTCCTTGCATAATTTTACGCCATCGCAGTGCACGGTCGCACCAGCAATGGTTCCGGTACAGAGGCAAGATGCGTAGGGTCAGTAGTGTTCTCGCGACCAGGAAGTGACGACTTTGCAAGATTCATCGTTCCAGCCCAATTTCCCCGCCGCCAACCAGCCCATCGACGAACTCGCGCTGGCTGAGATCAAGGGCGCGATCCTGGCGAAGCTGCGCCTTGCCATCGGCAAGGACGCGGGCATGGCGACCAAGCACGACTGGTACCAGGCCGCGGCCCTGGCGTTGCGCGACCGCATCGTGCATCGCTGGCTCACGGCCGAGAAACACAGCTACGATGCCGGGCGCAAGCGCGTCTATTATCTCTCGCTCGAATTCCTGATCGGCCGCCTCTTCAGCGACGCGCTGAACAATATGGGGCTGCTGAAGATCTTCGAGGTCGCGCTCGGCGATCTCGGCGTCTCCTTGCCTGAGCTGCGCAAATGCGAGCCGGACGCGGCGCTCGGCAATGGCGGCCTCGGACGGCTCGCCGCCTGCTTCATGGAAAGCATGGCGACGCTCTCGATCCCCGCGATCGGCTACGGCATCCGTTACGATTACGGCCTGTTCCGCCAGATCATCAATCAGGGCTGGCAGCAGGAATATCCGGACGAATGGCTCGGCTTCGGCAACCCCTGGGAATTGCAGCGGCCCGAAGTGATCTACGACATTCGCTTCGGCGGCGGTGTCGAGCATGTCGAAGACAAGGGCCGCGATCGCGCGATCTGGCATCCGTCCGAGACCGTGCAGGCGATGGCCTATGACACGCCGATCGTCGGCTGGCGCGGCCAGCACGTCAACGCGCTGCGGCTGTGGTCGGCGCGCTCGCCCGATCCGTTGAAGCTCGATGCCTTCAACACCGGCGATTATGTCAGCGCCAGCGCCGAGCAGTCGCGCGCGGAAGCGATCTGCAAATTCCTGTACCCGAACGACGAGAGCCCGGCCGGCCGCGAGCTGCGCCTGCGCCAGGAATATTTCTTCGTCTCGGCTTCGCTGCAGGATCTGATCAAGCGGCATCTTGCATCCGACGGCCAGCTCCGCAGCCTGTCGAGCAAGGTCGCGGTGCAGCTCAACGACACCCATCCGAGCCTGGCCGTCACCGAGCTGATGCGGATCCTGATCGACGATCACAATTTCCGCTGGGACGAGGCCTGGAAGATCACGGTCGCCACGCTGTCCTACACCAACCACACGCTGCTGCCCGAGGCGCTGGAGACCTGGCCGGTCGAACTGTTCGAACGGCTGTTGCCGCGTCATCTCGAGATCATCTACCGCATCAACGTGCAGCATCTCGCGCTCGCGGAAGCGCGCGCCCCCGGCGACATCGACTTCCGCGCCTCGGTCTCGCTGATCGACGAGCGGAGCGGGCGGCGCGTGCGCATGGGCCAGCTCGCCTTCGTCGGCTCACACCGCATCAACGGCGTCTCCGCCATGCATTCGGACCTGATGCGCGAGACCGTGTTCCACGATCTCAACCATCTCTATCCCGGCCGCATCACCAACAAGACCAACGGCATCACCTTCCGCCGCTGGCTGATGCTGGCCAATCCGAAGCTGACCGATCTGTTGCGCGAGACCTGCGGCGATGCCGTGCTCGACGATCCGACGCAGCTCAGCCTGATCGAAGCCCGCGCCAGCGACGTCGAATTCCAGAAGAAGTTCCGCGCGGTCAAGCTTCACAACAAGACCGCGCTGGCGCGCCTGATCGGCGAGCGGCTCGGCATCAAGATCGATCCCAGCGCGCTATTCGACGTGCAGATCAAGCGCATCCACGAATACAAGCGCCAGCTCCTCAACGTCATCGAGACCGTCGCGCTGTACCAGGCGATCAAGGACGATCCCAACGGCAATTGGGTGCCGCGGGTGAAGATCTTTGCGGGCAAAGCGGCCGCGAGCTACCGCTACGCCAAGCTGATCATCAAGCTGATCAACGACGTTGCGGAAGTCGTCAACAACGATCCCGCGATCGGCGGCAAGCTCAAGGTCGTCTTCCTGCCCGACTACAATGTCAGCCTTGCCGAAGTGATCATTCCCGCGGCCGACCTCTCCGAGCAGATCTCGACGGCCGGCATGGAAGCCTCCGGCACCGGCAACATGAAGCTGTCGCTGAACGGCGCCCTCACGATCGGCACGCTCGACGGCGCCAACATCGAGATCCGCGATCACGTCGGCGCGGAGAACATCGCGATCTTCGGCATGGAAGCCGGCGACGTGATGATCCGGCGCAAGCAGGGGCTGGACGCTTCCGACGTGATCCGCAATTCGCCAAAGCTCCAGCGCGCCATCAACGCGATCGGCATCGGCGAGTTTTCGCCCGGCGATCCCGGCCGCTTCGAATCGATCGCGCACGCGCTGCGCTATCTCGACCATTACATGGTCAGCGCCGATTTCGATTCCTATTACGAGGCGCAGCGCAGCGTCGATGCGCGCTGGCAGGTGGCGCCGGCCTGGACCCGCGCCTCGATCCTCAACGTCGCGCGCATGGCCTGGTTCTCCTCCGACCGCACCATCCGCGAATATGCCGAGGAGATCTGGAACGTGCCGGTCAACCCGACCACGCCGCTGCTGCCGACCTTGCGCGACGTCGCTGGCTGAATTTCCGCGGGTGAAATCGGTTACCCACGAGGTAATTGCACAAGCCGGCGGTGGACGTGATATGACGTCCGTCATTGAACGCCGGATCGAACAATGCACGCCAAGCTCCCGCACCCTTTCGACGACGCCACCCGCGTCAGCGCCGGCGACTCCAGCTGGCAGGGGCACACCAGCGACGACTATTGGGCCTTTGTCGGCCCGTTCGGCGGCGTCACGGCCGCGACTATCCTGCGTGCGCTGATCGAGCATCCGGAACGTGCCGGCGATCCGCTGGCGCTCACCGTCAACTATTGCGCGCCGATCGCGAAGGGGCCGTTCGATCTGGATTTGCGGCTGGTGAAGGCCAACCGCTCCAGCCAGCACTGGAGCGTCGAACTGTCGCAAGGCGGCGGCGAGGTCGCAACGCTCGCCACCGCCGTATTCGCCGAACGCCGGCCGTCCTGGGAGCACAGGGTGGCGCAATATCCCGATGCAAAGCCGTTCGAAGAGACGATGCCGTTCCCGAAGATCGCGGCGTCCTGGGCCAACCAGTATGAATTCCGCTTCGTCGAGGGCGAGATGCGGATCGGCCCGCCCAAGCCCGAGCTCGCCAGCACTTACTCAAAGCTCTGGATCAGTGATCGCGAGCCGCGCAAGCTCGACATGCCGTCGCTGATATCGATGTCGGACGCCTTCTTCGGCCGCATCTTTCACGCGCGGCGCGAGCTGGTGCCGTTCGGCACGGTGTCGCTGACGACGTATTTTCACACGGACGCCGAAGAGCTCGCGGCCGAGGACATCACGCGCGTGCTGGCGACCGCAGATTCAAAGATCATGCACAAGAGCTACGCCGACCAGAACGCCGAGCTGTGGTCGCCGAACGGAAGGCTGCTCGCGACCACGACGCAGATCGCCTATTTCAAGGCGTGAAGTATCATCCCAGCGTCGGGGGGGGGGGGGGGGGGGGGGGGGGGGGGCGGGGGGGGGGGGCGGGGGGGGGGGGGGGGGTGGGGGGGGGCGCCAAAACCAACGCCCC
>NZ_JBVVPT010000036.1:0-48213 GCF_055811715.1 Bradyrhizobium sp. WSM4872 | reverse complement strand
CCCCCCCCGCCGCCTTTTCCCGGGGGCTCTCGACCCCCCCCCGCGCCCCCCCCCCGGGCCCCCCGCGCCCCCCGGGGGCGGGCACGACACTGAGGGTATGGTTACACTCGCGCAAAAACAAAAAAGAGCGGCCTCACGGCCGCCCCTTTACATTCCAGCCAGAGAGAAACTACTCCGCCGCGAGCTTCACGTCCGGCGCGGCCGCGCGCACTTCGGCGTCGACCTGGGCTTCGAACTTGGCAAAGTTCTTCTGGAACATGCCGACCAGCGCGCGGGCGGTCTTGTCGAACTCGTCCTTGTCCTTCCAGGTGTTGACCGGGTTGAGTATCTCGCTCGGCACGCCCGGCAGCGCGGTCGGGACCGCGAAACCGAAATATTTATCGGTGCGGAATTCGACGTTGCGAAGCGAGCCGTCGAGCGCAGCGGTGAGCAGCGCGCGCGTCACCTTGATCGGCATGCGCGAGCCGGTGCCGTACTTGCCGCCGGTCCACCCCGTGTTGACCAGCCAGCAGTCGACATTGTGCTGGGCGATCAGGTCGCGCAGCATGTTGCCGTAGACGCTGGGGTCGAGCGGCAGGAAGGGCGAACCGAAGCAGGTCGAGAATTCCGGCTGCGGCTCGTTGCCGAGACCGCGCTCGGTGCCCGCGACCTTGGCGGTGTAGCCCGACAGGAAGTGATACATCGCCTGCGCCGGCGAGAGCTTGGCGATCGGCGGCAGCACGCCGAAGGCGTCGGCGGCGAGCATCACCACGTTCTTCGGCTGCGGGGCGCGGCCGGTGCGCGAGGCGTTCGGGATGAATTCGAGCGGATAGGCCGAGCGGGTGTTCTCGGTCTTGGAGCCGTCGTCGAAGTCGACCACGCGGGTGTCTTCGTCCAGCACGCAATTCTCGAGCACCGCGCCGAAGCGGGTCGAGGCGGCATAGATCTCGGGCTCGGCTTCCTGCGACAGCTTGATGCACTTGGCGTAGCAGCCGCCTTCGAAGTTGAAGACGCCGTTCGGGCCCCAGCCGTGCTCGTCATCACCGATCAGCGTGCGGTTCGGATCGGCGGACAGCGTGGTCTTGCCGGTGCCGGACAGGCCGAAGAAGATCGCGGCATCACCCTTGGCGCCGACATTGGCCGAGCAATGCATCGGCATCACGCCGCGCTCGGGCAGATAGTAGTTCAGCGTGGTGAAGACCGACTTCTTCATCTCGCCGGCATAATAAGACCCACCGATCAGCACGATCTTGCGGGCGAAATCGATCGCGACGACGTTCTCCGACTTGCAGCCATGGCGCTTCGGATCGGCGCGGAAGCTCGGCATGTCGATGATGGTGAGCTCGGGCACGAATGCCGAGAGCTCGACCGCCTCGGGACGGATCAGCAGCGTGCGGATGAACAGCGAGTGCCAGGCGAGCTCGGTGAAGACGCGGGTCTTGATGCGATAAGCCGGATCGGCGCCGCCATACAGGTCCTGTGCGAACAGCGACTTGCCTTCGGCGTGCTTGAGGAAGTCCTGGTAGAGCGTCTCGAACTGCTCTGCGGTGATCGACTGGTTGCCGGCCCACCACATCTTCTTGTCGGTGGCGGCGTCACGCACCGTGAATTTGTCCTTGGGGCTGCGGCCGGTGAACTCGCCGGTGTCGGCGCAGAGCGCGCCATCGGCCGACAGTACCGTCTCGCCCGCAGAGAGCGAGTATTGATAGAGTTGCGGCGCACCGAGGTTCCAGTGAACCCGCTTGAGATTCTTTAAGCCGAATTTGTCGGCACCGAAGGCACCGTTGCGCACGCCCGTCTCTTGCACGAAAAATCCTCCTAGAACCCACTCAGCGCGATCATGCTTGGCGCCGCCGCGGTCACCGTGATTACAGGCCGTTCGGCCTCGGTTGGAACGACCTAATACTGATGAACGCTGGCGTTGCCAAGCTGATCCCTTAGGATTTGGTTTATTCAAGGACCGCGCCAAACGTCGCGCATGTCAGCTCTGAGCAGGCGCATCAAAAAATCAACAATGATCGCGCAACCAAATAGGCGTTTCGGCGTTTCCCAAGGTTATTGCGACGCACAACGCCGAATACGGTCTCGATGAAATTTCCAAGCCCACCCTATCGTACCGCGCCTTCGCCGATCAGCGCGAAGGGCCCCCACATCGCAGGATAGGCGTTGCGCGGTGACGAGGTGTCGTCAACATAGGTTAACATCGCGCGGCGCAAGGCCTCGGCACGGCCGATTTTTGGTTCGCTTTTGAGCAGCTCGAAAGTCATCGTGGTCAGGCGGGTGGCAGCCTCCGAATCCACGGCCCAATGCGAGACCAGGAGTGCGCGCGCGCCGGCATAGAAGAACGAGCGCGCCAGTCCGGACAGGGCCTCGGCGCCCGGCTTGTCGCCCGCGATGGTGTTGCAGGCCGACAGCACAACCCAATCCGCATTAAGCTTGAGCAGAGCGACTTCACTCGCGGTGAGCAGACCGTCGTCGAACTCAGTCGGCTGATCGGGAATGGAGAGCGCGAGCGAGGGCTCACCCAGTCCCTTGATGTCCCCGGCAACGAGGCCGTGGGTGGCAAAGTAGATGATGCCGTATTGAGCAAGCGCTGCACGCTTGAGCGTCGTCTCGCTGGCGTCGCGGCCGAGATGGATATCGGCCTCAGCAGCCCCGACATCCCTGGCCACCGCGTTCAACTCATCGGCGGTATCAGGCAGTTGCGGCAGCGCCTGCGCAAGCCGTGCGCGATCGACGCCGGCACCGCGCCAGAAATCACTATAGGCGATGGTCGCGATGCTGCGCGCGGCGACCTTGCCGTTCGCCGCGCGCCGCTCGGCGGTCCCTTCCAGTGCAGGATTGAACACGGGATCGCCGAAGCCGGTCATCGGCTTCACGCTTTGGTCCCGGCGCGCGAAGGCGCGCAGCGATTTCAGACTGACCACCGAGGGCAGCACCGAGACGGCCTGACGCCGCAGCAGCCAGGCAGCGCCGCGATAGCCTTCGAGCGTGTCCGGGATCGCAGCCTGCGGCTTCTCGGTGACGAGCAGATGAAACGGCAATGCGGTCAGCGCAGCCGACGGCACCACCAGCAGGCTGCGCTTGTCCTTTGTCAACGCCTCGACCGGACCGAGCAGCGCGACATGGAGCTCGTTGGCGAGCGCGAGATCGAACAATCCGGATTTGCCGGAGGCATCGCGCGCTTTGCCGACGTCGAGTCCCTTGCGGAATGCCGTCACCTTCTGCGTCAGCGCATCCGCGCCGAGTGGAATCGCCTTCCAGTCGACGCCCTCGCGCGTGATCGCGATGACATAGCTCTGCTTGTCGACGACGGAGTAGAGCACCATCGCCTCGTCGGCCGACAGCAGCAGCTGAATGTCCTTTGCCGTCAACGGCAGGGGATTGGAGAGCGACGCGTAGTCGGGAAACTCGACCGCGAGCGTCTTCTGCAAGCCCGCACGCTCGTTGGTAATCGTTGCAATCCGCGCGCGGCTGCGCTGCTCGCTTGCGAGATCGCGCTGCGCGGATTGCTTCGAGACCGCGGTGACGATCGCCTTGTCGAGCGCCTCGGACTCAGCCGCGAGATCCTGGTCCCGGCGCACCAACTCGGCGAGCCGGTCGCTGCCGGCGGCAAGCCGAACCGCGAGCTTGTTCACGGCGGATGCGGCGGAGGATTGCGTGCCGCGCTGGATCGCGGCGAGGGCCTCGTCCAGCGCCTTGTCGCCGGCCAGCAGATCCTGTTGCCGTGCGGCGAACAGGACCGGCAACACGACGCGCAACTGGGCGCGATCGCCCCGAAGTGTCCTTTCTGCGAACGGCAATGCGTCCGCGGCGCGCCCGGCCACGTAGAGGAAATAAGCGAGATTGCTGGTCGACGTCATGACGTCAGGATGATCGGGCCCGAGCGCATTTTCGCGGATGACCAGCGCGCGGCGATAGAGCGGCTCGGCGTCGCCGTAGCGCTGCTGGTGCTCGTAGAGGCCGGCGAGATTGTTCAGCGAGCGGGCAACATCGGGATGATCCGGTCCCAGCACTTTCTCCCGGATCGCCAGCGAGCGCTTGATCGGCGCTTCCGCGTCCGCATCGCGGTTGAGATCGCGATAGACCTGGCCGAGATTGTTCAGGACCGTGGCTACTGCCGGATGCTCGGGGCCGCCGGCCTTCTGATAGATCGCGAGCGCCCGCTGAAACAACGGTTCCGCGTCGGCATAGTGCTGCTGTTTCACATAGAGCGTGGCGAGATTATTGAGCGACTGCCCGACATCGGGATGCTCCCGCGACAATCCCTTCTCGCGAACGGCGAGCGCGCGCCTGAACAGCGGTTCGGCCTCAGCGTAGCGGCTCTGCCGCTGGTAAAGCGCGGCGAGATTGCTCAGTTCGGCTCCAATCAGCGGGGTTTCGAGACCGAGCGACTTTTCCATCAGCATGATGGCGCGCTTGTAGAGCGGCTCGGCCAGATCGTCGTGGCCCTGACCGGCATGAACCTGGCCGAGGTTGTTCAGCGCCGCGGCGAGCTCGCGACCGGTGTCGCTCTTCTCCAGGTTCGCGACCATGCCTTGCGCCAAAGGCAGTGCTTCCGAATATCTGCCGGCGCTCATCAGTGCGTTGATTCGCGCGCTCTCCGCGGCGAGACCTTTTTGGGCAACGCCAGGCGTGACTAGCGATGCGGTGATCGCGAGCGCCAAACCCGCAACCAGCGTCAGTCTCTTCCATTCTGCCATGACGCTCTCGCCGCCGCCTTCAGACCGGTAACGAACTTGGGTCGCGGCGATGGGCAGCAGCGTTCAATGTGTTGCGCTCTCGTCCATCCTGGTGCGCGCTTCGCCGGCGAGTCGAACCAGCATCTTGCGCAGCGCGGTGCCATCAGCCACGCGCTCCGGGAAGTCCAGCCGCAAGGCGGTCTGGCCGTCCTGCATGTCGAGGCCCTCCGGATCGCAGCCGGTGCAGCGCCAGTCGCCTGCGGCAGCGCCGAGCAGCTTTGTTGCATAGAGGCCCATGGCGTCGCGGTGGTCGGCATTCATGTGCTCGACCGCCCCCTCCTCCGCCGCCAGCAATTCCTCAGCCCCCGTGAGGTCGGTCAGGAATTGCTCCGGCTTGAGGTCGACGATCCGGCCGAAGCCGGCGACCAGATGGGTTCCCGTGGGCCGAGTCCGGAAGAAGGAGAAATCCTTAAACGAAACAAAGGCCTCCGCGGAGGGATGGGCATTGAGGTACCGTCGCCGGAGCAGATCCTTGTCCGCATCGGCCGGCTCGGCATGGCCGGACAGCATGATCCGGGCGCCCTCCAGCGGATCACCCGCCGCCCGCTCGTCCAGCATCAGGGACACCCGGCTGTCGGCCAGGATGTTTTTGGTGTGCACGGCCAATCCCGAGATCAGCAGGATCGGAGAGCCATCCGGGTGGCTGGCCAGATTGACCAGGGAACAATAGGGATCGCCGCTGCCGGCCATCAATGTCGCCAAGGCCCCCTGCCGTGACCGCCGCAGCAGCGATTTGGCGAGCTTTCCGGGGTCGAAATCGGGGGTCGGTTGCATCGGCTTTCTCGGGTCAGGTGGTTGCATGGAGGGCCTTTTTTCGGGTAAACCGGGGCCTGATTATGGGTCGAGACGCGGCGAATCTGCCGTGTTTCGTGGAACTTGGTCACACTTCAGCCTAGCTTGCATTGCTCGGTGACAAGGTTCGAATGCCAACATCGGCACCCATGTATGCGGCGCATCAGTGGATTGCTCGCCGTTTTCAAGCCACGACCCAAACGGAAAGCAGAAAGCAGAGGCTCATGCCCACAATCGCTTTGGTCGACGACGACCGCAACATTCTCACATCCGTCTCGATCGCGCTGGAGGCCGAAGGCTATCGCATCATGACCTATACCGACGGCGCCTCCGCGCTCGACGGTTTCCGCACCACCCAGCCCGATCTTGCCATCCTCGACATCAAGATGCCGCGCATGGACGGCATGGAGACCTTGCGCCGGCTGCGGCAGAAATCCGACCTGCCCGTGATCTTCCTGACCTCCAAGGACGAAGAGATCGACGAGCTGTTCGGCCTCAAGATGGGCGCCGACGACTTCATCCGCAAACCGTTCTCGCAGCGCCTGCTGGTCGAGCGCGTCAAGGCGGTGCTGCGCCGTTCGGCGCCGAAGGACCCGACCGTCACGCCGAAGGAGAACGACGCCAAGGCGCTCGACCGCGGCCTGCTGCGCATGGATCCTGAACGGCACACCTGCACCTGGAAGAACGAGCCGGTGACGCTGACCGTCACCGAATTCCTGATCCTGCAGGCGCTCGCGACCCGGCCCGGCGTGGTGAAGAGCCGCAACGCGCTGATGGACGCCGCCTATGACGACCAGGTCTATGTCGACGACCGCACCATCGACAGCCACATCAAGCGGCTGCGCAAGAAGTTCAAGGTGGTCGACAACGAGTTCGAGATGATCGAGACGCTCTACGGCGTCGGCTACCGCTTCAAGGAAGCCTGAGGCGCACGCGCCTCCACGAAAGACCGAGAGCATCGCCGGTTCTGATTCCATCGGCACCGGGATGGCTCTAGGATGCGGGGACCTTCGCACGAGCTGTCCTAACGCGGGCGTGAGCATTGCTTGACCGAACGCAGCCTGACGAGAACCAGAACGCCGAGGACGCCAGCGCCCACGGCGCTCCGGATCAATTGGCCGAGGACAAGCCGGCCGTGCAGGGCTGGCGTCCGCTGAACTGGCTGAAGCGCGCCGGGCAGTTCTTCTTCGCGCTGTCCTTCTCGAGCCTGACCCGCCGCATCGTCTCGCTCAACCTCGCCGGCCTCGTCGCGCTGGTGGCGAGCATCCTCTATCTGTCGCAATTCCGCGCCGGCCTGATCGACGCGCGCGCGCAGAGCCTGCTGGTGCAGGCGGAGATCATCGCCGGCGCCATCGCGGCCTCCGCGACGGTGCAGACCAACGCCATCACCATCGACCCCGACCGGTTGCTCGACCTCAAGCCGGGCGAGACCTATGGCGGGTCGGACGAGTATTCCCCGCTGGATTTTCCGATCAATCCGGAGCGCGTGGCGCCGGTGCTGCGCACGCTGATCTCGCCGACCAAGACGCGCGCCCGCATCTACGACCCGAACGGCAGCCTGCTGGTCGACAGCCGCAGCCTCGATACCGTGGTGCGCTTCCCCCTGCCTTCGGTCTCCGCCGAGAAGCCGGGCGTGGTCGAACGCGGCATGGTCGCGGTGCGTACCTGGCTCAATCGCGGCGACCTGCCGCTCTATCGCGAGCTCGGCCCCGAGAACGGCAATGGCTATGCGGAGGTCGGCGACGCGCTCCAGGGCCAGAAGCGCTCGATGGTGCGGGTCAATGCGCGCGGCGAGGTGATCGTCTCGGTCGCGGTCCCCGTACTGCGCTCGCGCGCCATCCACGGCGCGCTGATGCTGTCGACGCAGGGCGACGACATCGACCAGATGGTCACCGCCGAGCGCCTCGCCATCCTCAAAGTGGGCGGCGTCGCCGCCGCCGTCATGATCATGCTGTCGCTGCTGCTCGCCAGCACGATCGCAGGTCCGGTCCGCCGGCTCGCCGACAGCGCCGAGCTGATCCGTCGCCGCATCAGGACCCGGGTCGAGATTCCCGACTTCACCCGTCGTCGCGACGAGATCGGCCATCTCTCCGGTGCGCTGCGCGACATGACCAGTGCACTCTACAGCCGCATCGAAGCGATCGAGATGTTCGCCGCCGACGTCGCGCACGAATTGAAGAACCCGTTGACATCCTTGCGCTCCGCGGTCGAGACGTTGCCGCTGGCGCGCAACGAGAACAGCCGCGCGCGCCTGCTCGAGGTGATCGAGCATGACGTCAAACGGCTCGACCGGCTGATCTCGGACATCTCCGATGCCAGCCGTCTCGATGCCGAACTGCAGCGCCAGGATGCGATCCCGGTCGATTTGCGCCGCCTGCTGACGACGCTCGTCTCCGTCGCCAATGAAACCAAGCTCGGCCATGACGTCGCGGTCGAAATGCGTTTCGAGGGCCGCAGCCCGACCGACAATTTCGCCGTGACCGGCCACGATTCGCGGCTCGGACAGGTGGTCTCCAACCTGCTGTCCAACGCACAGTCCTTCTCCGAGCCCGGCAACAAGGTGCGCCTCACCTGCCGCCGCGTGCGCGGAGAGATCGAGATCGTGATCGACGACGACGGCCCCGGAATCCGCGACGACGCGCTGGAGCGCATCTTCGAGCGCTTCTACACCGACCGACCTCATCAGGGCTTTGGCCAGAATTCCGGCCTCGGCCTTTCGATCTCCAAGCAGATCGTCGACGCGCATGGCGGACGCATCTGGGCCGAGAACCGCCCCGGCCCGGCGGACGAGGACGGAGCGCCCAGTGTTGTCGGCGCGCGCTTCGTGGTGAGGCTGCCGGCGCTATGAGCGACGGCGGCCCCAGCATTCACGCCTCGGCGGTCAAGGTTGGAGATCTGGCGGTGCTGATCCGCGGGCCCTCGGGCTCCGGCAAGTCGCGCCTTGCCTTCGATTTGATCATGGCGGGACGTAGCGGCGTGATCGAAAGGGCCGTTCTGGTCGGTGATGACCGTGTCCATCTGGCGACAGTCGGCCGCGAAATTGAGGTCCGCCCCGCTCCGGTCCTGGCCGGCATGATCGAGATCCGGGGGCTGGGAATCCGCCGCTGCGACTTTGTGGAGCATGCGACCGTCGGCCTCGTGGTCGATCTGGACGCGGCGGATGCGGAGCGGCTGCCGCCGGCCGAATCCCTGAAAACAGCCATTTTAGGTGTCGAAATACCGCGAATCCCTGTGGGCCGCGACTATTTGCCCCTCCCTCTGGTTGTCGCGGCCTTGACCACTACCAAGAGTTCATCTTCCGTTAACCCTTCCGGCGATTGTTTGAAGGGAAATGGTAACCATATGAACCCCACACTCGCGACCGAATAGACCGGCGCAGCTCCCCTTATCCATCCGTCTAGATTCAGGGAGATACGCAACATCCCCTCTTGCGCGGGGGCTCTGGATGGTCAAAGTGGCGCGTTCGTGCGGTGCACCAAAAGCGCCCGCGAGGAGTTTTCCGATGATTGGTCTAGTACTTGTGACCCACGGGCGCCTTGCCGACGAATTCAAGGCAGCGCTTGAACATGTCATGGGCCCACAAAAGCAAATCGAAGCGATCACGATCGGCGCCGAAGATGATTCCGATCTCTGTCGAAGCGACATCATCGAGGCGGTTAACCGCGTCGATTCCGGCGATGGCGTCGCGATCCTCACCGACATGTTCGGCGGCACGCCATCCAACCTGGCAATATCCTGCATGAGCCGGCCGAAGGTCGAAGTGCTCGCGGGGATCAACCTTCCCATGCTGGTGAAGCTGGCCAAGGTGCGCGAGGAGCGTCCACTCCCGGACGCGATCGCGATGGCCCAGGAAGCCGGCCGCAAATACGTCACCATCGCCAGCCGCGTCCTCGCCGGCAAATGAGCGACGAGGCGCCGCAAGCCGGGACGGGCGTGCCCGCGGGCGCGATCTCCAAGGACCTCCTGATCATCAACAAGCGCGGCCTGCACGCGCGGGCCTCCGCCAAGTTCGTCCAGGCCGTCGAGCGCTTCAGCGCGCAGGTCTGGGTGACGCGCGGCGGCGAAACCGTCGGCGGCACCTCGATCATGGGCCTGATGATGCTCGCCGCCGGTCCCGGCACCACCATCACGGTCGCCGCTGCCGGCGACGATGCCGAAGCCGCGCTGGCGGCGATCACCGAACTCGTTGAAAGCAAATTCAACGAGGAAGGGATTTAGGCGGCTTCGCCTCGATCATTTCCCCGGCGGCGCGATGTAGATGTTCCAGCTCATCGACGGACCGGCCTTGCCGTGAGTGAAACGGCGTGTCGTCATCACGATGCGCTCGGCGTTGGGCGCAACCTCGGACACCCATTTCTCGAACGCTGGCAGGCGACCGTCGGCCGGGTCGAACACGCCGATGAAGCCGTATCGCCTGACGTCATCGGGCGAAATCAATCCGGACCCCCAGGCTTCGAGCGGCGTGAACGCGGCCGGATGATCCGGGCTGTAGAACACCATCGGCTGGATCGACTCCATGGTGCCGGCGACGACCGCCCAGCGCGAGGCGAAGCGCGCGTGCCAGGCCTGCGTCAGCTCGCGCGCGAGATCCGAGCGCGCGCCATAGGTCGCCGTGTTGCCGGCATTGGCCGCCATCTCCCGCGCGGCGATCCAGGGCGAGGCAATGAGCGTGGCGACGCTGAGCACCAGCCAGATCGCGACAATGTTGAACAGCGCCGCACTCTGCACCCGCAAGGCCGGGATCGCGACCAGCGCGAGCGGCACCAGAAAGAACAGCGAGATGCCCCAATCGGTCTTCATGTAGATGCTGAACGCCAGCGCGCCGAGCGCGGGGCCGACCGCGACGATGATCTGGATGATCCAGACGTTGCGCGCCTGCGAAAGGTTCACGCTGGAATTCGCGCCGCGCGCCCAGGCCCGCGTGACGATGCGCGCGGGCGCATGCAGGAGCAGCCTGAACCAGGGCGGCACCAGCGCCATCGCCAGCGCGGCCAGCGCCACCGGCAATGCCAGCAGCGCGACATTATGCAGGGCATAGCCGGCCACGAGCTGATGCACCTGGCCGCTGTCCTCGAGGCTGTAGGTGTCGCCCGCATAGGTCAGCGGCACGAAATGCGCGTCCGCCAGCCAGACGATGTGCGGGATCATCGCCGCCGCCATCGTCGCGATCGCAATCCACGGCGCCGGCGACCACAGGAACTTCAATCGCTCCGGATGGATCAGCGCGGCAAGCCCGATGGCGCCGATCATGGTCAGCACCCAGTACTTGGTCATCAGCGCCAGCGCGCCGGCAAGGCCGAGCAAGGCTCCGGATTGCCAGCTACGCTTCTCGAACGCATTGAGATAAGCGAGCACGAGGAGCGGCAAGGTGACGAGCTGGAGCAGGTCGGGATTGTACTTGAAGCCCTTGAAATTGAAGATCGGGTAGAGCGCGACCATCACCACGACCAGGAACGCGCGCCGCGCATCCACCACGCGCAACGCGATGAGCCAGCAGATCACCATACCGGTGCCGACGGTCGCCATCGCGAGCGCATAGGTCGCCCAGTCCGTCGGCGGGAACATTGTGAACCAGAGGCCGGCGACCCAGCCCGACAAGGGCGGGTGCTTGCCATAGCCCCAGAGGAATTTCTGGCCCCAGCCCCAGGCTTCCGCGACGTCCATGTGAACGTCTTGCGCGGCCTTGAGGTTGATCAGGATGAAGGTCCAGAGCACTGCATGCAGGATGGCGAGCTGGATCACCAGCCAGAGGCGCGCCTCGGGGCGGGTCGCGCTGGCAACTAGCCAGGCCCGGAAACGCTTGAAACTCACCCGGGCTTTTGCGCGTGGCCGGGTGGAGGGGATCGAGGTTGTAGACATCGCCGCTTGGGTAGCGCGTTTCGCGCTTGAGTGAAATCAGCTTGGCGTGAATGAATGACGGCCTGGAGCACGGAAACGATACGGAATCACCGGGCCAGTAGTTCCGGGCGATATTCAAAGTGCATCGTGTCGTAATGATACCATTTGCCTCCCCAGATGAACCCGTGGCGTTCGAAGATATCGACGATCTCCTGCGGCATCCTGTTCTTGTACGGGATCGACTTTCCGCGGCCCGCCCACAGCCAATAATCGGAATATCGCAGGTTCAGATCGATCGCGACGGCATAGCCATGCATGCTCATCTTACCGGTATCGGCGACCGGCCGGCACGACAGCACGCCGGCAATGGGAAAGGCTGCGGCCCTCAGCGCTGGTTCGAGCTTGTCGATTTCCGCCGACACCTCCTTGAGCCGATCCGCGACGCCATTGATCCGCGTCACCTGGACCGCCTTCCCCCATGATCGCGGCAACCAAGTGATGGTCACGAGATTCCGCTGCACCGCTCCAGCACGGCAGTCGCCATACATCTTCGTGAAGAACGCTTCGTTCCGGAATCTGCCGGGATCGGCGTTCAACGCGGGCGGCGCAGAAGCCCCTACGGGATAGGCCAACCGGAGCTGGTCGATGATCGAGGCATTGCGCAGCCGCTGGTCAAACGATTTGTCGTCGACACCATCGTCCACCGGCATCTTAGTGCCATCGCGCCACGAAATTTGCTTGCCATCGTGGCCGGTCAGGAAATCGGGATAGGCACGCACCAGCTGATCCAGAAGTTCGGTTCTGGTTTGAGCGTCCGCCGGCACGGACGCAGCCACCAAGGCGACGACTATCTGCGCTGCCCGCAATGCGATTGTCATCGACGCCTGCCGGCCTGATCGAGCAGCGCGGCATTCGTCTCCTCGATGGAATTGAGTTTCGGATTCCATGTGTTGGGGGCGTACCACGGGAAGCGTTCAAAACGGGCCTTGAGATCTGCCGCCTCGAAATATCGCCCCCGCCGCGCGTAGATCTCGTTGCGTGCGATACGGATTTCCTCGTTCGACAGCCCGCGCAGATCCGCCGGCGTGAGCAGGCGTCGATCTGAATCGGGAAAGATGAAGCTGCCTTGAACCGGGCCGCCGGATTCATAGCGGTCGATCAGGGCGACATTTGCCTTCTCGACGGCGTTCAGCGGCGGGTCCCAGGTGCGGGGTACATACCAGGAGAACTTGCTGAACCTCGCCGTCAGTTCGGGCGAGTTGAAGTAGCGCCCTCGCCGCGCAAAGATTTCGTTGCGGGCGAGGCGCAGCTCTTCCTTGCTCAGCGTCTTCAAATCGCCGTCGGCAAGCAGCCGGCTATCCGAATCCGGGAAAAGGAAATCCGATTGGGTTCTCGCAACCGGAGGTGTGGAAAGCGGAAGGTTCGCAGGGGGCGACGTGACCGTCGCCGGCACGTTGACCGGCGCGACCTGCGCTGCAGGCGCGCCTGAAAAGTAGAATGATCCATCGATCGGCGAGCTGGAGACCCAGGGCTGTTGCGAGCTACCGGTCGCGCGCTTGACGATGAGCCCCACCTGATTGAACGCCTGGAGCACGTCGAGCCCGGGTCTCTGCATCGTCTCGACCAGCGCCCGCGTGTAGGGGCTGTGTCCATCGGATCCGTCGAGCGCGACGTTGCCCGGTTGTGTGGCATAGGAGAGCAGCGTTCCCTCCGGCGCCCGGATTTGCGCCAAACCTCCGTCGGAGCCACGGAGGCCGCGACCACCGAACGGATTGTTCCTGCATGCATCGAGAATGACGATGTTCAGCTTGGTTCCTGCGCCGTCCATCTGCCGCAGCACCAGCGCGGCGTCGACCATCTGGAAATCCACATCGGACTCGCGTGTCGGATTCGCCGAGACCGGAACGAGATAGTTGGTGCCGCGGACCTGGATGCCGTGTCCGGCGTAGTAGAACAGGGCGACATCTGCGCCGATCAACTGGTTGCCGAAACGTTGGACCGCATTGTCGAAGCCTGCCTTGTCCAGCTCGACCTGGGCGCCGCCGCCGACCAGCGTGAAGCCGAGCCTATGCAAGGTATCGGCCACCAGCAGCGCGTCATTCCTGGGATTTTCCAGCCGCGACACGTTCTGGTAGGCGGAATTGCCTATGACGAGGGCCACGCGTTTTTCAGCAGCGGCCGGGAAGGCGAAACACGCCGCAAACAACAAAGCGGAAAGGCGCTTCCAATGCATTGCCTGTTTCCATGACAGAAAGCCGGAAAACTAGCAGAGGCGGTCGCTGAAATCGATGGCAGGGAGGCTGGAGATTGCAGCGGCTGGCGGATCGATGCCGTCCACCCTCCTGGTCCCGCGGGAGGCAGGGCCGGCTGCCCCGTCCCGGACGCGCAGGCGCACTGCCGGACGCGCCTTCCGGGACGCAGCAGGACCAAGTGAATGGTTGCCGCACGGGGATGTGAGTGGTATCCCGCGCCCATGACGACCGTCCCCATTTCCAACATCCGCAATTTCTCCATCGTCGCCCATATCGACCATGGCAAATCGACGCTGGCCGACCGCCTGATCCAGATGACCGGCGGCCTCACCGACCGGGAAATGGCGGGCAAGGAGCAGGTGCTCGATTCCATGGACATCGAGCGCGAGCGCGGCATCACCATCAAGGCGCAGACGGTCCGCCTCGCCTACCGCGCCAAGGACGGCAAGGATTACATCTTCAACCTGATGGACACGCCCGGCCATGTCGACTTCGCCTACGAAGTCTCGCGGTCGCTGGCGGCGTGCGAGGGTTCCCTGCTGGTGGTCGACGCCAGCCAGGGCGTCGAAGCCCAGACGCTCGCCAACGTCTACCAGGCACTCGACAACAACCACGAGATCGTCCCGGTCCTGAACAAGGTCGACCTTCCCGCCGCAGAGCCCGAGAAGGTCAAGCAGCAGATCGAGGACGTCATCGGCATCGACGCGTCGGACGCGGTGATGATCTCGGCCAAGACCGGCCTCGGCGTGGCCGATGTGCTGGAAGCCATCGTCACCCGCCTGCCGCCGCCGAAGGGCGATCGCGATGCGACGCTGAAGGCGCTGCTGGTCGACAGCTGGTACGACGTCTATCTCGGCGTGGTGGTGCTGATCCGCGTCGTCGACGGCGTCATGAAGAAGGGCAGCCGGGTTCGCATGATGGGCACGGGCGCTGCCTATGACATCGAGCGCGTCGGCTTCTTCACGCCGAAGATGACGCAGGTCGACGAGCTCGGCCCCGGCGAGATCGGCTTCATCACCGCCGCGATCAAGGAAGTCGCCGACACCCGCGTCGGCGACACCATCACCGACGACAGGAAGCCTGTCACCGAGATGCTGCCGGGCTTCAAGCCGGCGATCCCGGTGGTGTTCTGCGGCCTGTTCCCGGTCGATGCCGACGATTTCGAAACACTGCGCGCCGCGATGGGCAAGCTGCGTCTGAACGACGCCAGCTTCTCGTTCGAAATGGAAACCTCGGCCGCACTCGGCTTCGGCTTCCGCTGCGGCTTCCTCGGCCTGTTGCACCTCGAGATCATCCAGGAGCGGCTGTCGCGCGAGTTCGATCTCAATCTGATCGCGACCGCGCCGAGCGTCATCTACAAGATGAAACTCAACGACGGCACCGAGATCGAGATTCACAATCCCATCGACATGCCCGATGTGGTCAAGATCGCGGAGATCCAGGAGCCCTGGATCGAGGCCACGATCCTCACCCCCGACGAATATCTCGGCAGCGTGCTGAAGCTGTGCCAGGACCGGCGCGGCGCGCAGAAGGAACTGACTTACGTCGGCTCCCGCGCGATGGTGAAATACGATCTGCCGCTCAACGAGGTCGTGTTCGACTTCTACGACCGTCTGAAGTCGGTCTCCAAGGGCTACGCCTCGTTCGACTATCATCTCACCGACTACAAGCCGGCCGACCTGGTGAAGATGCAGATCCTCGTCAACAACGAGCCGGTCGACGCGCTCTCGATGCTGGTCCACCGCACCCGCGCGGAGGGGCGCGGCCGCGCCATGGTCGAGAAGATGAAGGATTTGATCCCGCCGCACATGTTCCAGATCCCGATCCAGGCGGCGATCGGCGGCAAGGTGATCGCGCGCGAAACCGTCCGCGCGCTGCGCAAGGACGTCACCGCAAAGTGCTACGGCGGCGACATCACGCGCAAACGCAAACTTCTGGAGAAGCAGAAGGAAGGCAAGAAGAAGATGCGGCAGTTCGGCAAGGTCGACATCCCGCAGGAAGCTTTTATTGCCGCGCTGAAGGTGGACAGCTGAGGCGAGCGCCTCGCCCGCCTCGATCGAGACGAGACAAGTTCGGTCCGCGCTATTCGGGCCAGAAAATAAAAATCGCGAAAACAACCCCATGCACAGTAGCGAGGGGCTTGTTCGGATTGAACTTTTGATTTTCAGAATTTCGTTTGACCTGTCGGGCAAAACAGGGGCATAATGTCACCATGCAGCACGTGGCAATGCCGTGCGCATGAGACGCAGCATCGTCCTCCGAACGCTTTGGGAAGATGTGGACTTCAGCCGAATTGCTTCTACGTCGGAGGCAGCGTCACCCCCGTCAACTCGCCCAGTCTGTCCAGAAGCCGCTCCTGAAAATCGGGATCGGTCGCTTCGTGCGCCGGCTCCTGTTGGCGGATGTCATGCCAGTAGCGACCGCTGACCAGGGCGGCGGGATCATCGCTCACCGCCAGCCAGGTCTGCGTCCGTTGTCCGGTGACCACACCGACCGGCGCTCCGGCACCGCCCATTTTGGTGCGCGCCCAGCCGGGATCGACGGCGTTGCTCAGCACCTGCGGCCAACGCCGCGCCAAGGCAAAGGCCAGTGCGACCATGTGCAGCTTGCTCTCCGCGTACGCCTTGGCGGGATCCCAGGTTCGCCTCGTCCAGTCGAGATCGCCTAACGATCCCTCTCCGCCGCGATGAAGCCCGCTGCTGAGATACACCAGCCGATCGGGGCGCTTCATCAGAGCGGTGAGCAAATAGGGCGCGAGCGTGTTGACCGCCAGGGTGGAGGCGTGGCCTTCGGGCGTCGGGCCGCGGCTGCGCTCGGTATAGACCCCGGCGTTGTGAATGACCGCGTCCATTCGTCCGAGGGCGTTGACCTGATCTGCCACGTGCCTCGTCTGGGCGGCGCTCTTGAGATCGCCGATCACGACCCGTACGGAACGCGATTCAAGCTCGGAGATTGCCGCCGCACGTTCCGCCGATCGAGCGTGCAGGACGATTTGGTGGCCCTGTTCGAGGAGAGACTGGGCAGCTGCGCGGCCCAGACCGTCCGTGCTGCCCGTGATGAAGACGATTGCCATTGCCGCTCCTGTTCGATCCCCCCGCTTCGGTGCCTCCGTCGAAAGCTCAAGGAGAATGCAACATGTTCGACTGATCATGCCGCGCGCAGCTCGCTGCGAACGAAGACATCACAACCGAACAATCTTCCAGGATGCGCACTAACATCCGATAAGTTGGGAATGACCGCATGTCGAATTTCGTCATGCTGCTGGTCGAGGATGACTCGCTCCAGCGCGAAGTTCTATCCGACCTTCTCAAGGACGAAGGGTTTGAAGTCGTCGAATGTGCCACCGCGGAAGCGGCGGAGCTTATCGTGGCGTCGACGGGCACGGAGCTACGGGCGCTCATCACCGATCACAACCTCGCGGGCAGAATGACCGGGCTCGAACTCGCAGAGTACGCACGCAGTGCTCATCCGGGGCTCAACATCGTGCTGATGTCCGGGACAATGATGGCGCCGCTGCCGCCCAATACGATTTTTTTGCACAAGCCGTTTGCGCCCGCCCATTTGCTGGCGGCCGTGTAGAACCAGGATGCCCTCGAGGGTCATCCGCCCGAATTTTCCGCGCCGACGGCGTTCTCGCTCTCCGGCACCGTCAGCCGGACAGAGTGACCCTGCCGCATGGCGAGCGACGCAGCCGCGACAGCCGCCTCGAAAGCGGCTTCCTTGGTCTGGTAGGTGTTCCGGATTTCGCCATCGTGGTCGACGTGCCAGGCACCGTCCCTGCCAACGATATCATAGGCTGCGAGGCCCATCGTCTATCCCTCCATCATGCGTCCGGTGTTGCCTTGGACGCCTGGGTGCTGCTCACCGGGTCCGACGCCGGGAAACTGTCCTTCAAGCCCTTTTCCAACTCGTCGTCCTTGGCCTTATCGCGTCGGATGCCACGTTTGAGATCTTCCGCGTTCTTGTCCGGCGGTGCCGGATCGAATTTCTCGGTCATGCAAGAGTCCTTTCATGACCTAAAACGCGTTGAGCTGATGACCGTTCCTCTCAAGGAACTAACGCAATCGCGGCTTGCTGTCGGCGGGAAAACCAGAAAAGCGCCCGCAGCGCTCATTTATTCAGGTTGCGCCTACCGCTACAACACATCCTGGGATAGTATTGCGCATTCCTTCCAATCAGGGGAATGCGATGAAAGCTTCGGTTTTTGCGCCAGGGGGCTTGATCATTTTGTCGATCACCGGAGCGAACGCAGCTCCCAAGGCCACTGCTGCCCCGACCACGGCAGCCAGCCCGGTCGCATGTTCCACCTCGGGTGGCGGCTTCGGGAGCTACCCGTCGGGCTGCCGAAACGGAGCAAACTTCAAGACCTACAATGAATGCAAGGAATCAGGTGTCAAGCGCGGCTGGAGACACGAAGACATGGCGTGGTACTGCAGCGGGCTGGGACTGCAATAGCGAGCGGTCATTGTGCTTTTCACGGCCGCGAACCCGGCGCGACGACTGGAGCGACCCATGGAATGCACAATCCGGCCCGCACTCGCAGATGATGCCAATGAGATCAGCGCGGTCATCTTGCGGGCGCTGCGGGAAACGAACGCGAAGGACTATGCGGAAGGGATCATCGAAAGGATCGCGCATAGCTTCAGTCCCGAAGCCGTACGGCGGTTGATCGGACTACGCATCGTCTTTGTCGCCACGATCCGCAGCCGCATCGTTGCGACCGCAGGTCTCGACGGAAATGTGGTCCGCACCGTCTTCGTGGCTCCCGATGTTCAGGCCCGGGGTATCGGCAAGCTGCTGATGGCCGAGATTGAGCGCACGGCGCGCGCACGAAACGTCGCTTCGCTGACCGTCCCCTCTTCCGTCACCGCCGAGACTTTCTACGCGCGGCTCGGGTTCAAGGCGGTGCACGACAGCCATCATGGTGACGAACGCACGATCATCATGGAGCGCCTGCTAAAGGACCCGATCTAGATCCAGCTTGGGCCGTTCTCTGGGATTCAGCGGCCTGATGCTTGTTGTCTGCCAACCCGTGCGCGTGCGCAGGGACGTCGCCGCGAAACGCATCACGCGCACGCGCAAGCTTTCAGGTGAAGCAGCCCGCAGGATGGATTGAGCTCTTGCGAGACCCATCACCCGACGAGTGCAGTCTAGAAGTTTGTGGGTTTCGCTTCCGCTCTACTCCTAGGGGCTGACACCGCAGCCTTGCCCTCTCCCGGCAGATAGGTCACCATCCCTGCTGCGCACCATCAACAAGACCAAAAGCGCAGAGGAAACGGATGAGTAAGCCATCAGGCTTCAACTACGGCTGGGTCGTTGTCGCCGCGGGTGCGCTGATGACATGCGTCGGCTTCGGCACGATGCTGTCCCTTGCGGTCTTCCTGCAGCCGATCTCGGACTCGATGGGATGGTCGCGCGCCGGTGTGTCGGCGGCGGCGACGATCGATTTCCTCTGCATGGGTGCTGCCGCGTTTGTCTGGGGCACGCTGTCGGACCGGTTTGGCACCCGCATCGTGGTTCTTGCCGGAAGCGTTCTGTTGGGGCTCGGTCTCGTGGCCGCGAGCCAGGCCGCAAGCCTGTGGCAATTCCAGCTGTGCTTCGGCGTGCTGATCGGCGTTGCCGCCGGCAGCTTCTACGCGCCGATGATGGCGCTCGCGAGCGCCTGGATCGAGACCAACCGCAGCCTTGCGGTGGCGCTGGTCTCCGCCGGCATGGGCGTGTCGCCGGTGACGATCGCGCCGACCGCAAGCTGGCTGATCACCGCCTACGACTGGCGCACCGCGATGCTGGTGATCGGCATCGCGGCGTGGGCGCTGCTGATCCCCGCCAGCTTCCTGGTGCGCTCCGCGCCGGCAGCGACTGGGCCCACAACGGCGAATACCGCGCCGGAGATGGAGTTGACCGGGTCGCAGGCGCTGCGCACGCCGCAATTCATCGCGCTCGCGGCGGCGCATTTCGCCTGCTGCGCCGCGCATTCCGGCCCGATCTTCCACATGGTATCCTATGCGATGGTGTGCGGCATCGCCCCGCTCACGGCGGTGACGGTCTACAGTGTCGCCGGTGTCTCCGGGCTTGGCGGGCGCCTGCTGCTTGGCGCGGCTGCCGATCGCATCGGCGCCAAACCGGTGCTGGTCGCCGGGCTGTTCGTGCAGGCGATGTGCATCGCGACTTATCTCGCGGTGGCCCAGCTCGGCGAATTCTACGCGCTGTCCGTCGTGTTCGGTCTCGCCTATGGCGGGGTGATGCCGCTCTATGCGGTGCTGGTCCGCGAGTTCTTCGGCGCGCGCATCATGGGCACGGTGTTCGGCGCGGTGTCGGCCTTCGCGAGCCTCGGCATGGCAATCGGGCCGTGGGCCGGCGGTCTCGTGTTCGACAATTTCCAGCGCTACACATGGTTGCATGCGGGCTCCTTCGCCATCGGGCTCGCCGCCGTCGCGGTGGCACTGAGCTTCCCGACCAGACGCAAGGAAACGCTCGACCTTGGCCGCGCCGCGGCCTGGCGAGGTGGCTCATGAACAGGCCGCAAGTCTTCGATCAAGGCCATGATCTCGTCGAACGCGCCCGCGCCATCGCGCCACTGATCGCGGGCGAGGCCGACGAGATCGAGCGGTCGCGGCGGCTGACGCCGGCCGTCGTCTCTGCGCTGATCGAGAACGAGCTCTATCGCGCGCTGCTGCCGCAGAGTCTTGGCGGCGTCGAAGCCGCGCCGGAAGCCTTCATGCAGATGCTGGAGGAGATCGCGAAAGCGGATGCTTCCACCGCCTGGTGCCTCGGCCAATGCAGCGTCTGCGCGATGATCGCAGCTTCGCTCGACCACGACACCGCGCAGGAGATCTTCAACACGGCGCCGGGCATTCTCGCGTGGGGCGCGATCGCGCATGAGGCGCGCATCGTCGAGGGCGGCTATCGCGTCACGGCGCGCTGGGACTTTGCCTCGGGCTCGCGGCAGGCGAGCTGGCTCGGGGCGCATGTCCGCATCGTCGGGGCCGACGGCGCGCCGCGGAAAAATGCAGACGGCTCGGCGGAGGTGCGCACCATCCTGTTTCCGGTCGCGAGCGCCGTGCTGCACGACGTCTGGCAGGCGATCGGGCTCGCCGGCACCGGCACCGATTCCTACGAGGTCGCCGACCTGTTCATCCCCCAGCGCTTCACCGCGTTTCGCGACGTGCCGTCCGCGCTACGCGAGCAGGGTCCGGTTTACAGGATCGGCACCGGCTCGACGTTCAGCCTCGGCTTTGCCGCGGTGTCGCTCGGCGTGGCACGGGCCACGCTGGATGCCGCAATTGCACTGGCGCGCGGCAAGCATCAGTCGCTGGCGGCCAACGCCATGCACGACAACCAGGCGGTCCAGGGCCTGATCGGCCGCACCGAGGGGGACCTGCGGGCCGCGCGCGCTTATCTCTATGCGACGGCAAGTGCGATGTGGCGCGATCTCTGCGCGACCGGCGCGTACAGCGCGGCGCATCGGAGCTCGGTTCGCCTCGCCGCGACCTGGACCATCCACCAGTCGGCCAAGGTGGTCGACACCGCCTATCACATGTCCGGCGCCACGGCCGTATTCCGCAGCAATCCGTTCGAGCGACGGTTTCGCGACATGCACGCCATCGCCCAGCAGATCCAGGCGCGCGACACGCATTACGAGGATGTCGGTAAGATGATCCTTTCAGGGGACCGCTGACGTCGACCAGTTACGAAAGTGCACGCACGCTGACCTATATTGAGCTCACCATCCGGCGTCTTCGCCGCTGAACCTTTGCGGATTTCCTCGGACCAATTTCTATAGCTACAAAAACGACGGCTTTTCCGCCGTGACCGCGCCGACCATTTGGAAGTGATAATTCGAATTGTTTTTTGCGCGCTGCATTTGCGCAAGAGAGGTCCGTTATGGGCCGAACAGCTGGCAGGAAAGTCAGTTGCCATGCCATTCAGGGGCGTTCGCCGGGATGGCACCATGGTGGCATTCTCATTGTTGCCACCCTCTGCATCGCATGCACTCTCCTGTTTGCGAGCGAAGCCGTGGCTCAATGCTCGGCGCGAGACGTCCTGCGGAATCAGCTGAAGCTCAAGCAGGCGCCGTCTGATCGGCCGCAAGTCCCAATCAAATCCGCCGTCGATCTCCCCGCGTGGAAGACGATCCGGATCGGGACGTTTGCAAACTTCTTCGCCCTCAGCAACGCTTTGGATGCGGCAGGTTGCGGCATCGGAAACTCGGCTGGCGAAATTCTCGCGCGGCCGACGTTTACCGTTAGCGCCACGAAAACGAGCGTAGAGCTTTTCACGGTGTCGGCAGCCGAACTTGGCTTTCGGACCGACACGGCGTTGCTGGCGAACATCTACGCGCGCGCCAAACAGTTGGGTTTCGGCTTGGCGGCTGCAGAAGTCGGACCCCAACTGAGGCTTCAATATTTCGACCAGCCGATCGGTGAGTTTCTCATCATCGGAATGGAGCCAATCAGGACCTGGCAAGGCGCGCCCGTCATCTTGAATGTCGCCAATGGCGGCGCGGGACTCATCCTCATCGGCCAGGATGGCAGCGCCGACGCACAGATCCCCGCGGCATCCCGCTTCGTATTCGTGCGGAGCAACCAAACCGCTCCTGCCGAGGGGCATGAGGCCGTATCGCTTGTCGGCCACTGAACTTTCAACTGTGCGCAGCTCAAGACGCAAGCCGACATCCCGCAGCCTAGGCCACCAGCGCAGCGTCTTCCTCGCCTACTCCATCGATGCCCCGTTGCGCGGCGAGCAGGCTGATGATCTCCGCATTCGGCCGGGCCTTGCTGAACAGAAACCCCTGGCCTTCGTCGCAGCCCTCAGTGCGGAGGCAGCTCAGCTCGGCCTCGGTCTCGACGCCTTCGGCGGTGATGGTGACGCCGAGGCCTTTGCCGAGGCTGACGATGGAGCGGATGATCGCCTGAGCCTCGCGATTGGCGCCGAGATCGCGCACGAAGGACTGGTCGATCTTGATCTTGTCGAAGGGGAAGCTGCGCAGATAGCTCAGGCTGGAATAGCCGGTGCCGAAATCGTCCATCGAGATGCGCACGCCGAGCGCGCGCAGCGCATGCAACGTCGCCAGCACCTGGGCGCTCTTTTCCAGCAGCAGCGTCTCCGTGATCTCGAGCTCGAGCCGCCGCGGCGGCAGGCCGGAATGCTTCAGCGCATCCGTCACCACCGAAAGCAGATTGCCGCTGCGGAACTGGAGCGGCGACAGGTTGACGGCGACGCGGACGTCGTCCGGCCAGGTGGCGGCGTCGTGACAGGCTCGGCGCAGCATCAAACCGCCGAGCGGATTGATCAGCCCGGTTTCTTCCGCAACCGGAATGAACTCGGCCGGCGAGACCATGCCGCGCTCGGCATGCGGCCAGCGCACCAGCGCCTCGAAGCCGGTGATGCGGCCGCTCTGGAGGTCGATCAGCGGCTGGTAGTACGGCCGGAGCACGTCGTTCTGGATCGCGTCGCGCAGCTCGACCTCGATCTTGCGGCGGGTCTGCGCTTTCGCATCGAGCGCCGCCTCGAAGAACGCGAACGAGCCGCGCGCATCCAGCTTGGCACGCGACAGCGCCATGTCGGCACTCTTGAGCAGCTTTTCGGAATCGTCGCCGTCGCCCGGCGCCATCGCGATGCCGATGGAGGCGCTGATCACCACGGAATGGCCGTCGAGCAGATAGGGATCGGCGATGGCTTCGAGCAGGCGCTTGGCCAACAGCACCGCATCCTCGGGACGCGTCAGGCCGCTCTGCACGATCGCGAACTCGTCCGAGTTCAACCTCGCGAGCGCGTCCTCCTCGCGCAAGGTCGAACGCAGCCGCTTGGCGACGCCGCGCAGCAGCTTGTCGCCGACCGCGTGCCCCAGCGTGTCGTTGACCGCCTTGAAATTGTCGAGCCCCAGCATCAGCAGGGCGACCTTGTCGGTGCTGCGCCTCGTATGCAGCAGCATCTCGTCGACCTGCTGGCGCAGCAGATTGCGGTTTGGCAGACCGGTCAGCCCGTCATGCTGGGCCATGAAGGCGAGCCGCGCCTCGGCGCGCTTGCGCTCGGTGATGTCCATCAGCGCGAGCAGCACCGCGGGCCGCTCGGCATAGGTCAGTTCGCGGGAATAGATCGCAAGGTCGATCAACGCGCCGTCGGCCTTGACGTGCTTCCAGGTGCGTCCGGCCTGCTCCTCACCGGCCGAAGCGGCGGTCCAGGGCGGCTCACTGTCGAAAGCCTGAAGGGAGCGGATCGTCAGCCGCTCGAAGTCGGCGCGGCTGTAGCCGTAATGGGCGACCGCGGCATCGTTGACGCCGAGGATGCGCTCGTCGTCCAGCGCGCAGACGATCATGGGGACCGGATTGCCGTCGAACAGCAGGCGGAACGAGGCCTCGCGCTGCTTCAACTCGGTGATGTCGACGCGCAGGCCGACGACGCCGCCGTCGTCGGTCAGCCGCTCGTCGATCAGGATGACGCGGCCGTCCGCCAGCTTCTGCTCGTGGCGCGAGCCGGGCTGATAGAGCTTTTGCAGCCGCTCGGCGATCCATTCTTCCTCATGACCGGCGGCCTCGGGATAGTCGCCGCGGGCGACGCCGATGCGCAGCGTGTCCTCGAGGCGCGCGCCTTCCTCGAACAGATCGGCAGTCTTGCTGTAGATTTCCGCGTATTGCTTGTTCCAGAGGACGTAGCGGCCTTCGGCATCGAGAAACACGATGCCTTGCGGCAGAATGTCGATGGCCTGGCGCAGGCGCTCATGGGATTTGCGCGCTTCCGCGATCGCGGCCTCGGCACGGCCGCGCAGAACTTCGTCGCGTTCGGACGGAGGATGAGGGGCGCGCGCAAAGCGAGGCTTGCGCCGGTGCAGGCCGCCGAGCACGCTGCCCTTTCGCTTTTTCGGCTTTCGAAACCCCAAACTCAACTTCACTCGTCCCAGTCGCACCCAGCGACCGCAACTCTTGGGGCAAGTGTCTGAAAAAAAGGTAATCTTGGGTGGCATGGCGATGGGACGCACGGTCTGGCAGTCTCGAAAAAACAGCCCTCATTGCCCGTTTGCAAGGCGCGGCAGTGCCGATGGGCGCTCCAGGCCCATCGCATTGTCGTCATCGGAGAACGAGATGGCGCAAAATTGCGCGCTGCCTTGAATCATTTCCGGGATCGCGCGCGATTGCATGCAGAAGGGCGTGAGTACGCGTCCCGCGCACGAATTTTGGTCAATGCATGAGAGGGTTATCGCGTGGTTAAAAAACGGCCGGCCGACGCCGCGGAACTGCGACTTTTGAACGAAATTTCGGCGGAACGACTGTTTCTTAACCCTGACGCGGTGTTGGGCTATAAGAATGTCAGCATGAGTCCCCGCCGCCTCGCCCCTCTCCTGCTCGTCATGACGCTCCTGGCCGCCGGCGACGCGCTGGCCCAGGACAAGGGCAGCGTCAACCCAAAGCCGCTGCCGCCGCTCGCCAATCCGAACGATCCCAATATCGGCGCCAAGGAGCTGTTCGCGCGAAAGCTGCTGCCGTCGAAGGGACCGGCGCACGTCATCGGCTCCTATGTGAAGGGCTGCATCGGCGGCGCCGAGCAGATGCCGCTCAACGGCGACAACTGGCAGGTGATGCGGTTGTCGCGCAATCGCAGCTATGGTCACCCCGCGATGATCGCGCTGATCAAGCGGCTTGCGGCGAGGGCGCACAAGGACGCGGGATGGCCGGGCATCCTGGTCGGCGACATCGCCCAGCCGCGCGGCGGGCCAGCGCTGTCCGGCCATGCCAGCCACCAGATCGGCCTCGATGCCGACATCTGGCTGACGCCGATGCCTGACCATCGCTTGTCGCGCGAGGAGCGCGAGGACATGTCGGCGGTGATGATGGTGCGCCCGGACCGGCTCGACATCGATCCGAAGGTGTTCACGCCGGGCCATGTGCTGGTGCTGCGCGACGCGGCGCAGGAGCCGGCGGTGCAGCGGATCTTCGTCAATGCCGCGATCAAGAAGGCGCTGTGCCGCGAGGCCAAGGGCGACCGCTCCTGGCTGTCGAAGATCCGGCCGTGGTGGGGCCACGACTATCACTTCCACATCCGCATGCACTGCCCGGCGGGCGCGAGCGACTGCGAGGGCCAGCCGTCGCAATCCGAGGACGAAGGCTGCAAGCCCTCCGATCTCGCCTATTGGTTCAGCGAGGGCGTGCTGCACCCCAAACCCCCGCCGGAGCCGCCGAAGCCGAAACCGCCGATGACGCTGGCGCAGATGCCGGCGGCGTGCAAGGCCGTGCTGCACGCGGGCAACGCGAAGCCGTAAAACTCTCCGCCGGGATGACGAATTCCTGATTGGCGCCATGCGAACCGTCGCCTTTGACCTGTTCCGCCACCCTGTTATGATGACCCAGCGATCGCTTGCCGGACCGTAAGTCCGTCGGGCTTGCCGGAACAGCGCTTCCGCCGGTCGCAAGCCTCATTCAACCAACGCCGTGCGCGCGCCGCCTTGCGTGCCTGAGCGCGCGCATGGAGCGCTTCCGATGTCCCGCCTTTCCGTGCTTTTCTCGGCTTTGTTCGTTCTCGCCGCCGGCCTTTCGCCTGTCGCCGCCGAGGACAAGACCATCACCGTGTTCGCGGCAGCCTCGATGAAGAACGCGCTCGACGAGGTCGACGCGGCCTACACCGCCAGGACCGGCGTCAAGTTCAGCGTCAGCTACGCCGCAAGCTCCGTGCTCGCCAGGCAGATCGAGCAGGGCGCGCCGGCCGATGTGTTCGTCTCCGCCGACACCGACTGGATGGACTACGCGATCTCCAAGAAGACCATCAACGAGTCGACCCGGGTCAATCTGCTCGGCAACAGCATCGTGCTGATCGCGCCGAAGGATTCCAAGATCGACAACGTCGCCATCGCACACGGCTTCGACCTCGCAAAACTCGCCGGCGACGGCAGGATCGCGACCGGCGACGTCAAGTCCGTACCGGTTGGGAAGTACGCCAAGGCGGCGCTTACGAGCCTGGGCGCCTGGCAGGCGGCCGAGCCGAAATTCGCCATGGCCGAGAGCGTGCGTGCCGCGCTGACGCTGGTCGCGCGCGGCGAGGCCAATCTCGGCATCGTCTATTCCACCGATGCCAAGGTCGAGCCCGGTGTGAAGATCGTCGGCACCTTCCCGGCGGATTCGCATCCCGTGATCATCTATCCCGTCGCTGCGACCACGTCAGCAAAGGGCGAGACCAGCGACTATCTCGCCTTCCTGCGCTCGACCGCCGCCAAGACCATTCTGGAAAAATACGGTTTCAAGTTCCTGATCAGCCCCTCCACTTGATTTTGCGATTTGATGCTCGACATCTCTCCCGCCGAATGGACGGCGATCCTGCTCTCGCTCAGGGTTGCCGTGATCGCGACGCTGGTGGCAACGCCGTTCGGCATTGCGCTGGCATGGTTGCTCGCGCGGCGTGATTTCTGGGGCAAGTCGGTGCTCGATGCGCTGATGCATCTGCCGCTGGTGCTGCCGCCCGTCGTCACCGGCTATCTGCTGCTGCTGACCTTCGGCCGCCGCGGCCTCGTCGGCGGCTTTCTGGCGGACCATCTCGGCATCGTCTTCGCCTTCCGCTGGACCGGTGCTGCGCTTGCCTGCGGCCTGATGGCGTTTCCGCTGCTGGTGCGCCCGATGCGGTTGTCGATCGAGGCGATCGACCGCCGGCTCGAGCAGGCCGCCGAGACGCTCGGCGCCACTCCTTTCAAAGTGTTCTTCACGGTGACGTTGCCCTTGGCGCTGCCTGGCGTGCTCGCCGGCATGGTGCTGGGTTTTGCCAAAGCGATCGGCGAGTTCGGCGCCACTATCACCTTCGTGTCCAACATTCCCGGAGAGACCCAGACGATTTCGTCCGCGATCTATTCGCTGATCCAGACCCCCGATGGCGACGCCGCCGCGGGACGGCTCGTGATCGTCTCGATCGTGCTCGCGCTCGGTGCGCTGATCGCCGCCGAATGGTTCGCCCGCCGCGCCACCGCGCGCCTGCACGGGAATTGACCATGCTGCGCGTCGACATCGAAAAGAAGCTCGGCGAGTTTTCGCTGTCCGCCGCCTTCGAAAGCGAGGGCCGCGTCATCGGCCTGTTCGGAGCGTCGGGCGCCGGCAAGACCTCGCTGGTCAACATGATCGCGGGGCTGCTGCGGCCCGACCGCGGCACCATCGTGATCGACGGCGAGACTGTCGACGACAGCGCGGCCGGCATTCATGTCCCGACCTGGCGCCGCCGCATCGGCTATGTGTTCCAGGATGCGCGGCTGTTTCCGCATCTCAACGTCGCGCAAAATCTCGACTATGGCAGGCGGATGAACGGCCTCGCGCCCGATCCGGCGCAGCACAAGCGCGTCATCGAGCTGCTCGACATCGGCGCGCTGCAGGGGCGCCGCCCCGGAAAGCTCTCCGGCGGCGAGCGCCAGCGCGTCGCGCTCGGCCGCGCACTGCTGTCGAGGCCGCGCCTGCTGCTGCTCGACGAGCCGCTCGGCGCGCTCGACGAGGGCCGCAAGCTGGAGATCCTGCCCTATCTGGTGCGGCTGCGCGACGAGGCCAAGGTCCCCATGGTCTATGTCAGCCACGACGTCGCCGAGCTGCGCCAGCTCGCGACGCAGATCGTGATGCTGAAGCAGGGCCGGGTGACGTCGTTCGGCGGGGTGAAGGTGCTGACGTGAGGGAGGTGGCGGCTTGCCGGAACACGCTTCCGCTCCGCGCCCGCTGTCATGCCCCGCGAAGGCGGGGCATCCAGTACGCCGCGGCCCCTCGATTCAATCACGACCGCCTCTGGAATACTGGATTGCCCGCCTTCGCGGGCAATGACAGCGGGGGCTAACGCCCCTTCCGCCGCTTCGGCTTCAGTGCGCTAAACACGCTTTCCAAATCCTCGCTCGCCGGCGCCGCATCGTCATCCAGATGCAGCCGGCTCTCGACATGCAAAAAATGCTCGCGCGAAACCGCGATGGCACGCGCGACGTCGCGGGCGCGAAGGGCTTCGACGATGGCGCCGTGCTCGTCCACCGCGCAGATCGAATCACTGGCGGGTTCGTAGACCGAGACCATCACCGAGGACCGGCTGAGCAGATCGGCGAGGAAGTACGACAGCTCCGCGTTGCCGAGCGCTTCCACCAGATGAACGTGGAACGCGCCCGACAGCCGCACCGAGGCGGCGCGGTCGCCGCGCGTGGCGGCGGCGCGCTCCTCGGCGAGATGCGCCGTCAGCCGCTCGATCAGGGCATCGTCGACACGACGCACGAGCTGCGTCAGCACGCCGGCCTCGAGCACGCGATGCGCCTCGTAGACGCTGCGGACGTCGTCGAGCGTCGGACGCGGCACGCGAGCGCCGCGGTTGGGGATCATCTCCAGCCGCCGCTCGGCGCCGAGCCGATGCAGCACCTTGCGGATGCGCTCGCGCGAGACGCCGAAGATCTCGGCCAGCGGCGGCTCGGCGAGCTTGGCGCCGGCCTTCAGCTTGCCTTCCAGCAGCGCGTGCAGGATGGCCTGATAGACCGCCTCGTCCTCCGCCGGATTGGCCTTGCCGTTCCTCTTGCCGCTTCCCTTGTCGTCTCGCCTACGCTGCGTCGCCATGGTGGTAGCTAGGCCCAAAGACTGCGCAGCGTCACCTCCAAAAAATGTGCACATTTGCCTTGTCGGCATGCAGGCGCCGCGCAGGGGACAGGATCACCATCCGCTCAGCCCATTGATACAACTCATAATTAATAAAATGTGCACATTTGGCACGGCGCTTGCTGCGTCCTCGCTGCAAGCTTTACGCACAACAAACGGGACATGCCCATGCACACCCCCTCCCGACGCAGCGTTTTGACCTCCGGCGCGGCCCTGGCCGCGATCATCGCCGCCCCGGCGCGGCTGCGCGCCGCGCCCAGGGAGATCGTCATCGGCGGCCCCGCGGGCGCCGCGAAATATTTCAATGCCGATTTGTTTCCCGTGCTGGAGAAGAAGCTCGACTGCAAGGTGCTCTATGAGGGCACCAACTCGCTGACCAATCTCCAGAAGATGCAGGCTGACAAGGCCGCGCCGAAAATCTCCGTCGTCATCATGGACGATCCGGTGATGCTGCCGGCAGCCAGCGACGGCCTGATCACCAAGATGTCGGCATCGTCGATCGCCAACCTGGGCAAGCTGGTCGACGGCTCGGTGCATCAGGACGGAATGTGGGCGAACTATCAGCGGCCCTGGGCCGGCATCGCCTATTCGACCAAGCGCATGAAGACGGCGCCAGCAAAGTGGTCCGACCTGTGGGACGCGAAATATGCCTCCAAGGTGATCGTGCCGTCGCTGTCGAACACCGAAGGATTCTGGACGCTGCTCGCGGCCGCCCATCTCGAGACCGGCAAGCCCTACAATGAGGCGCAGTACGAGATCGACGCCGCCTTCAAGAAGGTGAAGGAGCTGAGGGCCAACCTCTTGAATGTCTACACCAACGCGCCGCAGGCCATCAATCTGATGGAGCAGGGCGAGGCGTGGATGATCGGCGGCCAATTCTCGGCCTACACGCTGATCCGCAAGGCGGAAGGATCACCGGTCGATCTCGCCGTTCCGCAGGACGGCGGCTTTGCGATGCCGTCGGGCATCGCGAAGGTGAACGGCGCACCGGCCGGCGATCTCGCCGATGCCGTGATCGACTTCTTTCTGAGCCCGGAAGCGCAGATCATCCTCGCCGACAAGGCTTTCGTCGCGCCCACCAACAAGGGCACGCCGACGCCGGCGGGCTTCCCGGACCCGGCTTCGCTGTTCGCGCCGGACTGGGCATTCGTGGCCAAAAACCGCGCCTCCTGGGTCGACCGCTGGAGCAAGGAGATGACATGAGCGAGGCCGCCCCGCATCTCGTCGTTCGCGGCGTCTCCAAGACATACGGACCCACGACAGTCCTCGACCACATCGACCTGACCATCCGGCGCGGCGAGCTGGTCACGCTGCTCGGCCCGTCCGGTTGCGGCAAGACCACGCTGCTCCGTGCCATCGCCGGCCTGGCGCAACCAGACACCGGCAAGGTCGAGCTCGCCGGGCGCGACGTCACCCACGTGCCCCCGCACAAGCGCAATGTCGGCGTGGTGTTCCAGAGCTACGCGCTGTTTCCGCATCTCACCGTCGCCGGCAACATCGCATTCGGGCTGAAGGTGCGCGGCGCGGCCAGGCGCGAGATCGATGCTGCAGTGGAACGCGCGCTGTCACTGGTCAAGCTCGGCCATCTCGCCGGTCGACGCATCACGGCGCTGTCGGGCGGCCAGCAGCAGCGCGTGGCCCTGGCGCGCGCCATCGCTGTCGAGCCCGATGTGCTGCTGTTCGACGAAGCGCTGTCGGCGCTCGATCGGAAGTTGCGCGAGGAGATGCAGGTCGAGCTGCGCCGCCTGCTCCAGGACGTGAAGGCCACCGCGATCTTCGTGACGCATGACCAGGACGAAGCGCTGACCATGTCCGACCGCGTCGCGGTCATGAACAAGGGACGCATCGAGCAGCTCGCCGAGCCGCGCGAACTGTATCTGCGTCCCGCAAGCCTGTTCGCACTCAACTTCGTCGGCCTCTCGACGCGAATTGCCGGCACGGTGCTAGCGGCTGGCAACGGCCAGGTCGAGGTCGAGACCAAGGTCGGCCGCTTGTCCGCGCTCGGCAACTTCCAGGCGGGTTCGCCCGTCATCGTCGCAGCGCGCCCCGAGCAGTTGCGGATCGGCGAGCAGGGCGATGCGAATACGGCCGCGGGCCGGGTCCGCTCCGTGGTATTCCAGGGCTCGCGCACGCTGGTCGAGGTCGATGCCGGGGCCGGTGAAAGCCTGCTCGCAGAGCTCTCCGGGCGCGACGGCGCGATCCCCGCTGTGCATGACGAGATCCGCCTGAGCTGGCCGGTGACCGAGACCTTTGCATTTCCGATGGAGGCGCAGGCATGACCGAGGCGGCCCTTCCGGCACCTTTGGCCGCGCCTTCGGTCGACCGCGAGCGGCTCGCCGCGATCGGATTCGTGCTGCCGTCCTTCGTCATCATCGCCGGCGTTTTCGCGCTGCCGCTGGTGCTGCTGCTCGGCGTCAGCATCGTCGATGCCAACGGGCTGACCTTCGCCAACTACAAGCGCCTGCTCGGCACGCCCTATTATCTCGGCGTGGTCTGGAATTCCCTGCGGCTCGGGCTGCTGACGACGCTGATCGCTTTCCTGATCAGCTATCCCGCCGCCTTTGCGCTCGCCCGCGCCCGCGGGCCGTTGCGCTCCGTGCTGCTGGCGACGCTGTTTCTGCCCTTGGCGGCCAGCGTCATCGTCAAGGCGTTTGCCTGGACGATCCTGTTGCGCAGCGACGGCATCGTCAACGAGACGCTGATCGCGCTCGGCATCATCGAAGACCCGATCCGGATGATTTTCACCGAGACGGCGCTGATCGTTGGCGCTGTCAACATCTTCCTACCGTTCATGATCCTGCCGATCTATGCGATCGTGGCGCAGCTCGATCCGCGCTATGCCGAAGCCGCCGCCACGCTCGGCGCCTCGCCGGTCGTGACGTTCTTTCGCGTGATCCTGCCGTTGACCTTGCCCGGCATCGTCGCTGGCGTGGCGCTGGTGTTCTCGCTCTCGGTCTCCGCCTATGTGGTGCCAACGCTCCTGATTGGCGAAAAATACCCGACGCTCGCGACTGCCATTGCAAAAGCCTATCTGCTGGCGCGCGAACCCGGCTTCGGTGCCGCCGCCGGCGTCGTGCTGCTGGCGATCGCGATCGCGATCGTTGCGCTCAGTGCGCGCCTGTCGCGGGAGCCGAAATGATGAGGCGCGCCGCAATCATCGTCTGCTGGGTGATGGCGATCGGGCTGGCCCTGTTCCTGATCGCGCCGCTGCTGGTGATCGCCGCCGCGAGCTTCTCGCCGACACCGGTGTTCGACCTGCCGCTGACCGGCGCATCGACGCGCTGGTACGGCAAGATCGGCCGGCTCGACGGCTTCTGGCCGTCGCTGCTGCTGTCGCTTCAGATCGCGCTGCTGTCGACGGCGATCTCGCTGATATCAGGCACGCTCGCGGCGATCGCGATCGCGCGCGGAAAGCTGCCGGGCGCCGGCATCTTTGCGACCGCGCTGGTTTCGCCGCTGATGATGCCGGGCCTCGTGCTCGGCATCGCGCTGCTGCAGGGCTTTCGCGCCGTCGGTTTCACCGCGCCCTGGGCGACGCTGCTGGTCGCACATCTCGTCATCACGCTACCCTATGTCGCGCGCACGATGATCGCGGGTCTCGCGCGGTTCGACTTCACGTTGATCGAGGCGGCGCGAACGCTCGGCTGCACCTATCCCGGCAGCGTATTGCGGGTGATGGTGCCCGCGCTGGCGCCGTCATTCCTGATCGCGGGAATCTTCTCGTTCCTGGCCTCGTTCGACAATTATCCGGTATCGATCTTCCTCGCCGACGTCCGCACCAAGACGCTGCCGATCCGCATGCTGCAATATATCGAGGAGGCGCCCGACCCGACGCTCGCGGCGCTCTCCACCCTCATCCTCGCGGGCACGGTGATCCTGCTGTTCGTCAGCGACCGCGTCGTCGGCCTGCATCGCATGGCCGGAACCACGGACTGATTCCATGAGCGAAGCAAAGCAACCCGTCTCACATCGCGACTTCGTCGGCTATCGCGGCAAGCTGCCGAACCCGCACTGGCCGAACGGCGCGCGCGTCGCGGTGTCGCTGGTGGTGAATTTCGAGGAGGGCTCGGAGTTTTCCGTCAACGACGGCGATGTGGCCAACGAGGCGATCTACGAAGTGGTCCACAAGCTCGACGGCCCGGATTCCTGCATCGACAGTCATTTCGAATACGGCACGCGCGCTGCATGGTGGCGCATCATGGACCTGTTCGACGCCTACGGCGTCAAGGCGACAGTGAGCTCCTGCGGCCGTGCGGTCGAACGCTCGCCGGAGCTGGCGCGCGATGCCATTGCCCGCGGCCACGAGGTCTCGGCCCATGGCTGGCGCTGGCAGAGCCACGCCGACATGGATGAAGCGAGCGAGCGCGAAATCATTGCCAGGACCGTGGCGGCGATCGAGCGCGCCACCGGGCAGCGCCCGGTTGGCTGGCACACGCGCTCGGCGACCTCACCGAACACGCGGCGGCTCCTGGTCGAGGACGGCGGCTTCCTCTACGACAGTGACGCCTATAACGACGACTTGCCCTACTACAAGGAGGTCGCCGGCAAGCAGCATCTGGTGCTGCCCTACGCTTTCGACACCAACGACATGCAGTATTACAACGCCGCGCGTTTCAGCGGAAACGACTTCGCCGACTATGTCATCGACGCCTTCGAATGGCTCAAGCGCGAAGGCGAGACGGCACCAAAGATGATGTCGATCGGGTTGCATCTGCGCATGATCGGCCGCCCCGGCCGGATCGGCGCGCTGGAGCGCATTCTCACGCATATCACGAAGAGCGGCGCCGCCTGGGTCGCGCCGCGAGCGGCGATCGCGCGGCATTGGATGGTAGCGGTGCCGGCCGAGTGATCCTCGCCGACACCGCTACCGAGACCCGCCACTACCAGCCGCGATCGACGTTGCGCACCTCTCCCGTTCGCGCGTCCACGTCGACCTCCATCCAGCGGCCGGCGCGATCACGACCATCGATCTGCCATTCATCGCCGAGGAACTCGGTGTGCGAGACGGTCATGACGCCGATATCGGTGGCGACGTCGAGCGCGACCTGCATCGAGATCTGATCGCCGGTGTCATAGGCCATCGCGGGCGCGGCCGATCCGAGGCCGATCGCGACGATCGCGGGCAAGATGAGCTTTCGCATGGGTTACTCCTGTCGGAAGCGTATACGCCGCTAAGAACGACCGGCATCACGGAGCGTTCCGGGAGCAGCGGTCACGAAGACGCGCAAATCTTCGGCGGTTGCGGCGATTTGGTGGCGGTTCCCGCGCTGTCGCCATCGCTCTCCGCCGTCGTCCTGGCGAAAGCCAGGACCAATTACCCCAGGGAGGAGTGGTGGGGGGCAGATCGTCACCACCAGCACTCGCAAAACAGCTGACGGTGGCTATGGGTCCTGGCCTTCGCCAGGACGACATCGGGGAGGCATATCGCTTCAACGATTCTCACGGCCACGACGCGCGAAACGCTGCTAAACCCCGGCCACCGACGTCCACAGATCCGCAAGCTTGCGCCGCAGGACCTGCCTGCGCGTCAATGGCGCGGGCGTTTCCTCGTCTTCCGGCAGGCGCAGACCGACGACGTTGACGCGGCCACCGGAGATCGAGCGCGCCACGAGCACGATCGGGTCCAGCACGAGCTCCGCCCCCTCTTTCGGCGCGCGGTCGAGATGGACGTCGAAATAATCAGCGAGCGTGTGCCCGCTCTCATCCTCGCTCACCTTCACGCCGTAAATCTCCGCGAGCTCGGCCAGCGTGTGCTCGCCGGAGACCATGAAGTCGCCCAGCAGATGCGGGTCCGGCGCCGAGCTCGGCTGCATGTCGACGAAGAAGCGGTCGAGCGATTCGGCCTTTTCCGGCGGCGCCAGCAGATAGATGTAATCGCCGGCCGCGATCGGCTCCGCTTCCGTCGGCGTCAAGATGTTCTCGTTGCGGATCACCAGTGTCGGTTTGGACCAGGACGGGATCAACCCGCGACGGAAATACAGGCTCTTGGGCCGCACCGGATAGCCGACGAGCTGCTGCTCGAGCTGGCCGGGCAGGTCCAATTCGACACGGCGCGGGCCACGCTCGGCGCGCGGCAGCGCCACGTGCAACTTGCGCGCGGCCGGCGCCAGGGTCCAGCCTTGCAGCAGGAGCGAGATGATGACGACGACGAAGGCGACGTCGAAATAGAGATAGGCCTTCGACAGCCCGACCAGCATCGGGATCGAGGCCAGGAAGATCGCGACCGCGCCGCGCAGACCGGTCCAGGCGATGAATATCTTTTCGCGCCAGTTGAAGCGGAACGGTGCGAGGCACACGAACACGGCGATCGGCCGCGCCACCAGCATCAGGACGAATGCGATCCCGACCGCCGGCACCACGCTGCCGCCGAGCCGGCGCGGCGAGACCAGCAGGCCGAGCAGCACGAACATCACGATCTGGGCCAGCCAGGTCGCGGCGTCCAGGAAGGCCACCACCGAATTATGCGCGCGCGTCGGGCGGTTGCCGATGATGATACCGGCGAGATAGACCGCGAGGAATCCCGAGGCATGCATGATCTGCGAGCCGCCGAAGATGACGAGCGCGGCGGTGGTGACAAACGGCGCGTGGAGGCCCTGCGGCAGCGCGACCTTGTTGAGCGCGATGACGACCAGACGCCCGCCGATCACCCCGACGACGGCGCCCAGCACGGCCTCCTGGGCGAACTCCATCAGCACGTGCGCGGCCGTGCCCGTTCCGAGCGAGATGTATTCGACCAGCATCAGGGTCAGGAAGATCGCGAAGGGATCGTTGGTGCCGGATTCCACCTCCAGCGTCGCGCCGACGCGCGGGCGCAGGCGCAGACCCTGGGTATGCACCAGCAGGAACACTGCGGCCGCGTCAGTCGAGGCCACCACGGCGCCGACCAGCAGCGACTCCGTCCAGTTGAGATCGAGCGCATATTTCGCGAACGGTGCCGTGATCAGCGCGGTCAGCAGCACGCCGACGGTCGCGAGCACCATGGAAGGCGCGAGCACGGTGCGGATGCTGGCAAAGCGGGTCCGCAGGCCGCCGTCGAACAGGATCAGTGCGAGCGCGACTGAGCCGACCAGATAGGTGGTGCGGACGTCGTCGAACTGCAGCTGCCCGGGACCGGAATCGCCCGCGAGCATGCCGATCGCGAGGAAGACGAGCAGAAGGGGCGCGCCGAAGCGCAGCGCAAGCAGGCTTGACAGGATCCCGGCCAACACCAGGACGGCGCCGAGCAATATGGCGAGGCTGACAGTGTCGAGGGAAGCCATCCACCTTCCGGGTACGAAATCGCTGGAATTGCATCCTTATCGTCGGCGGACTCTCACGCCAACCCATTTTCTCCCGCTCGCGGCAATCTGCCCGCATTTTGCGGCCTTAACGCACTTCACCTAGCGGTGTATCGGTGGTCCCGCCGGGCCCTTTGTGGGATTCTCCGGCGCGCTCGAATCAATGCCTCCCGACGACTTCCCCACGAGACCGATGGACATGGACCTCAAAGACTTCATGGAGTTCGTGCAGACCACCGCGCGCAGCGTCGGGGCGGAAATCTCCTCGCCCTGGTTCTACCTGCAATTCGGGCTCATTCTGGCCGCGGCCGGCATCGCCTATGCAACGGAAGCCGCCGTTCGCAGCCGGGTCGACATGACCTCGCTGGCGATGCGCTGGCCGCTGCCGCTCCGGCACTTCGCCCGGGTGATGGTCTCCAGCGCCTCGACGGCGGCGTTCACCCTGCTCGTGATCGTCTCGCGCGTGGTCATGTACCACGCGACCTGGCCGAGCCGCAGCTATCTCCTGATGGTCGCCGCCAAGCTCGGCCTGGCCTGGCTCGCGGTCCGGCTGGTGACCTCGGTGCTGCGCAACGCCTTCATCGTCAAGCTGGTGTCGATCACGGCCTGGTTCGTCGCGGCGCTCTCCATCGTGGGCCAGCTCGATGCGACGGTCGACCTGCTCGACTCCTTCGCCATCGTGCTCGGCGGGCTGCGGCTGACGCCGCTGCTCGTGATCAAGGCCGGCGCGCTGCTGCTCATCGCGCTCTGGCTCACCAACATCGCCAGCAATTTCGCCGAGAGCCGGATCAACTCGACCACAGATCTGACGCCATCGGTGCAGGTGCTGCTGGTCAAGATCATCCGCATCGGCCTGCTTGCGGTCGCGATCGTGATCGCGCTCGGCACGGTCGGCATCGATCTCTCGGCACTCGCGGTGTTCTCCGGCGCGGTCGGCGTCGGCATCGGTATCGGCCTGCAGAAGATCGTCGCCAATTTCATCTCGGGCATCATCCTGCTCGCCGACAAATCGGTGAAGCCCGGCGACCTCGTCACCATCGGCGACAACACCGGGCGGATCAGCGCGATGAAGACGCGCTATATCTCCGTCGCCGCCGGCGATGGCCGCGAATTCCTGGTGCCGAACGAGGATCTGGTGACGCAGAAGGTCGTCAACTGGACCTACACCGACAAGAACACGCTTGTGAAGATCGCCTTCGGCACCAATTACGACGCGGACCCGCGGCTGGTCTGCAAGCTCGCCGCCGAGACCGCGGCCGCGCATCCGCGCGCGCAGAAGGGCAAGCCGCCGAATTGCATCCTGACCGAATTCGCCGAAGCCGGGATGAAGTTCTCGCTGACCTTCTGGATCGCCGACCCCGACGGCATGGACAACGTCAAGAGCGACGTGATGCTGGCGCTGTGGGACGCCTTCAAGCGCGAGGGCATCCGGGTTCCCTACCCCGTCCGCGAAATCCGCGTCCGCGGCGGCGCCCTGCCGGTGGAAACCACCGTAGAAGTCCCGAATTGAGCCGGCTTTCGGGCGCATGCCCGCCAACCTTGGCTTGCATGAAGGCTCGCGATCATTAAATTAGGGCCTTAAATCAGACCCTTGCGCCCACCTCGATACCGGCCCCGTGCCGAGAAGACCGCATCCGCATGAGCTACGTTGAAGCCTCCGATACCTCGCTCCGCAAGACCGGACAGATCAAGCTGCATGGGCCAAGCGCCTTTGCCGGCATGCGCAAGGCGGGCGCGCTGGTGGCGAAGTGTCTCGACGAGCTCACCGACATCGTCGGGCCCGGCGTTCCGACCGAGCGCATCGACCAGTTCGTCCGCGACTTCGCCTTCAGCAACAATGCCTATCCGGCGACGCTGATGTATCGCGGCTACCGCTATTCGACCTGCACCTCGCTCAACCACGTGGTCTGCCACGGCATGCCGGGCGACCGTCCGCTGAAAGAGGGCGACATCGTCAACATCGACGTCACCTTCATCGTCGACGGCTGGTACGGCGATTCCAGCCGGATGTATGCGGTCGGCCCGATCGCGCGCAAGGCCGAGCGGCTGATCGAGGTGACCTATGAGGCGATGATGCGCGGCATCGCCGCGGTGAAGCCCGGCGCCACCACCGGTGACATCGGCCACGCCATCCAGAGTTTCGTCGAGCCGCAGGCCATGAGCGTGGTGCGCGATTTCTGCGGCCATGGCCTCGGGCGCATGTTCCACGACGAGCCGAACATCATCCATATCGGCCGGCCCGGCGAAGGCGTGCAGCTCAAGCCCGGCATGTTCTTCACCATCGAGCCGATGATCAATCTCGGCAAGCCGCATGTGAAGATCCTCTCCGACGGCTGGACCGCCGTGACCCGCGACCGCTCGCTGTCGGCGCAGTTCGAGCATTCGGTCGGCGTCACCGCCACCGGCGTCGAGATCTTCACGCTGTCGGAGCGGCACGGCGAGAAGCAGATCGGGTGATGGCGGCTGACGGCTGACCTTCGGGTCGCCGGCTGGCGTGAACCGGGTTCGCCGCCGCAATTGACGGTTGCAAAAACGATTGCCCGCGGCAATGCTGGCGGCCGATGCCCGCCAAGCCTGACCACGACAAGAGCAAGCCCGAAGAGGCGCCGCACTATCTTGGCCATCGCGAGCGGCTGCGCGAGCGCTTCTACAGCGCGGGTGCGGACGCGCTCAGCGACTACGAGCTGCTGGAGATGGCGCTGTTTCCGGCACTGCCCCGACGCGACACCAAGCCGCTGGCGAAGACGCTGATCAAGATTTTTGGCTCATTTGCCGAGGTCGTGCACGCGCCGGTGGCGCGCCTGCGCGAGGTGGACGGCATCGGCGAATCCGCGATCCACCAGCTCAAGCTGCTCGCGGCGGCGTCGCATCGCGTCGCCAAGGGCGGGGTCAACAGCCGCAACGCGCTGTCGTCCTGGAACGAGGTGATCGACTATTGCCGCACCAGCATGGCGTTCGCCGACAAGGAGCAGTTTCGGCTGCTGTTCCTCGACAAGCGCAACCAGCTCATCGCCGACGAGGTGCAGCAGACCGGCACCGTCGATCACACCCCGGTCTATCCGCGCGAGGTGATCAAGCGCGCGCTGGAATTGTCCGCGACCGCGCTGATCCTGGTGCACAACCATCCCTCAGGCGATCCCTCGCCGTCACAGGCCGACATCCAGATGACCAAGGCGATCATCGACATCGCAAAGCCGCTCGGCATCGCCGTGCACGACCACATCATCGTCGGCAAGAGCGGCCATGCGAGTTTGCGCGGGATGCGGTTGATCTAGTAGCAATATCTCGGATCGACCGGGACGTAGGAGCCGTCCCGGCGCTGCATGTAGCAGCCGCGCTGATAGGCGTAATAGCCGGAGCGGCGGCGCTCGCCTTCCGAGGCGATCGCGGCGCCCGTGCCGGCACCGACGACGGCGCCGATCGCGGCGCCGCGGCCTCCGCCGATGGCGCCACCCACGATCGCTCCACCGACGCCGCCGAGGATGGCACCGCCAATTGCGTCTTGCGCCGCTGCCTCATGAGGCATCGCCATCACAACTGCCAGACATGCCGCGACAGCGAAACTTCCAATGCGAAGACCTCGAAGCATGCTCGCCCTCCCCTGTGGTCAGACGACTCATAGCGCCGCAGCCGGATTCGGACCAGACAAATCACCATGCCGGGGCCCGGCACGTCTCGCGATGGCGCCGGAGGCTCGGCTCGAAGGCGGCTCAGGCCATGCCGCGCGCGCAGCGCGGGCCGGCCGCGTCATCTCATGCATCGACCCAACGCTGCACGGCCTCGGCGGTGTCGGCCGGCGTGGTGTTGAAGCAGATCGCGGCGTCGGGTGCCAGGCGGTGGACGAGGTTGAGCACCTTCTCGAACAGCAGCAGGCGCTCCCTGGGCTCGCGCAGGCCCGCGCCGATCACGATGCAGTCGAAATTCTCCTCGCGCAACGCCGCCGTGACGGCGGCTTCCGCCGCGGCATCGAGATCGATCAGGCAACTCGTGACCTCGTAACCGAGATCGCGCAGGCGCAGCAGTTGCGCATCGATATAGTTGCGCACGAGCTCCGGCGTGAGCTGCGGGAATGCGCTGTAGTCCGCATTGCCGGGTTCGATGCCGATCGCGAGGACGCGCGTGGTCATGCAGGGCTCCTTGGCCAGACTGCCTCGCGTCGCTAACGGGGCAGCGGTCCTGCCGGTTCCCTCGCCGGCGGCCGCCCTGATCACGGTCCTGCCGCTCATTTTCCCGGCGAGGTTGTAACCCACTTCACACGCGGCGCCGCGGCGGCCTGCCAGACTTGCGGGAGATCACGCTGGCCTCGCGCCCTGATCACGGCACTGGTCCATTTCGACTGACGCGCAGTTGCGAAAATTCATTCATTGCGGGAGCGGAAAATGATTTCATTCGAGAGTCTGAAAAGCGAATACGAGGGCAATTGGTCCAATCTCGAGATCCGGCCTTCACGCCTGTCCGACGCGAACGCGGTCGCGCGCAAGGCCATCAACGGCAAGGCGACCTATCAGCAGATCGAACGGCTGACCGGCGTCCCCTGGTATTTCGCTGCCCTCTGCCACTACCGCGAGTCCAATTTCGATTTCGACACCTACCTCGGCAACGGCGAAACGCTTCATCGCGCGACGACGCTTGTTCCGAAGGGGCGCGGTCCGTTTGCCACGTTCGTGGACGGCGCCGTGGACGCTTTCAGAATCGAGAATTTCGTCGGCGCTCACGACTGGGGGATCGCGCGGATTCTGTTCCGGCTCGAAGCGTTCAACGGCTTCGGCTATCACGCCAAGGGCTGCAATTCGCCCTATCTCTATGGCGGTTCGACGCTGTATGGCCCGCCTGAGGCAAGGGCCGGCAAATTCGTCCGCGATCACGTGTTCGATTCGAACCACGTCGATTCCCAGCTCGGCACCGCGGTGATCCTGCATGCCATGATGTCGCTGGATTCCTCGATCACCCTCGACGACAGCGCGCAATTCGCGAGCCGCGCGGAGCCGGAAGACGACGCGGCGTCGACGATCGTTCTCATGCAGCAGGCGCTCAACAAGCTCGGCGCCAATCCGCCGCTCGCCGAGGACGGCATCAGCGGACCGAAGACCAGGGCCGCGGTCTCGCAGTTTCAGCAGCAGAACGGCCTGAGAGATACCGGACTTCTCGACGGCGCCACGGTCGCCGCCCTCACGCGCGCGACGCAGTCGGGTCCCACAGGAGCGACCGGCGATGTGTCCCGGATCATGAAGCGGCTGGAGGACCTCGCGCAATTGCTGCGGCCGCCGGTCGGCGGTGTGACGCCGCCAACGACGACACCGGCAACGACGACATCGGGCAATACGCTGCCCGCCACCACGGATCCGATCAGCCTGCTCGAACGGCTCTTTTCCCTCGTCAACAAGACAGCCCCCATGCCAGGACCCCTCACCCCGACCAGTTCCGCCCCCGTCGATCAATTGAAGCAGGTCGTCGACCTGCTCGGCACCTTGCTCAACGGGGACGGCAAGCCCGTCCTCGGCCAGGTCAATGGCGCGCTCGGCGACACCATCGGCAAGATGCTCGACGGCAAGAAAACTGCGCTCGGCATCGGCGGTTCGCTGATCACGGCGCTGCTCTCGTCAGTGACCGCGAGCCCCAACGCAGGCGGCCTTGCCGGGTTGCTCGGGACGCTCGTCTCGGCGGTGCCGGGCCTCGGCCAGTTCGCAATGCCGATCTCGCTGGCGCTCACGGCCTGGGGCGTGCTCGGCAAAATGGAGAAGTGGGCCCAAGGCACCGCGCCGCCGCCCAGGCCGACGACCTAGCCTGAGGTCATCCTTCGAGACGCCGGCCTATGGCGGGCCCTCAGGATGAGGTCGGGTTTCGCGGCGCCTACTGACGCAGCATGATCAGGGGATCGGCGGTGTCGGGGACGCGCCGCCATTGCGCGTTGTCGTCGGCCTCGAACTGCCAGGCCTCGCCGGCCTTCGACAGCAGGATGATCTGGCCGCGCTCGAGCCGCCATTGCGTCGGGTTGAACTGCGCGATGGCCGCGTCGCATTTCGGCTTGAGGAAGACCTGGAAATTGTCCGGTCCGGCTTCCGTGTTGGTCAGCGTCAGCCCGCAGACCGGCTGGCCGTTGCCGCGCACGATCGACCAGTCGCCGATCATCTGGTCCATCGACTTCGCCATCGAGCGGGCGGCGGCGAGGTCTTGCAGGATGTAGACGCCCTCGCCTTGCCGCAGGCCCTCGAAGATGCCGGCCTCGACCTCGGTGAAGTCGATCACGGCTTCACCGCTCGAATCCTGCAAGCGGACGATGTCGAGACCCCTGACGCTCCAGGCGACGATGTCCTTGGTGAAGGGCAGCGCGGCCTTGCAGGCCGGCTCCAGCTCGAGCTTGAAGCCTTGAGCCGCAGTGTCGGCCTTGAGCGTGACGACGCAGGTCTTGCTGCGCTCGGTGGTCGAGAGCTCCCACTGCCCGGGCATCTCCTTCTTCAGGGTCGTCGTATCCTGCGCCTGCGCAATGCCGATCGCGGCCAAGGAGGCCGCGACGGCGAATGCAACGACCCGAAGAACTCTCATCAGCGCCCCTTGAAAGGCGTTTCCGCAACCGGCGTCAACGGCGCCTTGCCGGCGAACCAGGACTTGAGATTGTCGACCACGAGCTGATCCATCGCGTTGCGCGTCACCACCGAGGCCGAGCCGATATGCGGCAGCAGCACGACGTTCTGCATGGCCTTGAGCTCGTCCGGCACGTTCGGCTCGGCCGCGAACACGTCGAGGCCGGCCGCGAGGATGGTGCCCGACTTGAGCGCCTGGACCAGCGCCGGTTCGTCGATCACCGAGCCGCGCGCGACGTTGACCAGCACACCGCGCGGGCCGAGCGCCTTCAGCACCTCGGCGTTGATCATCTTGTTGGTCGAGGCGCCACCGGGCACGATCACCATCAGCGTGTCCACCGCCTTCGCCATCTCGATCAGGTCGGGGTAGTGCTTGTAGGAGACGTCCTTGGACGGATTGCGGGTGTGATAGACTACCGGCACCAGCGAGGCATCGAGCCGGCGCGCGATCGCCTGTCCGATCCTGCCCATGCCGACGATCCCGACCTTGCGATCGCGCAGCGAGCCGACGCTGAGCGGATAGTTCTGGGTCTGCCAGAGACCGGAGCGCACATAACGATCGGCCTTGATGAACTCACGCACCGTGGAGATCAGAAGGCCCATTGCGACGTCGGCGACCTCCTCGGTCAGCACGTCTGGCGTGTTGGTGACGATGATGTTGTGCTCGGCGGCGTATTTGGCGTCGACGTGGTCGTAGCCGACGCCGAAGCTCGCCACCATCTCGATCTTGGGCAATTGCGACAGCGAATCCCTGTCGGCGCGCACGGTGTGATAGGTCACCGCCACGCCGCGGATCTTTTCGCGGATTGCCGGCGTCAGCCGCTCGAGATCGCCCCGCGTCTCGGCCTTGTGCACGACGAAATGATCGGAAAACCCGTTCTCGAGGATCGGCCGGACCGGCCCATAAATCAGAAGGTCGATCTTTTCGGACGAAATCGAACCGGTGGTCATCAGTTGTCCTTTCCAAGCGCGCTCTCGTGCCAGCGCCGTAAAACGAGGTGGGAAACTAGCGCCAGCACCCCATAGATGACAATCCCGGCCAGCGACAACAGCAGCAGCGCTGCGAACATGCGGGGTATGTTCAAGCGGTAGCCGGATTCCGCGATCCTGTAGGCGAGCCCGGAGCCGGCGCCGGCCGTTCCCGCCGCGATCTCGGCCACGACCGCGCCGATCAGCGACAGGCCGCCGGCAATGCGGAGGCCGCCGAGAATATAAGGCAGCGCCGCCGGCAGCTTGAGAAAGCGCAGGGTCTGCTGCGGCGAGGCGCCATAGAGCTGGAACAGGCCAGCGAGGTTGCGATCGACCGAATTGAGTCCGAGCGTGGTGTTCGACAGCACCGGGAAAAAGGCGACGATGAAGGCGCAGACCACGACCGCGGTCTGCTGCTCCAGATAGATCAGCAGCAGCGGCGCGATCGCGATGACCGGCGTGACCTGAAGCACCACGGCATAGGGGAATAGCGATGCTTCCACCCATTTGGACTGATTGAACAGCAACGCCAGCGCGATGCCGCCGATGCTGGCCGCGACAAAACCTTCAAGCGTGGTCAGCAGGGTCGCGGCGAGCGACTGTGACAGCACCGCCCAATCCTTGATCAGTGTCACGAATATGACGGAGGGCGCCGGCAGCACGTAAGGCGGGATGTCCTTGATGCGGACCACGAGCTCCCAGGCGAGCAGGCCCGCCGCGAACACGATGACGGGCAGCACGAAGCGCACCGCGCGTTGCGCGCCGGACGGCTTGGCAGTGACGGAAGTTTGCGCGTTCATAGCGTCGACTGCCCTGCATAGGACGGCGCCAGCGCCGCCGACACTTTCCGGCAATAATCGGAATAGGCGACTGAAGTGCGAAACTCCTGGCCGCGCGGCTCGACCGTCTCGATGCGGAAGTCGGCCTGGATGCGACCCGGCCGCGCCGTCATGACCACCACGCGCTGCGACAGATAGACGGATTCGAACACCGAATGCGTGACGAAGATGACGGTCTTGCCTAGCCTGCGCCACAGCGCGAGCAAGTCGTCGTTGAGGCGGAAGCGCGTGATTTCGTCGAGCGCCGCGAACGGCTCATCCATCAGGAGGATGTCAGGGTCGGTGACGAGCGCGCGCGCCAGCGACACCCGCATCTTCATGCCGCCGGAGAGCTCGCGGGGGAAAGCCTCGGCGAAATCGGCAAGCCCGACGCTCGCCAGCGCCTCGTCGGCACGCCCGCGCGATTCCGCCTTCGGAACGCCTGCGAGCTTCAGCGGCAGTCGCACGTTTTCGCGCACGCTGGTCCAGGGCATCAGGGTCGGCTCCTGAAACACGAAGCCGATGCCATGACCTGGTTGAATATGACCTGGTTGAACAAGACCTGGCTGGGGTCCGCCCTCGCGACGCGCCAGCCTCACGATTCCCGACGACGGTGCGCTGAGTTCGGCGATCAGCCGCAGCGCGGTGGATTTGCCGCAGCCTGACGGGCCCAGCAGCGAGATGAACTCGCCCTTGCGCACCGCAAGGTCGAGCGGGCCGAGTGCCATCACGCCGTTGTCATAGGTCTTCGTCACGCCGCGCAGGCTGACAGCCAGGGCCGTCAGGCCGGCCTCAGCCCCCGCCGACGTTTGGATTGATGACATCGGCCTTGCGCTACGGCTTGCTCGGGCGCAGCTCGGCGCCGACGCCCTTGTTGACGAAGCGCAGCGTATAGGATTTGCGGAAATCGAGGTCCGCCTTCACGACGCCCGCCTTCACCATCTTGTTGAAGAAGGAGGTGTAGCGCTCGTCGCTCATCGCGCCGATACCGTTCTTCAGCGAATCGCCGGAATCAACGATGCCGTACTCCTTCATCTTGGCCACGGAATAGGCGAGCAGCTCGTCCGTCATCTCCGGATTGAGCTTCTTGATCATGGCGTTGCCCGCGGAATTGTCGCGGTAGATGTAATTGTACCAACCGACCATGGAGGCATCGACGAAGCGCTGCACCAGGTCGGGCTTCTTCTCGACCACGTCGCGGCGGCTCTCGATCAGGGTCGAATAGGTGTTGAAGCCGTAATCGGCGAGCAGCAACACGTTGGGCTTGAAGCCGGCGGCCTTCTCGACCGCGAAGGGCTCGGAGGTGACGTAACCCTGCATCGCACTCTTGGGATTGGCGATGAAGGGCTGCGGATTGAAATTATAGGGGCGAACGTTCTTCTCGCTGAAACCGTATTCGGATTTCAGCCACTGGAAATAGCTGGTCATGCCCTCCTTGGAGACGAACAGCGTCAGCGGCTTGAGGTCCTCGATCTTGGTGACCTTGGCATCGGGCTGCGTCAGCATCACCTGCGGATCCTTCTGGAACACCGCGGCGATGGTGACGACCGGGACGTTATTGGCGACCGCGTCGAACGACATCAGCGTGTTCGCGGCCATGAAGAAATCGATCTTGCCGGCGATCAGCAGCATCCGGTTGTTCTCGTTGGGCCCACCGGGGACGATGGTGACGTCCAGCCCATATTTCTTGTAGGTGCCGTCTGCGACCGCCTGGAAGAAGCCGCCATGCTCGGCCTCGGCGACCCAATTGGTGCCGAACATGACCTTGTCCAGGGTCTCGGCGCGCGCCGGAACGACCGAGACGAAAGCGGCCATCAGGCCCGCCGTTAAGGCTCGCCGCAGATGAGAGGGGCTCATGATGGGACTCCGTCGATCGCTTCTAGCCGATGTCCAAGCAACGCGATAAAACCGCAAGACATTCAGGGACGCGAGCCGGCCTGGCCCGCGTCCCCAGATAACCCAAATTACGTGACAAATTCGGGCAAAGAAACCTTGATGACGCCTTCCCGCGACTGGACCGAGATCCGCTGGGCCGACACCAGCCCAGCTGAGGTTTCGCGCTGGATCGCGGTGCTGCCGCTGGCGGCGACCGAGCAGCACGGCCCGCATCTGCCGCTGGAGACCGACGCGCTGATCGCGGACGCCTATGTCGCGCGGGTGCGCGAGCTGCTGCCCGAGAGCGCTCCGGCCACTTTCCTGCCCGTTGAACCGATCGGGATTTCCACCGAGCATATCGACTATCCGGGCACGCAGACGCTGCCGACTGAAGTCGCGTTGAAAAAATGGACCGCGATCGGCGAAGACGTCGCGCGCCGCGGATTGAAGAAGCTCGTCATCATCACCAGCCATGGCGGCAACAGCGCGGCCATGATGCTGATCGCGCAAGATCTTCGCGCGCATCAGAAGCTGTTCGTGGTGACCACGTCGTGGTCGCGGCTGTCGGGCGCGGACCAGCTGTTCCCGGCCGACGAAGTACGGCACGGCATCCACGGCGGTGCAGTCGAGACCTCAATCATGCTGGCCCGCTATCCCGATCAGGTGCGCGTTGATGCGATCGCGGATTTTCCCGCGAGCAGCATCGCGATGGAGCAGCAATATCGCTGGCTGTCGACGCAGCGACCCGCACCGTTCGCCTGGCAGGCGCAGGATCTCAACCCAAGTGGCGCTATCGGCAATGCGACGCTGGCCGTCGCCGCGAAAGGCGAGCGGCTGATCGACCAGGGCGCCCGCGCTTTTTGCGAGCTGCTTGCCGAGGTTGATAACTTCGACGTGAAGAGGCTCGCCAAAGGCCCTCTCGGCTAGCGCTTATCCTCCTGGAATCATTCGGGAAAGAGCCAGACTCGACCTCCGTTTTTGCCGGTTTCGAACCGGACGCGCGGAGCCTCCGTCCAACTCGGTACGCGGGCCACAACGGACCGCCTCAACCCGGATGGAGTTTCACATGTCGATCAAGACCAAGATTTTTGCAGTTGCCCTCACCGCGCTCACCCTGACTGGCAGCGTCGTCGCCACCACCTCGCAGGCGCAAGCCAAGCCGCTCGGCTGGGGCGTCGGCGTCGGCCTGGGCATCGCCACCGCCGCCGTCGTCGGCTCCGCGATCGCCGCCAGCAACGACCCCTATTACAACGGCTATCACCGCTGCGGCTGGACCGCCCAGTACAACGCCTTCGGCCAGTACGTCGGCCGCGTTCGCACCTGCTTCTGATTTGAGGCCCTGCGGCCGATCTCACGTGGATCCTGCGTCCGACACGGGCGCCTCATCCACCCCGTGTCGAGCCCCCGCCCCCCCCCGGGGGGGCCGCCCGGCGGGGGGCCCCGGTGTTGCGCCCGGCCCGGGCGGGGGCGGGGGGGCCCCGCCGGGCCAGGCGCGGTGCCGGGTGGGGGGGG